>NZ_CP077107.1:1850801-2159268 GCF_019263745.1 Methanospirillum hungatei
ATCGCCAACCAGTCCTGATATCCCTTAAAGGGGGCAGGGAAATCAAGGGAGTTCTCCAGGGATATGATGTCCACATGAACCTTGTTCTTGACAAAGCCGAGGAAATTGTGGAGGGGCAGGCTCACAGTATTGGTACCCTGATTATTCGCGGCGATAATGTAATCTACATCTCCCCGAATCCCCAATAAAGAGGTAACATAATGTCAAAAGGAACACCATCACGAGGAAAGAGACAGACACAGACTCATCTGACCTGCAGACGATGCGGCCGGATGTCCTACCACAAGCGACATAAAATCTGTTCATCATGTGGATTTGGTCGCTCTACCCGCATGCGCTCTTACGGCTGGATAACCAAGCGGCCAAAAGTTGCAACTCATTAATCATGTGCGGGATCGTTGGCATCAGGAATTCTGCCGACGTCTCTTTTTCTCTTTATTATGCGTTATATGCTCTCCAGCATCGCGGCCAGGAGAGTGCCGGTATAGCTACATTTAACGGTTCAGGTCTGTGCAAACACAAGGGCAACGGACTTGTCTCCGAAGTCTTCAGTGAACAGATCCTACAATCTCTTGTAGGGTCAGCAGGAATCGGGCATGTCAGGTATCCGACCACCGGAGAAAACAGGCCTGAAAACATACAACCGTTTTTATTCACCTTTCGCGGGCATGTTATTGCTATTGCGCATAATGGAAACCTGGTGAATTATCGGGAACTTCGGACACAGTTTGAGGACCGGGGACAGATATTCTGGTCTACTTCTGATACTGAGATCATTTCCAAGATAATCACCGAGTCCATAAGAAAAGGAGGGACGATTGAAGACGCGGTGAAAAAATGCATGGCCTGTCTGAAGGGTTCATACTCGGTTGTGATGCTCTTTGACGGGGATCTCTATGCATTTCGTGATCCTCATGGGATTCGCCCGCTCTGTTTTGGCAGAACAGAATCCGGATATATAGTAGCATCAGAGAGCGTTGCTATTGATGCACTGAACGGGAAGTATGAACGGGATGTCCATCCAGGTGAGATGCTCCATATTTCTGAAGATGGCATCAAATTTAAGCAGATTGCGGTAGCCTCCCGGAAAGGCCATTGTGTGTTTGAGTACATCTATTTTGCAAGAGCTGATTCATTCATTGATGGTTCATTAGTTTATGATGTCAGACGAAAAATCGGAGCTCAAATCTACGAAGAAAATCCATTAAAGGCAGATGCAGTATGTACCGTTCCTGATTCGGGAACTGCTTATGCTGTTGGCTTTTCAGAACGATCATCTATTCCGTTCATGGAGTGCCTGATTAAAAACAGGTACATGGGTCGCACGTTTATCATGCCGACACAGGAAAAGCGTGAACGGGCAGTCAGGATAAAGTTAAATCCAATTCCGGATCATCTTCGTGATCGATCAATCATTCTCGTTGATGATTCCATCGTCAGAGGAACTACATCACGGCGGATAATTGAAACTATGCGGGAAGCGGGTGCTAGAGAGATACATATGAGAATTGGATCTCCGATCATCAAAGCACCCTGTTACCTTGGTGTTGACATGCCTACCAGAGCTGAATTAATTGGAAGTGATAAAGATGTTGAAGAGGTCAGGAAAAGTATTACCGCGACAAGTCTTCATTATCTCTCAATTGATTCGCTGGTGGACAGTATCGGACTTCCCCGTCATGACCTGTGTCTTGGGTGCCTGACCGGGTGTTATCCGGTTGAGATCAGGGATGAGTTATCTGATGACCGGTGTGTGACCATGGTTGACCGGGATGTACAAACATCCTTGTTTGATAGATAAATTTAATTTTTTTATGCCCGAACGAAGCCATGATTGGATAGTGCAGGCAAAATATGATCTAAAAGCCGCAGTTGATAATTGCATGGCAGGAAATTATGAGTGGGCTTGTTTTATCTCACAACAAGCTGCAGAAAAGTCTATAAAATCTCTGTATCAGTATTTCGGAGGAGATGCCTGGGGTCATTCTGCAGAGAAATTATTAATTGGATTAATTGATTCAATTGATATCGATGGCGGCCTGCTTTCTCATGCAAAACGACTTGACCGACTTTACATAATAAGCCGATATCCGGACGGATTGACATATGGCACACCCCATGAACACTTTACCAGAGAGGATGCACATGCAGCAATCAGTAGTGCAGGAAATATCATTAGATTCTGTCAGGATATTCTGGCTTAATTATCCTCTTATTATTGAGAGATTAATTAGAGTATCAGAAAGGTTTCAGAATTATCCTAATATCCTTGAAGTATGGCTTTTTGGTTCTTTTGCACATTTTAAAGCAGTTCCAGGAAGTGATATTGATCTGCTTTTAGTGATTCGGGAAAGTGAAAAACGGCTGATGGATAGGATCGAAGAATTCCAGGATTTATTCTCGGACATTGGAATCAGTGTAGATATTTTCCCGTATACAATTAATGAGTCAGATACAAATTTTGTTCAAAATGCAAAGAAAACAGGAGTATGTATCTACAATATTGCAGACACAAAGACCAGTGATGCAGCACTTTTTAGCCTTCATCAATCTGCAAAAAATAAAAGAAAACGAATTGTATGATTTTTGTTTGAACTGATCTGATAGTAACAATCAGACCTTCACATAAAAAAAGATCAGTCATTTCTGCGAACTATCAAGTAATCTCACTCTAATTTCTAAGAGAGTACTGTGACATATACCATCCTTGTAAGTGACGAACTCGCGGAAGAAGGAATAGAAATTCTCCGCGAACATGCCATGGTGGACGTGAACACCGGGCTTTCTGAAGATGAACTGGTTGCAACAATTGAGAATTATGATGCGCTGCTTGTCCGATCTGGTACCCAGGTAACCGAGCGGGTGATTGAAGCAGGCAAAAAACTTCGGTTTATTGGTCGAGCGGGTGCCGGAGTTGACAATATCGATATGAATGCTGCTACCCGTCATGGGGTAATTGTGGCGAATGCTCCAGAGGGAAATACCCTTGCAGCAACTGAACATACCATGGCCATGATGCAGTCTCTTTGCCGGAATATTCCCCAGGCAAATGCATCCATGCAGGCAGGAGAGTGGAAACGATCCAAGTTCATGGGAGTGGAACTCAATGAGAAGACTCTAGGAATTGTCGGACTTGGGCGTATTGGTCGTGAAGTCGCTAAACGCGCATCATCGTTTAACATGCATATCATCGGGTATGATCCGTTCATCTCTCCAGATAAAGCAGCGGAGATGGGCATTGATTCCATGAGCCTTGATACCCTTTTCACAAAAGCAGATATCATCACCGTCCATACACCTCTTATCAAAGAAACCAGGCATATCATCAATGAAAAAACAATAGCCACCATGAAAGATGGTGTCCGGATCATCAATTGTGCCCGTGGAGGGATCATCGATGAGGCAGCACTTGCTGTCGCGGTGAAATCAGGAAAGGTTGCGGGTGCCGCTATAGATGTGTTTGAAGAGGAGCCACCAAAAGACTCTCCACTCATCGGGATTCCAAACATCATTGTAACACCACATCTGGGAGCAAGCACCGTTGAAGCACAGAAGAATGTGGCCATCTCAATTGCGAGGCAGTGTCTTGAGGTGCTCGGAGGCGGGGATGCAAAATATGTTGTAAATGCACCAATTATCCCATCCGAGCAGCATGAAATGATTGAGCCTTTTGCAACCCTTGGTGAGCGCATTGGAAGACTAATGATCCAGATCGTTGATGGCCGTGTTCAGAAACTGGAGATGGTGTATGGGGGAGACCTCGCAACACTAGGGCAGTCAACAAAACTCATCACCCATATGGCTATTAAGGGGCTTTTGGATCCCATCCTCAGATTTCCAGTAAACATGGTGAATGCTGCCTACATTGCCAAGGATCGGGGCATTGCAGTATCTGAGACAACCACCGAAGAATCCGCCGGGTACAAAAATCTTCTCACGATGAAGGTGACAACAGATAGCACAGAACTGGTAATCTCCGGATCAGTGTTCTATAAAGGTGGGGCACGAATTGTTTCTATCGCCGGATATACCATGGACATGGTGCCAGAAGGAGCAGTAATCATTTCACGGCACCTTGACCGTCCGGGAGTTATTGGTCGCGCCTCTACTATTCTTGGAGAGCATCAGATCAATATTGCCGGTATGCAGGTTGGACGGTTCCAACCCGGAGAAGAGGCAATCATGGTCCTCAATGTGGATGGAGATGTCCCGGAAGGTGTGATGGAAGCGATCCGTGGTATGCCAGGTATCTACTCGGCAAAATTTGCCAGGATCTAATCATTTTTTCAAGATCAGATCAAAACACATATATGTACAGGAAGGCTACATTGTAAGGCACAATCGGGGGCTCGTGGTCTAGCTGGTTATGACGTCGCCTTGACATGGCGGAGATCCTGAGTTCGAATCTCAGCGAGCCCATCTATTCTTTTCAGATACAATTCAAAAATTCATACCGTAAACAATTGTATGAAAATTATCTAACGTTACAAATCGAATCTCTTCTCTCCGGTACACTCCAGGTAACAAAACAGCCCCAGATTAAATGTTCACATAAATCCCGTGAGAACCTGGAAGGAGAATTTCAGAAAAGCGGAGAAAATGACAATTCGCCACCACTCTGATCACATAAAAACAGGGATTCTGCTGAAAGCAAGGTTACCAAACTCCTTATTTACTTCTTCAAAGATGGGTTCTCCATACAGATAGATGAAGATATAATCTGCCATTGTTTTTGGATCAACGTCCATGAATTTATTCGGATACAGGAATTTTCCAATACCATATGCATTCATGAGTACGACTTCATGACTTTCTCCATACATGCGAGTTGGAAGTATACCATATACCTCACCGTTTTTTATTGCCCCAATCTTTGAAAAATCCTGATTTCGTTCTAAATCATCCATGGCAGTCTCTTTCTTTTCGAGGGTTGAGAGATCAATGAATAGCGCATCAGGATTCATCTTGCGAATCTGTTCTGATGAAAACTGAATCACTTCATTATTCCCATTTATTGTCTGTTCTGCTGCATTTTCAACTTTAATAAGGTCAAATGGGTGGTAATGTGATGCGGTTGAATCTGCACCAGTACTAAACCCTGTCGAAAAACCAGCAATATATGCTACCTTATGTTGAAATTCAGGAATTGTCGAGACTCTGCTCTTCAGATTATCGATAATTTTATCAAAAAATCGAATCACATCGGATGCACGTTCACCTTTTCCGGTAATAAGCCCAAGTACCCGGATCGAGTAATTCATATCTTCCCTTGCATTGATTAGATCACCTTCTTTTAGAACCAGAATAGGGGTATTTGTCATCCTGGAGAGATCATCCGGACTATATGGTCCTGAACTATTCATGAGCACTATCAGGTCAGGCTTTGGTGACAGGGACTGGATCTGTGCCGGATATAGCGGAGCCTGGATGGAAGGGAGATCCCGGAGACCTGGATTAGCTACAAGGTACGGAAGCCATGCCAATCTGGTGACATATCGTTCTTCAGGATTGTTTGTAAGGGTTATTTCTGACGCCTGAAGATAAGCAAGATATCGTAAACACCCAGGGCCCGAACACAGAATATGGGTTATATTCTTAGGAATTTCAACCTCCCTCCCTGTTGCATCACTGACAGTAAAAACCGAACCAGAACTTGCAATATCTTCAATTTCTATAATAGAAGGCCCGGGAATTGATTCAGGCGGTGGAGCCTGCTCAGATATACATCCAGCCAGGAATGAGAAGATCAGAAGCATGAGTATAATCAGAAATTTATGAATGTGCATATTCGTTCATACTATATGTTTTCGGGCATTCATCATTTTTGATACCAGGGTTCATTGTTCTTGAAGGTGATGTAATAGGGATGAAGGGTGTTTATACAATTATTCTGGCTGGAGGAGTTGGAACCCGGCTCTGGCCACTTTCCAGGACATATTATCCAAAACAATTTCTTCAGGTAAATGGCCATTCACTCTTTCAAAAAACATATCTCCGTGCGCTTGAAAACAGCGAAGCCGGTTCCGTTTTTGTTGTAACAAATATGCTCCACCATTTCCTGGTGAAAAATCAGATTACTGAGTTAGGATATCAGATATCTGATGACCAGGTTTTACTTGAACCCTCGGGAAAAAACACACTTCCTGCAATAACATGGGGTGTTAAAAAAATCGCAGAAAAAGACAAGGACGCGTCAATCTTTGTTTTTCCCAGTGATCATCAGCTTGGTGCCTCAGCTGGGGAAGAATTGATAAAAGCGTTGCCTTTGGCTGATAATTATATCGTAACCTTCGGAATTGTTCCAGATAGTCCACATACAGGTTACGGATATATTGCTCCTGGAACTCAATTAGGGGGAGGATATCTCGTCAGGGAATTTAAAGAGAAACCTGATGTTAAAACAGCAGAACGGTATGTTCAGGATGGTTATTACTGGAATAGTGGGATGTTTCTCTTCTCTGCTCCGGTATTTTTGAGTGAACTTCGAACATATCAGCAGGAAATAGCAGATGCTTTTGAAAAAGAGTTAATCTGGGATGAGTTGCCTTCAATTTCAATCGATTATGGTATCCTTGAACATTCTGATAAGGTTGCGGTCGTGCCATTAACATCTAGCTGGTCTGATTTAGGGAATTTTAATGCATGGTATGAAATCTCCGGGAAAGATGCCTGTGAGAATACCGGAAATTGTGTTGCGATTGAATCATGTGGGAATTTTGTTACCACAAAAGATAGATTAACGGCACTCATCGGTATCCAGGATACAGTAGTCGTTGATACACCAGATGCCCTTTTAATTTGTCGGCGGGATATGGCTGAGAAAGTCGGAGATATGGTAAAAGATCTCAAAAAACAAGGTAATCCAATAACAGAAATACACCGGTTGGTTTACCGGCCATGGGGATCATATCTCGGCCTAGAAACCGGACCAGGCTTTCAGATAAAGCGACTCACGGTAAACCCAGGTAATCGATTATCTTTGCAACGACATCATCATCGAAGTGAACACTGGGTCGTTGTTCATGGAACTGCGGATGTTGAACTTGATGGTACTCATTCCTTTATCCGACCAGGTGAGAGCACCTTTGTTCCCGCAGGAGTAATGCACCGTCTTGGAAACTCAGGAAAAATTCCCCTTGAAGTAATAGAAGTTCAGATCGGAGAATACCTTGAAGAGGACGATATCGAACGATCTGAAGATGATTTTAAAAGAGTATGAGGATCAGGTTATCTGATCTTCTGAAACTTCCACTGTTTTTCCAGTTTCAATTATCCGATATGGTCCGGTTGCACGAACTTCGTACGGATTGTTCTGTGTGCTATAGGGAAGTGTGAAAGAGCCGTTTGAACTCTTTTGTTGCCAGGTATAATTGCGTCCCTGGTTTGAAGTGAGAGGAAGCTCAATCGTTCCGGTGCCAGGCAGAGTATAGCCATTGACCCGCTCAAAAATCTTTACTTCTTTAATCTGGCGTACATCATCTGATGCAACCGTTGTGGGTGATTCATAAATCAGTCGGTAATGGCCAAGTGCTGGGACATCAGTTATGGGTTTTGTGAACTGAATTGATCCTGCCAGACGCTGGGATGAGGGGGCCAAATTTTGAGCATCATGTGCAGATATCTCGCCAGCACTTGTGATTACCGGGATTCCATCATTCAATGGGCTTTGATCGATTGTTAAAAGAGTGCCTCCTGATCCGGAAGTGTATGAACCATCAAAAAGGTGCAACCGCGATGCGGTGCTCATAAAGTATGGTTGTTTTAATACGAGGATTGGATCATACCTTCCTGATTCGGGTGATTGCTGGTAATATGTTTCCTGGTATGATGATATGCTGTCTTTCCCATATGCCCAAAGGGGGAGTGCTGCAAATTTTAACGTAACGGTTGCATAATCAGTTATGACGTACCTTGCTCCTACTTCTGCGGCATGAGTATTCGCATCTTCTTCAGATTGTGCAGACAGGAATTTTGCAACCGGGGGGACATTATCCTGGAAAGGTGAAGTTATTGGTATTCTTTTACTCAGGAATGTAATCCAGTGCCCGTAATCCCACCAAGAGAGGATCCCATATGACTCCACCGGATAAGTAAAGTTTGCTTTTTCATAGATTTTGTCATACATAATACCAGGCTCCGGGGAGTTGTCAGAAAGCCAGAGAAGAGAGTCAGCCCAGTCATTACTAATGGAGATCTGGCCGATCTGGGTGTCAGTGATAATAAATATCGTCTGTGCGGATAAAACTCCAATCAGGATAATCAGAATGGAAACAACACTCATCGCCCGGATGGATAATGGATGCTTTTTCTCAGTATCTTTTTTTGATCTGGATAAGGGCTGTTCATACTCGGTGATTTTTGTATAAAGCGTGCTCAGGGTAATCGCTGCAAACAAAACAATGACGACGCTGGCATAATACTCATACCGGAGATGCATGATGGTTGCAAAGAGAATAATCAGACCCCAGACGAGGACTCCCATACGTACCGGATGATACGAACGGAACAGTTGAATGAGGCAGATTAAAATTCCCAGAAACGCAAGGATTAACGCGATATTATATGAGTACCATGCACGAACCGGTTCCCACATCTGCATTTCATTAATGAATGAATCTGCATACGGGAATAAGAAAAATGTTTTTAAATAATTAACAAATTGATCGTGAATGGATGGGAATCCCATTACAAATACAGCATACCCTCCAATAATCGTCCCAATTACTCCGCCATAGAAGTATTTAACTGGTTTTTGGTCACAGACATATGAAATAAGACCGAAAATCCCAACAAGTACAGGGAGCACCATTGCAATAAAAATATGAACAATAGTATAACGATGCACAGATAATCCATCAAAATTTATTCCCAGAAAGAGGAAAAATAAAGAAAAAACGAGCCAGAATAGACACAAATGAATGAAAAGAGATGACAGTTCTTTATAATTCCGGACGTAAATCGCATGAATAAAAAGGATTATGGCACCAATGCCCAGAAAGAGGACCATGGTTGGAATGTTCATAATTCCTAGGAAATACGCAAATCCTGCAGATCCCGCAAGAATCAGGCTTTTTGTTGAATAAATTATCGTTTTTTCTTTTTGGATCGTGAGAATAAGGGCAAGGAGGAGTGTTATGAACAGGGTTGAGAACAACGTTTCAGTCAGATGATGATCAAGGTACCCAAAAAATGAACGGTACAGAAGCTCTCCTGTAATGATTGGAACGATTATTGCTGCGATCCACCCTGTTCTTTCTCCACCGGTCAATTTTCCAAGATACCACATGACCGGGACGAGTATAAGAAATAGTAATGGGGGAACATATGATGCCATAACCATATTTTCAGGTCGAGTCACTGCCCCCAAAAGAACACAGAGAGTTGCACACAGGAAGGGGAACAAGGGACCCCAGTCAACATCTTTTCCTGTTGGATATGCAGTCATTGGATCAAACCATGCATATTCAGGGTAATTAGCTGTAATCTGCTCAATCTGCCTCATCGAATACCAGGTATCCATAAAAATGAGCTTTTGAACAGGACCGTCGCCAAGATACTCCATTGGCAGAAACCGAAACCACAACCCAGTGAACGATGATAATAATACAAGAAGGATGAGAAGATAGGTGGAATGAGCTCGCACCCAGGACAAGTCCAACGTCATCACAGACTATTTTGAGCTTTTTGTTTATAGTTGATAGCATTCCTTTTTGCATTATGTGTCCAAAAAAAGAAATACATTTCTTATGCGACCATTTTTAACCTTTACAAATACCGGACATTTATTTTTGAGAGATAATATATCTTCACTGAGTTGATAATGGATGACAATCCATATAATAAGTCATTCGGAGAAAATTTTTACATTTTAACATGTGCACCAATATCCTTTATTCACATACAGGATTCAGATAATCATTGAAAAAAGGCATTTACATCACCAGGCTCTCTATAATATCTTAAACACGGACCATGAAATTTGAATCTCTTTTTCAAATCTTCAAAGAGAGAAAAAACGAATTATTCATCATTAAAGTAATCATCAGTTTAACTCTCATTGCATTTTTGGTATGGTCTTGTAACCTTCAATCAATAATATCCGAACTCCACTCCGTATCCCTGATATCACTTATTCCAGTTTTTTTTCTTTATGTTTTGACACTTTTTCTTTTATCTCTTCGCTGGCGTTATCTCCTCTGTTCGATGAATTACAAAATCTCCATAAATGAATCATTTTTAGCATTTTCAGCAGGAATATTACTTTCGGATATCTCTCCCGGAAGAATTGGCGATATGACAAGACCTTATTTTGTCAGGGATCACATCCCAATAAGCGTGGGTCTTGCATCGGTCATCCTGGACAGATATTGTGACTTTATTGGTAAAATTATATTTTGCGGATTGGCCGTCCTTCTTTTTTCTTCTTTATTTCCTCAGGAAATGACTATAATTTTTATCATAATCTCAATTATACCGGTATTCCTTTTAAGTATGTCCTGGATTTACATGGAAAAAGGGCTGACCTTTTTAAACCGGCCATCTTTACAAAGGATCCATCAATTTGGATCTGAAATACA
This sequence comes from Methanospirillum hungatei, assembly GCF_019263745.1. Taxonomy (NCBI): domain Archaea; kingdom Methanobacteriati; phylum Methanobacteriota; class Methanomicrobia; order Methanomicrobiales; family Methanospirillaceae; genus Methanospirillum; species Methanospirillum purgamenti. The sequence continues at coordinate 1,861,379 of NZ_CP077107.1, forward strand.
TTCGAGTTTAAAAAGACTTACAAACCCGAAACTCATTCTTCCAGTCGCAACCATGTGGACTATTTTTATAGCATTCATGCATGGTTTTCGGCTCATACTACTTGCTGAAATTCTGGGTTACTCACTACCCATAGTAGATATTACCATCCTGCAATCACTGGTTAGTTCTCTGGCTCTTGTTCCAATTACACTCTCGGGAATTGGTCTGGTTGAAGGAGGACTCACCGCTGTTTTTTCATCATATGGAATCCCCCTTGCTACCGGGGTGACTATTGCGGTTCTTGACAGAATAATAACAGTATGTGTTCATATCATATGCGGGGCAAGGTATGTTATTAAAAAATGAATTGGTCTTCTTAAACGAAGATTAGAATGGTTTATCATAGATATGACAGAAAATGAATGTATAGGTTTTAGATAAATGACTCCACTTGTCTCGATTATCATCCCGGCTCTGAATGAAGAAGATACGATTGGTTCCTGTCTGGAAAAAGTGAAAGCAGGATGTCTGAAAAAAAATATTTCATATGAGATTATTGTAGCCGATTCGTCAACCGATGCCACCCCGGAGATTGCTCGTGAACATGGGGCACGGGTCATCAAACCAAAGAAACGGGGATACGGAAATGCTTATTTATCAGCTTTTTCCCATGCACATGGAGAAATCATTGTTATCGGTGATGCTGATGATACCTATGATTTTTCCATTATTCCAGAACTGATTCAACCAATAATCCGTGGAAAGGCAGATTTAGTCATAGGGTCCCGATTAAAAGGAGAAATTCTGCCGAATTCAATGCCATGGCTCCATCAATATATTGGGAATCCTCTTCTCACCAGGTTACTCAATTTTACATTTCATTCCCGGTTTAGTGATACACATAGTGGAATGAGAGCAATTAGCAAAGAAGCATTGGGAAGATTACAGTTGCATACAGGAGGGATGGAGTTTGCATCTGAAATGCTTATTGAAGCTGCACGAAAAGGTCTTGTTGTTGAGGAAATCCCAATTATCTACTATCCCAGAAAAAGCCCTTCGAAATTACATAGTTTTGCAGATGGATGGCGACATATACGGTTCATTCTACTCTTACGTCCATTGAGATTTTTGATTGTACCCGGACTTGTCTTTATCATCACCGGATTATTACTCATGGGAGTAGTAAGTTTTTCCAGAACTGTAGAGTTACAGGGCCTTCATTCATTTATTCTGGGAGACATTTTCATGCTCGGAGGCCTGCAGTTTCTTTTTTCCGGGCTTGTGATGAAATCATATAGTGTAACACACCGGTTAGATGACTGTGGTCCATGGTTTTCCCGTATTCTTAAATACCATTCATTAGAGAAGATTCTGGTTATTGGGTTTATCTTTATGGCTGCAGGTTTTTTGAGTGGATTGTATATATTAGTAAATTATGTGACAACTACAGGTCCACTTATGCAGATTACCAACGCTGTATTATCACTTACCAGCGTAATAATCGGACTACAATTAATCTTTACTGCGCTCCATGTAAGTATGATGCTTCTGCGTTGTGAACGGGAGGGCTGCGGATTTTTGGGATAAATTATACCAGATTTTCCTTTATTGGTTTATGATAAAAATGCAATATTTTTCATACTATTCTCCCATACCCAATTTCTCTGGCTCTTGAACCTCCCATCTCACAATGTTTCGGCTTTCTGGATCAAAAACAATTCCAATTTCATATATAGGGAGAATATCTTTTCGATATTTCTCTGCATATCCTTTTTTCCGAAGTTGTTCAAGTGGGTTTTCTATTTTTTCCCGATTTGATCCTAATACTTTAAATTCAAACAACCAAATTGCTTTATTCGTCTTTATTGTGAGATCTATCTGCCCAAGATTTGTAGTGTCCTCTGGTATTACTTCATATCCAAGACTTGCAAAATACGTATATATAACACTCGCATAATATCCCTCAAACCGGGAGATATGGTTTTTCCGATACCAATCATGAGGAATCGAGGCGAAAAAAGCATGGAACAGAGTATGTAATCCGGATATATCGCCCGCATCAAGGAGAGCATAAAGACGATCACGATTTTCGGGAGCGTTTCTTCCACTCAGTGCTTCAGAGAAGAGTGTATTTAATGAAGTCCGAACCTCAATATTTGGAAATCCTAGCACACACCGAAGACCCCGGACAAGATCCGCAGACCATTCTTTTATAGTCAGATACCCACTCTGAAAGAGAAGTGTCTCCATTCTGATGTGTTCCGGATCAAATGAGCCAAGGATCTCTTCACCGGTTATTAATCCATCATAATCTGCAGGGAGGCGAGGGTCAGTTTTCCAGATTTTTATGAGGAATGACGGTGTTCCGGTCTCAAACCAATAAGGTCTAAATATACCCTGATCCAGAAACAAAAGGATATCAAAAGGATTGTAGACAGATTCACCGGTCCAGGAGTACCCATTATACCATCTGGAGATGTCATGAATGTCATACCCAGAGATCCTGTCGCCAAAAACGTTGATTAGATCCTGTCCCGTGTATCCACAAATAGATGAATATCGTGTGTCTATGGTGATGTCTTTCAGATTATTCAGGCCTGAGAAAATCCCTGTTTTTACAAATTTTGAGACCCCGGTCAGGAATACAAATCGCAGGTGAAGATCAAGTGGTTTTATCGCTCCGTAAAAATCCTTGAGAATATCACGCATTTTAGCCGAAAGAGATGGATCTTCAAGATTGTCAAGAATTGGTTTATCATATTCATCGATGAGGATCACAATTGGGCTTTTTGTCTTTGATGCAATATTTGGAATAAGATAGAAAAGCCGTTCTCCAGGAGAACCGTGAGTTTTTTCGGTTTGGTATTGTTCCTCCCACTGGTCTAATATCCGGTCAAGCCTTCCGATGAGATCCTGTTCGATTCTAAAGGTTCCACCAGCAAAATCAACTCGCAGGACAGGGTACACCTTCTCAAAATCCCATCCGGATTCAGGAGTTGTAAGATATAATCCAGAAAATAGTTCCACTTTCCCAGAGAAGGCACAATCGATGGTGTCAATAAACAGGCTTTTTCCAAACCTGCGAGGCCGGGAGAGAAAATAGTATGATCCATTCCGAACGATATCAGAAATAAAGGGCGTTTTGTCAACATATGCATACCCACCGGTTCGGATCTTTTCAAAAGACTGTATTCCAATGGGAAGTTTCTGAGAGACCATATCTGTTATGATATTAATTGCAGGATATCATCAGATTTGTTATAATTTTTTTTTTGTGATTATCAAAAAAAGGAAAGTGAAGGTCTGGAGCGAATAAATTCTCTGACAAGAGTTGTCTTACCCATTTGTCTTCCTCCAGTGATAACGAGAAATGAGAAAGTTATTTACTGGCTCATCCATAATTTTTCTTGTAAAAACTCTGGTATTCACCGGAGATCACACTTTTCACCCAATTTCGATGTACCAGATACCATTGGATTGTGTTCCGGATTCCTTCTTCAAAAGAAGTTTCTGGTACCCACCCTAATTCCCGCTGGATTTTTGAGGCATCTATTGCATATCTCCGGTCATGACCGAGCCTGTCGGTAACATACGATATCAGGTCTTCATTGATATCCGAATCTCCAGTCATTTCACTAAGAAACTGCAATATTGTCTTTACAATAAAGATATTTTCCCGTTCATTTGAACCACCGATATTGTATACTTCACCCGCTTTTCCTTTATGAAAAGCTAGGTCTATTGCACGGCAATGATCCATGACATAGAGCCAGTCGCGGATCTGTCGGCCATCTCCATATACCGGAATGGACTGATGATCCAAGGCCCGGGTGATTATCAAAGGGATGAGTTTTTCCGGGAATTGATATGGCCCATAATTATTCGAGCATCGGGTGATGACCACAGGCATGCTAAAGGTATCATGATATGCTTTTACAATGAGATCTGATCCTGCTTTACTTGCTGAATAGGGACTATGGGGATCAAGTGGAGTTGTCTCTCTGAAGAGACCATCCGGGCCGAGTGCGCCATAGACCTCGTCGGTGGATACCTGAAGAAATGTGGTGTTCTCTTTCCATTTTCCATCCCTCAGCCATGCTGTTTTTGCTGCATCAAGGAGCGTATGTGTCCCCAGGATGTTTGTTCGTAGGAATATGGCAGGATCATGTATGGATCTATCCACATGTGATTCTGCTGCAAAATTGATAACTCCCTGAATGTCATAGCGATTGAATGTAGCTTTGATCTGTTCAGGATCCGTTATATCTCCTTTCACAAAATGAAATCTCTTCTTCTCCCCTTCTGGGATATTACTTAAATTGTCAAGATTTCCTGCATATGTAAGAGCATCAAAACCAATTAGGGAGTCACCTGGATGGTCTTTGAGGTACTGGTAGACAAAATTTGAGCCAATAAAACCAGCTACTCCGGTAACAAGAATATTCATGTTATATCCTTCCAATTTCATGTAAAAAGCGATCGACTGCGTCCTGCCATGAAGGCATAGTGTATCCCATTACCTGGGTAATTCCAAAGTTATCAAGTGCTGAAAAACTGGGACGAATGGCGGGTGTTTTAAATTCACCACTTTTTCCAGGAACAAGATCCCCTGTCCATCCTATTTTTTGAAGGATGTATGAAGCAAAATCGTATCTTGAACAAAACCCTGCATTGGTGCAATGATATAATCCATATTGACCGGTTTTAATGAGATCAAGAGTCGCTTTTGCAAGATCATAAGTATAGGTTGGTGATGATATCTGATCATCGACAACGGTAATTAAATCCTGTTTTTCACTCCATTCCAGAACCTTTTTGACAAAATTCATGTTTCCAGACCCAAACACCCATGAGATTCGAATGAGATAATAGGAATGTGCATGCCTCAAAACCTGCTGCTCTCCCAGGAGTTTGCTCTCCCCATATTTGCTTATTGGTGTGGGAAAGTCTACAATTGTATATGGTCTATCTATCTGACCATTAAAGACATAATCCGTAGAATAATGGACCAGAACTGCACCGACCATGTTCGCTGCCAGGGCAAGGTTCTTCGGTCCTGTTCCATTAACAAAAAATGCCTTCTCCCATTCTTTTTCTGCCATATCAACAGCATTGTATGCAGCACAATTAACAATGAAATCAGGGTGAGTTTTACTCACATACTCAAGCACAGTATAATAATCAGTGATGTCAAGATCCTGGGAACTACATGGCAGGACTTCATATCGACTTCTTCTACATAAATTCGTCATATCCTGACCAAGCTGACCATGGGCACCAGTAATGAGCAGTTTCATGATCTTCTAATCCTGGTTGTATAGAAAAGGTGATTTAAGTTCAGCAAGAGTTGGGTGAATGGTGTCTTTTTCAGATAATATTGGAGATTTTAAACCAATAACGTCAAGGGGCCAGGGTATGGAAAGGGTTGGATCATTCCAGTGGAGTCCTGCATCTCCCACAGGATAATAGAAATCAGTAACTTTGTACATCACTTCAGTATTATCCTGCAAAACAAGAAATCCATGCGCAAACCCGGTTGGAACAAAAAGCATCGCTGGATGTTCCTCACTGAGGATTACTGCAAAATGTTCTCCAAAGGTTGGGGATCCTACCCGGATATCTACCGCTACATCATAGATAGAACCCTTTAGGACACGGACCAGTTTTCCCTGTGCATGAGGGTATTGATAATGAAGACCACGAAGCACACCTTTTTGCGACTTTGAATGATTATCCTGGACGAACTCGTCAATAATACCTGCCTGAGAGAAATCATTTTTATTGTAACTCTCCACAAAGAATCCCCGCGAGTCTTTAAAAAACTGGGGTTCCATAAGAAGGACTCCATCAAGAGTTGTTTGTTTTACGGTAATTTTTCCCATTTATTCCCTTCTATTTCCATTGGCAAGAGCAATCAGGTATTGGCCATATTCAGTTTTATCCAGACAATTTGCCAACTCTAAAAGTTGATTGCGGGTAATATACCCCTGCTGGTATGCGATCTCTTCAATACAGGCTACGTACAGTCCTTGTCTTTTTTGAATTGTCTCTATGAATTGAGCGGCTTCAAGGAGAGAGTCATGAGTCCCGGAATCAAGCCATGCCATCCCTCTACCAAAAAGTTCCACCTTCAGGTTTCCCTTTTCCAGATATTTTTTATTTACATCAGTAATCTCAATTTCTCCACGTGCTGAGGGTTTCAGATTTTTCGCAATGGATACTACGTCATTATCATAGAAATATAAACCAGGAACAGCAAAGTGGGATTTTGGTTTTTGGGGTTTTTCTTCAATTGAGATGGCGTTTCCATCCAAATCAAATTCGACAACACCAAATGCTGTGGGATCTCGGACATAATATCCAAAAATTGTTGCTCCGCTTTCATGTGCCACAGCCCGTTTGAGAATTTCAGAAAAGTGCTGACCATAAAATATGTTATCACCCAATATCAGGGCAACCCGGTCAGAACCAATAAACTTTTCTCCAACAATAAATGCATCTGCGAGTCCTCGTGGCTCCTCCTGGATTGCATAAGAAAGAGAGAGGCCTAATTGTTTCCCATCTCCAAAGAGTTCCTCATATAGTGGAAGATCACGAGGGGTAGAGATGAGCAAAATCTCTTTTATCCCGGATAACATGAGAATGGAGAGGGGATAATAAATCAGAGGTTTATCATAAACCGGAAGCAGGTGCTTTGATATTGTCTTTGTCAAAGGGTACAGTCGAGTTCCTGCTCCTCCGGCAAGAATAATTCCTTTTATCGTCACAAGTCATCAATGAGGTGGTATAATAAGTGTTAGATTAAATCATAATAATATCTTGGCTCTTGCATGAACATTTATGCTTCATTACACCGATTAATAATTCAGATTTGTGTGAAAGTCGCTATTTTTCATGACTATTTTTCAACTATTGGCGGGGGTGAAAGAGTGGTTATGGCAATTGCAAATTGCCTTCATGCAGATATCTATACTACTGATTGTTCAATGCCAGAATGGTTTGATCCTTTGAAAAAAACTCATTCATTAGGAGAAGTATCAGAAAAGCCTTTTTTGAGACAGATGGGAGCGGCGAAACTGTTTTGGCAGAGCGATCTGTCAGATAAGTATGATATGTTTGTTTTTAGTGGAAACTGGGCTCATCATGCCTCCCGAAATCATAATCCTTCACTTTATTACTGTCATACACCAATAAGGGCACTCTATGATCTGTACCCGGTTTTTCAAAATCGCTTCCCATATCCGATTAGAACCGCATTCTCGAGTTGGGCATCGGTCATGAGAGTCCTGGATAGGCAATCAATAAAGAAAATTGATGGCATTGTTGCAAATTCGAAAAATGTTCAAGGACGAATCAGACAATATTACTTCCGTGAAGCCCCTGTCATATACCCTCCAGTTGATACGTCCCTTTATTCCTGTCGAGAGTGTGAGAACTATTGGTTGTCAGTAAATCGTCTTTATCCGGAAAAACGGATTGATCTTCAGATTGAAGCATTCTCCCATATGCCTGACCAAAACCTGATCATTGTTGGCGGTACAAGTTCAGGAGATCATGCAGCTCCGTACTCTCAATATATCAGAAGAATCGCCGATACGCATAGCAACGTCACAATTCTTGGTCAAATTCCGGATTTTGAATTAATAAATCTTTATTCACACTGCCGAGGACTCATATGTACAGCGATTGATGAAGATTTTGGAATTACTCCATTAGAAGCAATGGCGAGTGGAAAACCAGTTATCGCCGTTGCAGAAGGGGGATTTGTTGAGACTGTCACCCCGGAATGCGGGAAGTTAATACAACCTGATGTGAAATCAATTATTGAGGCAGTGGAAAAAATATCCCGTCATCCGGAAACATATCTTGAAGCCTGTAAGATGAGAGCATCTGAATTTGATATTAAGATCTTTAATACTGCTATCATCAATGCAGTGACAAAAACTTATGAAACATGGTCACATTCAGTATAATTATTCCGAACTATAACGGGATTGCATTTCTTGGACCATGTATTGACTCTATACTTGCCCAAGAATTTCAGGACTTTGAAATAATTCTAGTAGATAATGCATCAAAAGATAGAAGTGTATCGTTTGTTCGTGTAACATATCCAGATGTTCAAATAATCATGAATCATCAGAATCGCGGATATGCAGGAGGGTGTAATGATGGTGCCCGGGTAGCAAAAGGTGATTTTTTTCTTTTCCTGAATACTGACACAACGCTCCACCCACAATTCCTAATAAAAATACATGAAGGAATATCTGAATATCCTAATTATGGGATGTATGCACCGAAAATGCTGTATCCAGATGGAAGAATTAACTCTACTGGTATATGTTTCTCGCTATCCGGAGCAGCCTGGGACCGGGGAATGGGAGAAGAAGATACCGGACAATATAACAATTCTGAAGATATCCTCGGACCATGTGGAGGAGCAGCAGTGTTTAGAAAAGAGACTTTTTTTGATGCTGGTGAATTTGATGATGATTTTTTTTTATTTATGGAGGATGTCGATCTTGTCTTCCGGGTACAATGTGCAGGATGGAAATGCAGATACATACCAGATGCCGTGGTGTTTCATCATCACGGAGGAACAGCCGGGGTTGATTCCGACATTACAATATATTATGGAAATCGAAATATTCTCTGGTATCCAGTCAAGGTTTTTCCATTATGGTTATTGTTATTATCTATGCCATGGATAATTGGGCGGACAATCGGAATAATTATTTATTATACATTTCATGGAAAAGGGAAAATTGCAATCCAATCTAAGTGGGATGCGCTCAGGGGCCTTTTTTTAATGGTAAAAAAAAGAAGGTATATTAGCCATGCTCATTTTCAAATTTCTAGTATCCGACACTGCTTTTTTGGTTTCGCATTCAATAATAAAAGATTTTTATAATGATACAAAAAATTGATATGAATAAGTTAAAAATAAATTCATTTCCATTAGTCAGCATTGTAATTCCAAATTATAACGGTCTTCAATATTTGGAGAGATGTCTCAATTCAGTTCAGAATCAATCTTACACCAATACAGAGACGATATTTGTTGATAATGGATCTGTTGACGAAAGTTGTGATTACGTCGCAAAAAATTTCCCTTGGGTTTTGATAATAAAAAATTCAAAAAACCTCGGATTTTCAGGCGGAGTAAACACTGGCATTCGGGCATCGAAGGGTGAATATATTTTTACTCTCAATACTGATACAGAACTTGATCCGGATTGTCTTTTGCATTTAGTTCATGAATTAGAATTATTTCCCAATGTTGGATTATGCGGGCCGAAGGTACTGTTCTTTGATGGAAAAATTAATTCGACGGGGTTGAATAAAATTCTTACTAAATGTAAAGCAATTTCAAGAGATTTAGTATTGTTTACAAAAATGTTTGATGGTGTTAATCCTTCATCACGGATATTATTATCCCCTAATTAGGAAGTTTTTAAGATGGCAATTTTTAATCATAGTAATTTATTATGGAATTTCGTTAAAAGAGACCTACAACAACGCTATGTTGGTTCTCTTCTTGGTATTTACTGGTCATTTATCAATCCTCTCGTTACATTAATCATTTATATCATTGTTTTTGGTTTTTTTTTAAAAATGAGAATTCCAGGAAGTGACAGTATCTTTGATTTCTCCCTCTACTTCGCTGCAGGGTTTCTTCCTTGGGTTGCGTTTCAGTCCACGGTAATGAGAGCATCCCAGGCAATTATTGATAATAAAAACTATATCAAAAAAGTGCCATTTCCCAGTGAGATATTTCCGATCTATATTACCATATCAGAATCAATCAACCTCGTAATCGGTCTTTTGATATATTTCCTGATCTTTTTTACTCTCAAGGGAATTCCGGGGATTATGGTTCTGATTCTACCTTTTCTTATCATTCTACAAATATTTTTTACTCTGGGTTTTTCTTTCCTGTTCTCAGCTGCAACTGTTTTTTTCAGGGACATTCCACAGATAATAAATTCAGTATTTCAGGTGTGGTTCTGGGTTACTCCAATTGTGTATGTTATTACCATTGTGCCTGAAGAGATCAGGTGGATACTCTATCTGAATCCCCTGTATTATATTTTGGAATTTTATCGGGATTCACTACTTTATAATACATTTCCTGATATGATGAATATGGGAGTTATTATACTTATTACAATTGTGCTCTTCGCTCTCTCTCTATATATATTTCGCTCTGTTAAGCGGGGGTTTGGTGAATTAATATGAATGAATATGCCATTGAAGTAAATAACCTTTCAAAGATGTTTAAATTGTATCCATCTCAGGGAAAACGACTACTTGATTATGTTTCTTTCGGTAAAAAGAAATATTATCAGGAATTCTGGGCACTCCAAGATATTTCCTTTACCGTGCCCAAAGGATCTACATTCGGCATTCTCGGGCAGAATGGGTCAGGAAAAAGTACTCTCCTCTCAATCCTTGCCGGAGTATTAGAGCCATCCGGAGGTTTTTTTTTGGCAAGGGGGAAAGTATCTGCGATATTGGAATTAGGTGCCGGGTTCCATCCGGAGTTTACCGGACGAGCAAACGTGTACATGTATGGCTCGATTATGGGTCTTTCGAAAGAGGAGGTTGATAAGCGGATGTCAGATATAATCTACTTTTCAGAACTTGGTGATTTTATCGACCAACCTCTCCGTACATATTCATCAGGTATGTATGCCAGACTTGCATTCTCTGTTGCGGTGAATGTAAATGCAGATATTCTTATTGTTGATGAAGCACTGGCTGTCGGGGATGCACTTTTTCAGCATCGATGTTTTCGTAAGATCCACGAAATGAAAGAATCCGGAAAAACAATCCTTTATGTTGGTCACGATACTGAAGCAGTCCGGGGCCTGTGTGATCATGCAATGATTCTGGATGGGGGACGTATGCTTGAATTAGGGGATTCAGCGATGATTGCAAATAAATATCTAGCCTTGATTGCTGAACGTGAGCAGAAATATTATGAAGCCAATCTTCAGGAGTATGGAGAAAAACCGGATGAGAATTGGGAGACAATATATAATTTCATTGATCACCTGGCAAAAGCGGATAAGAAGATCCAGACACCTGAAAGTATTCGGGAATTGCGAGTTGATATAAAAAATGCACCAAGAAGAACAATCTTTGCTCATCCCCCTTCTGAGTTACAGTACCGTGTTCCGGTAAATCCTGGGACCATGTTATCATTTGCGATCGGTATTTATCCAAGTGCATACGATTTTATTGCTCATGGGATGCGTTTCTCTGTGATAATCAATGATGATGTGGTTTTTTCTCATGTCCTTGAACCTCATGAGAATACATCCGACCGGGGCTGGCATAACCAGATGATCAGTCTTTCTGCATATGAGGGAAAAGATGTAATTATCCGGTTTATTACTGAGGGTTCCCAGCAGGATATCAGTTACTGCTGGGGAGGGTGGGGATGGCCTGTATTGTTATGTCCAATTAATCCAAAAGTGAGTCAGAATTTAGAAAGACCAAAGATAAGGACCGGGACCCGTAGGATTGAAATTATTGAAGCGAAAATATGTGATGAGAAGGGATTATCAGTTTCTTCAATTGAATATGGAGATTATTTTTATATCCACATGATAATTAAGGCAAATGAATCTATTAATGAACCAATAACAGTTGGTACAACAGTTCGAAATAAGCACGTTACGATAACGGGAATCAACACGTTATGGGGAAAATGTGATATTAAATCTTTAGAGAGGAACGAACAATTAAAAGTGTCTTTCAAATATCATGGTATATTAACTTCCGGTATTTATTTTATTACACCAGCAGTTGCTCTTGCTGATAATAATTCTAATGAAATCGAAAGATTTGATCGATTTGAAGATGAACTAATATTAAATATTAAATCTAAAATGAAATTTGAAGGATTTGTAAATCTTTCAGATGGAATAATAATAGGATCAGAAAATAATTAGGTGTTACAAATGTTAGATTGGACTGGAGAAAGATATTTACCTTATATTGATTTTTGGGATGTAGAGATACATTATGAACACCTGCATCGTTATGCCTTTGCATCGCACCTTGTTCGTGGCAAAGATGTCCTGGATCTTGCATCAGGTGAAGGATATGGTAGTTATATACTTGCCAGAGAAGCAAGCAAAGTTGTTGGAATTGACATTGATCCAGAATCAGTCAGACATGCTGAAAACCGTTACTTTAAAGCAAATCTTGAATATATCCAAGGATCAATATGCAATGTTCCAATCCCCGGAGAAGGACTTTTTGATGTCATAGTCTGTTTTGAAGCAATGGAACATATTGAGAATCATGAACAGCTGGTTTCTGAAATAAAACGGCTTTTAAAAAAGGATGGGCTGATTATTATCTCAACACCAAATAAACAGGTATATACAGATGAACCTGATTATCACAATCCATTTCATGTAAAAGAACTCTATTTCAATGAATTTAAACATCTTCTTAAGAATTATTTCTCGGATGTTGCGTTCTTTGGGCAAAGGGTATTAGCAGGATCACTTCTTTGGAGTCTATATCCTCAAGGGAACTTTAATGCCATCGATTTTAAGATGAAAAGAGATGAGAATTCCTTTAATTTCACTGAAGATGATAATAATATAGTATACTATGTTGCAATTGCATCAAATAGAGATTTAGGTGACCTTAAAAGCACACGCAGTTGTTGTATTGATATATCTAACACCCTGATTTCAAAGAAAAATGCCCACATAAAGCAGATACAGGGGGACTGTGATAACCGAGTTCAGGACTACGAAAACAGGATTCTGGGCTACGAAAGCCGTGTTCAGGACTACGAAAACAGGATTCTGGGCTACGAAAGCCGTGTTCAGGACTACGAAAACAGGATTCTGGGCTACGAAAACCAAGTTCAGGAGTACGAGGCTCATATTCAGGGCTACGAAAACCAAGTTCAGGAGTACGAGGCTCATATTCAGGGCTACGAAAACCAAGTTCAGGAGTACGAGGCTCATATTCAGGGCTACAAAAACCAAGTTCAGGAGTACGAGGCTCATATTCAGGGCTACAAAAACCAAGTTCAGGAGTACGAGGCTCATATTCAGGGCTACAAAAACCAAGTTCAGGAGTACGAGGCTCATATTCAGGGCTACGAAAACCAAGTTCAGGAGTACGAGGCTCATATTCAGGGCTACAAAAACCAAGTTCAGGAGTACGAAGTAAAAATTACACAATTAAATCAAGAGAGAGAAGATCAAGTAAGTCAATTATTACAGGAACTTAGTAGATTTAAAGATAGTATAATATGGCAATTATTAGTAAAACTCCATAATATTAGAGGAAATTTAAATTCTAAAAGTTAAAGAAAAACCGCATATCACTGCATTATCAAAGGTTGATAAAAAAAGAACAGAAATAATCAACATTTTCCAAACAAAACAATTCAAAAAAATCGATATAAATTTGAGATGATTTAGATGAGTAAACACACCTATATCCAGTTCATTACTTTTATTCAGGGATGCCAAGACTATAGATATATAAAAAAATCAATATATTTTGATCCCAACTGGTATACTAGTAAATATCGTGATGTCGCGGTTTTTGGGATTAATCCGGCATGGCATTACGCACACTATGGATGGCGTGAACATAGGAACCCCGGCCCCAATTTCTCTACACAATTTTACCTCAATAATTATCCAGATATTAAGAAGGCAGGAATTAATCCACTTATCCATTATGAGAAGATTGGTTTCAGTGAGGGGCGATTACCTAAACCAGATCTTCTAGGATTGAATAGAGATAATAAAGTTCATTCAATCAAATCTTTTACATCACAATCTGTAACTATCATGGAGGATGTCGAACAGAAAATAAATCACAGTAATATCCAATCTGTTGATATCATTAAAAAGAATGTCACAGATACTGTCGGATGGCAAATTTTTCTCTTTTTAAAAAGAAAATTTTTTCATTTTTTATGGCACCCGATATCCAATTTAATTGAGAGAAATATCTCTCTTTTTCATGATGGACTAATAATTCTGAAAAAAGATGGTTTCAAGGCATTAATTATTGCTGCCAAGAGGCACATAAAAAATTGCAAAAATCCAAAATATACCCAATTTATAGGGAAAAGAGATGGTTTTGGGGAGAAATATTCAATTAATCCCACCCAATTCATAATGTTAACTGATAAAAAAATAGTTGTACATGCCCATGTTTATTACATTGATTTGTTTGATGAAATCTGCGAATTTTTACAAAACATTCCCTACAATTTTACATTACTCATCTCTGTTACACAACATGAACATAAACAAGTAATTACTGAAAAGTTAAAACAAATTCCACATCTGGAATATTCGATTATAAGAGTAGTGGAAAACCGTGGACGAGACCTTGCGCCACTTTTTGTTGAATTTGAATCAATCATTAGGGAATATGATTACATCTGCCACATTCATACAAAAAAATCATTATACAGCGGGAAAGAACAAAAAAACTGGCGAAAACATCTTTTTGAAGGTGTACTCGGCTCAGAACAACTCATTCGCGCCATTTTTACTGCATTTCTAAAAGATCCGAAATTAGGCATAATATATCCTGAGATTTTTCCAGAACTGACATATATCGCATGTACTTGGTTATCAAATAAAAATCTAGGATCAATAATTGCAAATCGGTTAAACATTCAATTTGATCCCGATATTTATTTTGATTACCCTATAGGTTCGATATTTTGGATAAAGCGCGAAGCATTAGAACCATTATTAGACTTAAATCTCCAGTTAACTGATTTTCCTGAAGAATCAGGCCAAAATGATGGAACTCTGCAACATGCTCTTGAAAGATGTTTTGTTTTATCAGCACAAAGTAAAGGATTTCATCATTTAGTAGTAACAAATCCAAAACTACTGCATTTAAGTTATAAAAGTAGTAAAAATTTTCAAAAATATTTTTGTCAACCATCAATTATTGAGATTCTTCCATTTATATCCGTTGTCTCCTTTGATCTCTTTGATACTCTGCTGATAAGACCTTTCGCAACACCACATATGGTATTCAGTTACCTTGAAGAGCGAATCTTCTCAGAATATGGTATTAAGGGGTTTAAAAATTTACGACAAAAAGCAGAGAGTTTCGCTCGTAAAAAGAAAAATTACCAGGGTGATGTAAAACTTTCAGAAATTTATGCAACCCTATCAGAAATTTCCCCAATTGATAATAAAACGGCATCTGAAATGCTAAACTTGGAATTCTCCACGGAACTGGAAATTCTTATCCCCCGAAAAGAGGTTATTGATGCCGCTAGAGAAGCAAAAAATCTAGGAAAACGCTTGATTCTAATATCTGATACCTATTTTGAAGAGACTCATATCAGGCATATTCTCGAAAGTAAAGGTATTGATTTTTTTGACAAACTATATTTATCCAGTGAAACAGGGAAAAGAAAAGATAGGGGGGATTTATGGGATTATGTAATTGAATCTGAAGGTCTAATTCCGGATAAATATTTGCATGTTGGAGATAATGAAGAAACTGATTGGCAAAGACTCTTTGATAAAGGATACGGCATTATTATTCATGTAATTCGTCCAACTGCACTTTTTCAAATGACAGATTTTGGGGCACAATTATGGTCAACCAGTGATCCATACAAGAACTGGAGAGATAACCTTCTTTTCGGCAAGTATGCAAATTTTTTTTGCTTAAAACCAAACAATAATCGAATGTTCTCATCTTCTTTATCAATTGAAGAACCCTATTCTTTTGGGTACATTGTTTTCGGTCCTATAATTTTTAACTTTATTGTGTGGCTGATAAAAAATTCACAGAAAAAGAGGTGTGATCATCTCTGGTTTTTAGCCAGGGAGGGACACTTATTACATAGTGCATATATGTTAGTGGTTAACCATCTAAAAAAAACAGATGAGAATGTAAAATATCCAACCAGTGAATATTTTTTATGTTCGCGGCGTTCAGTAACTTTTCCTTTATTACAAATGGAGTCAGATCTCCATATTCTGCTAGATGGAGAATATAGAGGAAATTTGCGAGATTTTTTTACTAAAAGATTAAATGTCTCCTCATTATCAAATATTGAGGATATTCTTGGATCACAAATCCTTGAGATGAAGATCTCATTACCGGAGGATTATACCATATTATTTGGACATTTACAAAAAGTCTTACCTCAATTATTAGTGGAAGCTCAAAAAGAACGTGAATTATTTCTTGCTTATTGTCATAGCATGGGTTTTGATGAAGAAGCACAGATAGGAGTTGTCGATCTGGGATATTCAGGGACAATTCAAAAAGCTCTGATGGAACTACTATGTTCAGATATCCATGGATATTATTTTATTACTTCAAATTATTCTAAAAAAGTAAATCGAGCAACAGTTTTTGAAGCATATTATGGAAAAATTTTGGATCCTTCTGATATCAGACAATATCCACTCTTTATGTATAGTCTGTTACTTGAGGCAGTTTTAACCAGTCCGAAAGGGCAGTTAATCAGGTTTTCATCTGGTTTATCCGGAGATATTTATCCGGTTTTCAAAGAAGCAGGAAAGTCACAAATTGAGTTCACTCGAATTGATCAGATTCATAAAGGAATACTGACATTTATTGAGGAGATGTTGGATCAATTCGGGGATTATGCATTGGAAATTGAATTCCCGATACAAAATGCTCAGAGATGTTTCATAGATGTTGTTAATGGGGCTATAGATATTGGAGGATTGAAAGGCACTTTATCAGTAGAGGATGATCATACAGGGATGGGCGAGATTAATGTTTTAAAACATTACAACGATGTGTTAAGACAACATAATCCTCATGATAATTGACATTACTGATCTTAAAGCCGACACTCGGCACCAAAAAATTCACTCATAATATTTTTCCACATGCGGCCCTATCAATCGAACAATATCTCTTAATTCATCTGTGAAGTCGAATAGGGAGAAGAGATTACTCCCTTCCCCCCTTCTAAGAACCGTACGTGAATCCTTTCGATTCATACGGCTCAAGTACCTTACAACCCGAATTTCGGGCGGTAGATAGGAAAGTAAGTTAATTTCACTTGAACATCTGGCGTTCTTTTCTTCATCCTCTTGATACGATTGAGAAAGTACTCTCTGTCAAGAAAAGGATTCCTGTCGAGTTTAACCATGAAATGCCTTCTGATTGATCCCACGTTCCGCAGATCCTTTTATAAAATTCAATTAATCATAAAAGCTTAACTATAAATACTTCCTGATCGATCTCTATGGATAAACGATGAATTTCGATGATATCTTCGTATCAGATTCAGATCGGACAATCGGTCATCTTGGACTTGTTGCTGGTAGTTATGATGAACTGAATATTGGTCAGATAATTGATAATTTCATTCCAAAAACAGGTCCACATCACTTGACACATGGCGATATTGTTAAAGCAATGGTCATAAATGGCCTAGGATATATTGAACGGCGGCTTTATCTTTTTCCTGCATTTTTTACCGATATCTCCCTCACTCGTCTTTTTAACAAGGAGATCACTCCAACACAATTGAATGATGATCTTCTGGGTCGGACTTTAGATGCAATTCATGCGTTTGGAGAAACCGAAATGTTCAATCATATTGTATCGGAATGCCTTGAAAGAGACCAATTCGCAATCAATTTAGTAAATAACGATACTACCAACTTTAGTGTCCATGGAAACTATGACTCAGACAGCAATACTGAAGAAATTGAGATAACGCATGGTCATCCAAAGGATGGTCGCTGGGATCTTAAACGATTTGCACTTGGAATGGCAACCAATCAACATGGAATTCCTCTTCTTCTTCAGACATTCTCAGGGAATGAGTCTGATAAAAAAGCACTCCTTGAGATCATAACGAAAGTTAAAAAGAACCTCAATGTTGCAGAAAAAGTCATTCATGTAGCAGATTCAGCATTCTATACTGAAGAAAATCTTCAGACGCTCGGCTTTCATACCTTCTGGATATCACGTGTTCCCTTAACAATATCTGAAGCTGAGTCTCTTCGAAAAACTTCTGAATCTTTCACTTCCTGCGAAGACAGTCGTTATTCATACTATTGCTCATCATCCAATTACGCCGGAGTCAGACAAACTTGGATTGTCTTTCATTCAAGTGAACAACAAAGAAAAAAAGAGAAGGATTTTGATAAAAAAGTAGAGAAAGAACTCATACGAGCTCAAAAATCCCTAAAACACCTGGCCTGTAAACGTTTTGCCTGTGAACCCGATGCCAGAAGTGCTGCTGCCGAATGGGTTTCGAAACACCCGTGGGTAATTTTTGATACTTGTTCTATAAAACAAGTTCACGAGCGATTAGAGAAGAAACGGGGACGGCCTGGAAAAGATGAAACGCTCATACTGAAATATGTTATTGAGGCTGATATCTCACTAAATTTTACTGAATTAGAAAAAGAAAAGTCAATTCTTGGCAGATTTATTATTGCGACAAATGATCTGGATTTGGATCCTGAAACCACGTTAAACTATTATAAAGGTCAATCACAGGTCGAAAAAGGATTCAGGTTTCTGAAGGATAAAACTTTCCGGGTATCTGACGTATTTCTTAAAAATACTGAGAGAATTCAGGCTTTGGCAATGATCATGGTTCTTTGTCTATATGTATACGCCGTAACAGAGTACAAGTTACGGAAAAGTCTCAAAGAGACTAATGAAACAGTGCCGAATCAAACAGGTAAACCAACTCAAAAACCAACATTACGCTGGATTTTCTTTTTATTTCGAAGAATTAGAGAACTCTCACTTCGGATTGATGGCAGAATCGTCACCAAAGTTCTCAATTTGGATAAAACGATTCGGAAATTATTAGATTGCTTGGGACGCATCATGAAAAATATTATTTCACATAACAAACTGCGGAATGTGGGATTGATGTTTCAGAGAACATTTTTAGTGTCTGTTCCTCCGAACAAAATACCCAGTTCCGATTCCCTTTCTTTGACCAGTATCGTTGTGCTACCCATTTGCGTCCCTTATCAGGATGCCTTCGTTTCGCCCATTGCCACAGTTGATTCCATAGAATAAAATCCATTCTGTTAAATGTTTTCGTTGAGGCGATATGTCGGTGATAATTTGTCCACCCAATAATAATTGGGTTGAGTTTCTGAATCACCTTGTCCTGATTCCAGGCGGCAGCTTTAAGAAGAACCAATCCGATTTTCCGGGTAATCTTCTTCACAGACTCTTTGGATGGCTTCATCAGGAGAACCCCTCTGTATTTACGTATATTAATACCCAAGAAATCAAACCCATCATTGATGTGCGTGATTTTCGTCTTGGATTCAGATAGTGTTAATCCCCTTTTTGCAAGAAAGTCGCTGATAAGGGATTTTACTTCTTCAGCAATTTCTTTGGTGGGAGTAGTGACCACGAAATCGTCCGCATATCTGACAAAATGTACTTTCATCTTTGGATACCTTTCCATAATCAGATCTTCCATTCCATCGAGTGCCATATTAGCAAGGATCGGTGAAATGATGCCACCTTGTGGTGTTCCTTGATCGGTTGGGAACAAGTTCTGTTCGTAGATATATCCTGACTTTAAGAACTGGTTTAAGATCGATAAATCAATCAGAACATTTTCTTTAAGCCATTGATGAGAGATGTTGTCAAAGCATCCTTTAATGTCGCCTTCAAGTATCCATTCTGCCCCGGTTTTATGCCATAGGCAAACGTATAGGTACTGAGATGCATCTTGAGTACTACGGAACAGTCTAAATCCGAATGACCGAGAATCAGCAAGAGTTTCTGCAACTGGTTGAAGAGTAAAGGCATATAATGCCTGCATTGCCCGGTCGTACATTGTTGGGATAGAAAGAGGACGTTTCGTATCTTTACCAGGTTTAGGAATATATATCCGCTTTAAAGGTTGAGCTTTGTATTGTTTATCTGAAAGACTTAATGCTGCCTGCATCTTATCTTTCGAAGAGGTCCAAAGTTCACCATCAATACCTGGAGTTCTCTTCCCACGGTTGTGAGTGACAATCCGTATCGCAAGGAGTTTTGCGTGGAATGAATGAGAAAGAAGATACTGAAGCCGTTTCGCTAAATTATACTTACCTTCATTAACTGCCTTTGCAATCTGGGTCTGCAGCCTATTAACCGTTTCTCTCACATTCTTCCAGTCAATGGAATCCCATTGTTGGGAGAGAGAAATATTTGCACGTTTCTCGCTCTTTGGCGTCGTTGAATGACGTACATTCATAGATTTGCCTCCCTTCTTTGCCGTAAAGTACCTGCAGCAAGTCAGCACCCTTTCGGGTTGGAGAGACTCCTATCCTGTCAATTGCAGACAGACATTTGCTTTTTGCTGCTTCCTCTCCCGTCTATACCTTCAGTTTTTCTCACGAAGTTCTTACCTCATTGAGGAGCATATCCAGGTTACCAAGTTCTGATATTCAGATAATTCAGATGTTTTAGGAGCCATCTTTAGACCGGGAACCATCTGTCCGTTCGACATATTGTGTGGGTTACCAATACATCCTGATTCCATACCTTTTGGTTCAAGCGTAGTCAACCAGTTTTCGCTTGTCGCCGATTACGATCCATACGATGATTCAACATATGTTTCTCCATGACATCCTTTCCCTTGCAGATGAACAAGTTCTGGTTACCTGTTTTCCCCACGTTGTCCCATAGGCTTCACACCATTCCGTTACCAGAATCGCATGCTATGGTAGGGATATTCCGAGCGGATGGAATAGCATTACGCAATCTGAAATACCAGCTACATGTCACACACCCACATTCGCCAGATCTCTTAAATTAATTATATAATAGTAAACTATATAACTAAGTTTTATTCAATATCTATTAAGAATGGAATCCCTGGAAATTCCTCTTCAAATAGACTCGATTAAATCAATTGATCATCTTGGAATTGTAGCAGGAACATTCCACAAACTTGGTTTGGCTCAAATAATCGATCAAGCTCTCCCCAAAACTGGCAGCACCGATTATCCAGTTCTCAAATATTATTAGCTTTTATTCCCAACGGCCTCGGATTTACCGAGAGACGTCTATATCTTTTTCCGGAATACTGTCAAAACCTTGATCTCGAAAGACTGATAGGTCCAGATATTTCAGCCAGTCATTTCAACGAATCTGTATTAGGTCGATTAATGGATCAAATCCATGCCTATGGACCCACAAAGTTATTTACAGACCTAGTTACTCAAATGTTTACCGTTTACAAGGAGAAATTACAACTCGGTCACGTAGATACAACAAATTTCAGTGTTCATGGTGAATATGAAAACGGTTCTGGAGATAGTTGTATCAGAATTACAAAAGGACATCCAAAAGATAAACGATGGGATCTCAAACGATTCGTTCTCAGTCTAGTGGTGAATCAACACGGCATTCCGATATTTGCTCGGGCTCATGATGGAAACGAGTCAGATAAGGAGACATTAGTCAAAACCATTCTCTCTCTAAAAGAATCTTTTGAATTTGATCCTGATGTCATATTTATGGGAGATAGTGCCCTCTATACTGAAAAGAATATCAATTCTCTAGGCAATGAAACAAAATGGATCTCCAATGTTCCTGCTACGATTAACGAGATGACCGAACTCCTGAAAGCAGATGTGAATTTGGTTCCTACATCTGATCCCAGATATTCCTGCTGTTCCGTAAACTCTACTTATGGAGGGATCCTCCAAAAATGGATCATTGTCTCATCTGAAGAAATGAAAGTTCGTGAGGAAAAAACATTTGATAAAAACCTTGAAAAGCGATACAAGGTTGCAATAAAAGGATTGAAAGAGGTCACGACTATCCTTTATGAATGTGAAGCGGATGCCAGAAATGCTCTTACACGTTATCTGGATAAGGCATCATTGGTGGCTCTGAGTGAATCTGATGTTAAAATTGTTCATAAACGAGCAAATGGTAAGCGGGGGAGACCAAAAGAAGGTGAAGTTCTCCTGGCGAAATATCAAATAAAGGCCTCTGTCAAACCAAATCAGAAGACAATTGAGAAAGAACGTGCTTCCCTGGGCAGGTTTATTCTTGCAACAAATGTTCTCGATCTGGATGGTGAAGCAGTACTCAACCATTATAAAGGACAAATGCTGGTTGAACAAGGATTTCGATTCTTAAAAGACAAATCGTTCAGAGTTGCTGAAGTGTATCTGAAAAATGAGAGACGTATTGAGGCATTATGTATGATTATGGTTCTTTGCCTCATGATTTATGCATATACTGAGTGGTTAATGAGAAAGCGGTTGCAAGAAGAAAAGTCGTCTGTTTTGAATCAAAAGAAAAAACCAACTCAAAAGCCAACCTTAAAATGGATTTTCTTTAAGTTCAGGGAAATAAAATCCTGCACTCTCGTATTCAATGATAGATTATGCTCATCAGTTCAACGATTGAGTCCAGAGAACTTAAAGATACTACATTTGCTTGGACCGGAGTATGAAAAATTCTACACCTGAAAAAAGATCTGGCGAATGTGGGTTTGTCTATTATCCCTGAGACTATGCCTAAATGAGCGATGGTCACATTTGAATCAGCAACGATGGACATTATTCAAAAAGAGTATACAACGCACTCAGATTTAAATGTTTGTACTAAAAATAGGTTTCGTAACACTCGTTGCTGCCGAGTGTCGGCTTTATAATAGTTTAACGTGGTTTCAGGATCCAAATCCAGATCATTTGTCGCAATAATAAATCTGCCAAGAATTGACTTTTCTTTTTCTAATTCAGTAAAATTTAGTGAGATATCAGCCTCAATAACATATTTCAGTATGAGCGTTTCATCTTTTCCAGGCCGTCCCCGTTTCTTCTCTAATCGCTCGTGAACTTGTTTTATAGAACAAGTATCAAAAATTACCCACGGGTGTTTCGAAACCCATTCGGCAGCAGCACTTCTGGCATCGGGTTCACAGGCAAAACGTTTACAGGCCAGGTGTTTTAGGGATTTTTGAGCTCGTATGAGTTCTTTCTCTACTTTTTTATCAAAATCCTTCTCTTTTTTTCTTTGTTGTTCACTTGAATGAAAGACAATCCAAGTTTGTCTGACTCCGGCGTAATTGGATGATGAGCAATAGTATGAATAACGACTGTCTTCGCAGGAAGTGAAAGATTCAGAAGTTTTTCGAAGAGACTCAGCTTCAGATATTGTTAAGGGAACACGTGATATCCAGAAGGTATGAAAGCCGAGCGTCTGAAGATTTTCTTCAGTATAGAATGCTGAATCTGCTACATGAATGACTTTTTCTGCAACATTGAGGTTCTTTTTAACTTTCGTTATGATCTCAAGGAGTGCTTTTTTATCAGACTCATTCCCTGAGAATGTCTGAAGAAGAAGAGGAATTCCATGTTGATTGGTTGCCATTCCAAGTGCAAATCGTTTAAGATCCCAGCGACCATCCTTTGGATGACCATGCGTTATCTCAATTTCTTCAGTATTGCTGTCTGAGTCATAGTTTCCATGGACACTAAAGTTGGTAGTATCGTTATTTACTAAATTGATTGCGAATTGGTCTCTTTCAAGGCATTCCGATACAATATGATTGAACATTTCGGTTTCTCCAAACGCATGAATTGCATCTAAAGTCCGACCCAGAAGATCATCATTCAATTGTGTTGGAGTGATCTCCTTGTTAAAAAGACGAGTGAGGGAGATATCGGTAAAAAATGCAGGAAAAAGATAAAGCCGCCGTTCAATATATCCTAGGCCATTTATGACCATTGCTTTAACAATATCGCCATGGGTCAAGTGATGTGGACCTGTTTTTGGAATGAAGTTATCAATTATCTGACCAATATTCAGTTCATCATAACTACCAGCAACAAGTCCAAGATGACCGATTGTCCGATCTGAATCTGATACGAAGATATCATCGAAATCCATCGTTTATCCATAGAGATCGATCAGGAAGTATTTATAGTTAAGCTTTTATGATTAATTGAATTTTATAAAAGGATCTGCGGAACGTGGGAGTTCATTAGTTCTTAGTTTTGTTTGCATTTTCATCGATTCAAACATCACTAAGAGCACATTTATTTTTTGTTAGTGGCAAACTTGGGCTTTATCAATCGCATGGAAAGAATGAAGCGAAGAACTCCAGATGTCCAAGTGAAACTAAACTACTTTCCTAAATGCCGCCCGAAATTCGGGTTGTAAGGTGCTTGAGCCGTATGAATTGAAAGGTTCACGTACGGTTCTTAGAAGGGGGGAAGGGAGTAATCTCTTCTCTCTATTCGACTGTAATTTTAAAATTGACTAAATTGAAAAAACCATCAAATTTAAACTTGATTTCAGAATAGATGATTTTTAAAATTATTCATTGAAAATTATCTACTGCCGAGTGTCGGTTACTTTATCTTTTAATCGTAATTAAATATTAACCGATGAGATCTTAAGATCACTCTGATGGATCAATTTCCTTTTTTATTACAGATAAACTAATTCCCAAATACCATGTGCTAATAATTCCTGAAACAACAATGCAAACAAACATCATTGCATTTGCAACTATTGTGTAAGCAAAAGCAGTGTTGGAATTAATCCCAAAAGCAGTCAATCCCATAATGCCAAAATAATGATATGTGCCAATATTCCCTGGTGATGATGGAATCATTATTCCAAAATTAATTATAATCATTGTGAAGATGGCAATAAAAAAAAGAGAGGAGTTGGAAATATTAAATGCCATTAATAAAATAAAATACACGCAAGCTTCAATTAACCAAATCAAAATCGAACAGATTAAAGTAAAAAATGTTTGACAGCCATTTTTTAACATACCTAAACCAAGAAATAATTTTTCCAAGCAATTTTTAATTTTTAAGTCGTAATTACCTGGAAGAAAAAAAAGGAAGAAAGAAACCAAGGTAATAGTTTTTGATTGATAATATGTAGAGATTAGGATTATTATGATTCCTCCAAAAAATAGAGATGATGTAAAAACCCCTAGATTGCGTACCCATTCAGGAAAGGGATAAATTATCAATAAAATACTTAAAAATAAAACGAGGATTATCCCATCAAATATTCGTTCAAGAATGATTGAAGATAATGAGGCAATTTTGCTAATATTTTCTTTTATACCAATTAAATATGCCCTAACAAATTCTCCTAAACGCAAAGGTAAAAATGTATTTGCCATGAATCCAACAAAAAGAACACAAAAAATTGATGTAAATTGAATATTTTTCACCGATTTTAACATAATTTGCCATCTTATCCCACGTAATATGTAACTAAACAAAAAAAATGCAGCAGCAGCAAATATTAAAATTATATTAACATTAGATAATGAAGAAATAAATTCTTCTAAATTAAAATTTTTAAAACATAAAACAATAAAAAAAAAACTTAAAATAATTCCAAAAATAGTAATTTTTTTCATAATTATCGATAATTAGACTAATTAAAATTTTAAGTGAAATAATCTTTTAATGGTCCACATTGTACTAGAAAATGCTCTCATTGTAACATCCCCAATGCGCTCATTATAATCAATTGGAATTTCTTTCATTTTATATCCCATTTGAATAGGTTTTATTAATAATTCTACAGGAAAGGCTGCACCTGCAGGGTTCCATTGAATGTTGTGTATCATTTCTTTTTTATATGCTCGCATACCGGAGTGAATATCGGTAGTTTGAATTCCAAATAGTAATTTTGTTGAAAAAGCAAAAAACCAATTGGCAAGATAATTACCAAAGGGCATGTTTTTAGGCTTTTTATTACCTAAACGTGATGCATTGACAATATCATATCCCTGTTCCATCCAATAAACTAATTCTGGAATCTTTTTTGTAGGGTAGGTATCATCACAATCAAGGGTAATAATTATTTCATTATTTGCAGACATTAATGCCAATTCCATTGCTTTCCCATATCCTTGAGGAGGATATTGGCGGATAACTTTACACCCTAATTCATGAGCAATATCAGGAGTCTTATCAGTACTACTATCCACAATCAAAATTTCAGAATCAGGAACAATACAATTAATATCATTAATGACTTTTGATATTGCTCGTTCTTCATTTAAAGTAATCATGACAACAGAAATATTTGACATAAAAATCGCCCTTTTATTTATGAGGTTTAGCTATAAATATAAATTGAAATGAAAAGAAATTTTTCCAGATTTTTGCTAATTTATATTCAATTGGATATATCCTCTTCAAGTAAAATTGGTATTGCCTTGACTGAATAATCATCCTAGGATCTACTTGAGGAACGCCATTTCGAACAAACCAGCTTTTTATCCAAGGTACAAAGGGCCGGATAAAATTTGGCGTAATATCAAGTAAAAGGATTTCATACCCGGCCTTTTGAATCAATATTTTTGCTGTTTTTCTTGTAAAAAACCGGATGTGCGTTTTATCCAATGTACCTGTATCTTTATAAGTAAAAGAACCGAAAAGTAAAGAAAATCGAACATTCCAAGTTGCAATATTAGGTATGGAAGCGATTATTGTGCCACTTGGTTTAAGAAATTGAATGTATTTACTTAATAAATCTGCTGGATCATATATATGCTCAAGGATATCTGCAAAGATAATTAAATCAAATTTTTCATTCACAATTTCCTCTGGAAGATTCTCTAATTCAGTAGCATTAGAAACAAACGCACCATTTATACGATCTTTTGCAACAGAAACTGCATATTTTGAGATATCTATCCCATAAACAATATTATTCCTCTTTTGAAGTTCTTCTCCCAATGCTCCAAAGCCACACCCCACATCCAAAATTTTCAAATTTGAGCCAACATGTTTTACTATTCCTTGATTAATATCCTCAAAATAGTGATAATTTTCTTTTTTATCATGTACCATTATTTTAACCACATCCAATTCCATGAGCATTATTTTTTCATGTTAAATAAAATTTTTGCCCCTTCGAAGTCAAACCTGAACCTCATTGGTTTGAGCCCTTTTTCTTTCATTGCACGAGTAAGAAGATCATGTTTTTCAGGTGCATAAAACATAAAAAATCCACCTCCTCCGGCACCCATAATTTTACCGCCAATAGCTCCATTTTTCAGAGCAATTTCATAGCAGGAATCAATAAAGGGGTTAGAAATATTTTTTGAAAGTTGTTTTTTATTGTTCCAATGAACATCAAGAAGTTCCCCGAATTTATCCAAATTTCCATTTTCAAATGCATTCCTAGTATCATAGCCAATTTTTTTAATCTGATGCAGAGAATCAATAACATCAGATTCATCTTTTATACTTTTTTCATTTTGTTCTGACAAAATATCTGATGCACTTCGTTCGATGCCAGTATAATATAACAGAACATTTCTCTCCAATTCATCTATTGCATCATCACTCATTTTAATAGGATCTACAACCACATCGCCATTTTTTTCAAAAGTGAGAGTGGTAATTCCACCAAAAGCACTAATATATTGATCCTGTTTTCCAATCGGTTGTCCAAGTTTCTCAATTTCAATCATACATGCTTCTTCTGCTAATTGCTTTTGAGATAGATAATCACGATTATATGCATGCAGGGCATTGAGAAGAGAAACAGTAAAACTACTTGATGACCCGAGTCCACAATTTGCAGGGACATCTGCAATAGACACGAGCTCAATACCGCATCCATCATGTGGTTGCACATGTCGGAGAGCTTCCTTAAAGATTCCATGCTGGATTTCTTCATATGAATCCACAATTTCAGTTTTAGAATAACCTAAACGAATTGTGTTGTAAAAACGCCTGTTTGCAGATATAAAAATATATTTATCTATTGCCCCGGAGATTAAAAAACCTCCGTATTTCGAATAATACGATTCCAGGTCAGTACCTCCTCCTCCGAGGGAAATCCTTACAGGTGCTCTTGAGATTATCATAGTATTCTTCCATTATTTATAATTATTCAGAATATACTGACTAAATTCTTCCATACCTTTATGCGATCCGACTTCATAAAATCTCTTCTTTGCTTCATAAGCTGATAACTCATTTTGTGCAATTAATTGTTGAAGGACCATCTCTAATGGATAAACATGGTTTATTGGAATTAGATCCAGTACCTTTTTTCTAAATAGCAAAATACCATAATCTATGTAATCTAAATCACCCAGAATGTTCTTTTTATCGTATTTTGAGACCATTCCATTTAAAACCAACACATTACTTATATCAAATTGGTTTTGATTTCTATAGACAACCATGAGAGCTTGCTTTTCAGATTTTTTAAAAAGACTGTAAACAGATTCAAAGTCCAAAAAAAGATATGAATCCCCATATATAACGAAAAATTCATCCCAAACAAGCGACTCTGCTTTCTTTATTGCACCACCGGTACCTAAAAGTGTGTCACCATCTTTACTATATAAAATAGACACTCCAAACTTTGAACCGTCCCCAAAGTACCCTTCAATTTTTTCTGAAAGATGACCAACACATAAAATAATATTAAAAATACCTGCTTTTTTTAAAAATCTAATTTGATACTCAAGAAAAGGTTTGTTGTTTATTAAAACCATCGATTTAGGAATAGTTTCTGTAATTGGTCTCAATCGGGTTGCCAACCCTCCCGCAAGAATTACAACCTGCATTTATACAGCACCAAGTTCTTTAATCAGTGCTTTAATAGTTAAATGAACTGCTTCATCGGATGTATATTTTGCCTTCCAACCAAGAGTATTGATTTTTAGACAATCGCACCGGTATTGTGGAACATCTCCTGGCCACCCACGATCTGAACCTGTGTATTTACATTTGGTATTAGTGAGCTTCATTTCTTCTAATACCATTCGTGCAATTTTTTGGACACTGGTTGATGAATCACATCCCAAATTAAAAACATTTACTCGATCCTTAGAGTTGAAAAGACCAAATAATATCCCTTCGATACAATCATTTACTTCAAGGTATGGTTTCTCTTGTGTTCCATCTCCAAGGATTTCAAGTTCTAAAGGATTCTTTTTTAATTTATTAATAAAATCAAAAATTACTCCATGTGTTCCACGATCTCCAACAACATTAGCAAAACGATAAATCCATCCTTGTAAACCAAAAGTATTACAAAAGGCGCTAATGAGGCCTTCTGAAGCTAATTTCCCGGCACCATACAGAGAAATCGGCAATACGGGACCAAAATCTTCATGTATGGGTTTTACAGGGACTTCACCATATATTGTTCCACTGGATGAGAATACAATTTTATTAATATTATTAACTCTCATCGCTTCTAGAACATTATATGTTACGATTGTTTCCTGATGTAGATCTAACGATGTGTCGATATTACCTAATCTGGCATCAGGATTTGCAGCAAGATGAAAGACAATATCATGATTCTCAATCGAACGAATAAGCAAGTCCTTATCTAAAAGATCTCCTTTAATCAAGGCAAAATTGTTGTTTTTGTGATGATGATGGATAAAACTTTCTCTACCAGAAGATAGATTATCAAAAACCGTTACAGAACCAATTTTTATCAGATGATCAACCAGATGACTTCCAATAAAACCTGCACCACCAGTGACAAAGGCTTTCATATTAATTCCTTATTTACAGTATTGGCTAAATCCATCGCACTTCGAATACATGCATCCATATTAAGATACTTATATTCCGCGAAACGCCCACATAATTCTATGCCCTGATCCTTCAAATAACTTTGAATAATAGCCAAATTTTGAGAGTATTCCAAATCAGGAATGACATATGCATATTGAGTTCTATTAATATCTGTTTCACATACATCTTCTTTTTTGAAAAAATCCTCCTCAACAAGACTATTGATGACACTATCAATAATTTCATCGTCAGTCATGTTCCAAATGGTATCTCCATTATTCGCAGTTATTTCTGCCATAATCGATGATTTTCCAGCAGGAACATTATTTATACTGAAATACTTATTAAAGCATATACGATGAAATAGGTGGTGTGGATCAGGGATATAAACCGCGGTTTTATCTGATAAATTCTCAACATTCACCCCAATCATTACAACGATCAGAGAATTATATCTGAGCTTCTTAGCTGTATCCAAAATGTGATGAGGAACATCTTCTAACGCGTTTAATAAATTAAATATTGGTATCGTAGAAATAATTCTATCAAATTTTCTATCATCAACCCCATTGCTTACAACCCATTGATCTGCTTGACGACTAATACTCGTAACCTCAAAATTATTGGAGACATTGGTAATTTTATTCTTAATGGCCTCAATTAATCCTTGAATTCCTCCTGAAATAGGATAGTAAAAATATAATTGATGTACATATCCTTCTGTTTCAATTCCGATTGCGGATTTTATAATATCTTCTACAGGGGGTTTAGGAACTCTTTCAACCCAATCGAGTCCCATTAATTCAATATCAATATTCCAGATCTTCTCATTATATGGAATAAGATACTTCTCCGCAATTCCTTTTCCAAAAGTATAATAAATCCACTCCTTAAAGTTGGTAGGTTTGGGAAATGAATTATTTATAAAATGAAATAAGCATTCATAATTATCATTTTTTGGAATCTCAGATAGGCCATTTTCAAATGGATATTTTACTAATCCTTTTTTGAACAGGACTTTGTTATTTCGATAATGTCGATCTACATTTTTATCTAATACCGACACCATAAAATCCAAAACCTCCTGATCTTTTGAAAAAATTATATGGCCACCCCAATCATAGGAAAAACCATTTTTTGTGAAGGTTCTACATAGTCCTCCACAAACAGGATCCTTTTCGATTACCTCAGCTTCACATTGTAAAAAGTAAGCTAAAGTTAGCCCAGTTAATCCACCTCCTAATATTCCGATTTTCATACAATAAGCCCCATAATGTTAAAAATAAAGTAAAAAAAATAATTATATTTTGTACCCTGCACTTTGTGCATCAGCATAAAACATATGAACCGTTTCTAATGAGAGTTCAGAAAGATCTTTTCCCACAAGTGATAATTTTTTAAGAATGTCATTGGTGATGGTTATTATGTGGCAACCGCATTTTTCAGCCTGAAAGAGATTTAATAATTCACGAGTACTTGCCCATAATAATTCTGTCTTTTCATTAGGTTTTAATATTGCTGCTGCTTCTGACATGATTGGAATAGGATCACAACCCGTATCAGCGATGCGCCCTGCAAAAATCGAAACAATCGCAGGAGTTTCTGGAGATAACACTTCAAATACCCCTTTAACTTGATTGAGAGTCAAAATGGCGGTTATATTTAACTGGAGACCATCATGAGAGAGTTTCTTAATAAGGGGGATTGAAAATTCTCCCTTTGTATTGGTGATTGGGATTTTAATGTACACATTTTTTCCCCATCCAGAGATAATTTTTGCTTCCCGCTCCATATTCTGAAAATCGTCTGAAAAAACCTCAAATGAAATTGGTAGATCAGGAATTAATTTTATTACCTCTTTTGCAAACTTTTCATAATCCTGGACTCCAGCCTTTTTCATTAAAGTTGGATTAGTAGTAAAACCACTTACTATTCCTTTGTTATATTCTTCAATCATACCATTGAGATCAGCGCCATCTGCAAAAAGTTTTATATTTAAATTTTTTAATTGACTCATACTTTATTCCAGTTTTCCAAAATTATTTCAATTGATTCCTTTAAATTCTTTACGATAAATCCCGGTGAAGAAAATTTTTGATATTCCACAGAGAGAGGATATTTCACAAGAATCGTTTTTACTCCTGCAGCAATTCCACATTCAATATCAGAATCTCTGTCACCAATCATCCAGGAATTATGTATTTCAATATTGAACTTTTTCGAGGCCTTTTTTATAAAATATGGGCTTGGTTTTCGACATTCACATTGAAATGAATAATCTGGAATTATTCCATTTGGATGATGATAACAATAATAATATTCTTCGATGTTGATCCCCTTTTTTTTTAACATCTGATCTAACGCATGATGGACGTCTTTTAGTTTCTGAAGGGTTGTTTTCCCTTTTGCATAATCCGGTTGATTCGAAATAACAAATAATTTAAATCCAGCTTTTTGAAGAGCACAGAGCGATTGAATTACATTAGGTAAAAATATTAATTCTTCAGGAGAATGAGGGGGTTCATATTCATTTGTTACTTGATTTAGCACCAAATCATTTAGAGTACCGTCTCTGTCCAGAAATACTGCCGATTCCATAAAAAATTACTTCGTGCTTTCCCACTTCATTTCATATTTTTGCATTTCCGGGCTAGAGACAATTAAATGCCATATTACTGCCTGAAAGGCTTCTGTCTGTGGTGTCACCGTTTTCTCATTGACAGTAGGGATAATTACACAGGCATCAGCAACTTTAGCAGTATAACCTCCATCTCGCCCTACAATGCCTATAACCGGTGATCCAATCTCTTTTGCTAATTTCAAAGCCTTTACAAGGTTCACACTAATATTTTTTTCCTCATTTCCTCCTCCAACAGAAAAAACAAAGATACAATCGTTCTTGTTAAAATGGCTTTCCTTTAGCCAGTTTTCAAATATTGTTTCCCATCCATCATCATTTACTCTGGCAGTTAACTCAGATACATTGTCTGTTGGGGCATAAGACTCAATTCCAGCAATTTTCCGAAAATCGTTGACAGCATGAGATGCGTGACCCGCTCCTCCACCAACTCCAAGAATGAATAGCCTACCATTATTCTCTCTAAGCTTTTGTAAAATCTGAATCATTTTTTTTATTTCATTACAATCAATAGAATAAATGATACTGCATGCATCTTCAAGAAATCCGGAAATATAGTTGTCATCTTTCATAATATTACCATTTTTTCATAACCTGAAATAATACAAACCAAACACTTCATAATCTTTAGATAGAAATAATTAAATTAGACATGGTATCATCTCAAAATGAATTATCTCAATCAAAAGCGTATCAGTTGCCAATAGATGTTTTTGCAATCGTCTCTTTTATTTGTTCACTCTATTATTTCTACTTATTTACTATACTCATTGATAGTAGAAATTTTCCTGTAACTTCTTTTTTAAATAGAATTATTGGAGTTGGTATCTTAAATGGTGTAGATACTGCAATAAGAACTAAGTTTTATCTATTTGCGATTATATCGACAGGAGTTCTCGCAATATTCTTAGTAATAGCCATAGAGAAGTATTTCTCTAAAATTATGTCAAACGGGTTATTTAATGCAGAACGCAATTATCTTGCATTTTTTTCTATATTAGGCATTACAAATTTATTCCTTTTTTTTATATCAAAAAACCACCTTTTCCAGTTTAATTTACACCTCATATTTACATTGATGTGCTGTCTAATTTTCTTAATAATTGTAAAAAATTATTCAATTAAATTTCATAAAAGCGAGGGATTTTTAAAAGATTTTCATTTTATGCATATATTTTTTACCATTCCATTTGTCACATCATTTTTATTTCTAGTTTTAAAAAATGATGGATTTATTATTGATTTTTATTCGCTTGTAATTTATTTCTATCAATTTCTTATTTTAATAATTATTTATTATATATATTTACCTAAAATTAATATTCGAATTTTTGATCCCAATTATCGTAATATTTTAATTTGTAGCTTAGTGCCAATTTGTTTTTATCCCGTATCAATCCCTTTAACAAACGAACTCCAATTTTGGCTATCTAGATGGTTATTTATTGATGCAAGAATTCTTTCATTAATCATTTTTATATTATTTATCATGATGAGCTTTATGCTCTATCATTATCAACTAAAAGAGAAACGGGCATATATTAACATAGAATCGTGTCAAAATAATTATGTTCTCCCTGCAATTCTATCAGCTCTCATAATTTTTAGCAATTATGTTTCAGGAGGTAGTTTTACCCAAGTATTGAGGGGGAATGTATTTGAACATGGATTAACAAGTACTGTGATTCAGCAATTATTTGATTATGGTGCTTTTCCTCAAATCGATATTGCAAATCCTCATGGGTTCATGGATATATACTCTCCAATCCTTTATTCGTTCATTAATGGATATTATCCTTTTGATTGTTTTTTATGGTCATGGATAACCCCTTTATTAGTTGCACTATTGAGTTATTTTTTATTGAAAGAATTTATGGAAGGATCTACAGCATTTTTCTTAGTCATTTTTCTTCCACTTTTAGGAATATTACCAGATGAACATTGCATTATTATATTTTTATCTGCAATCCTTTTTGTCAAATTTTTAAGAAATTCGCATTTATGTAATTTTATTTTATTGGAATTAGTAATTCTTTTTGGTATTACTTTAAGGCCTGAAGCAGGAATAGCATCACTTTTCGCAGTATTACTGATAACATTTTTAATGATATATTCCAAATTAGGCACAGATATCAAGAAAAATTTAAATTTTATATTTCCTTACTGTATCAGTACAATTACTATATTAATAATATTTGGATTTATCTTCATTTTTTTATGTTATATTTCGGATACTCCTTTAATATCTCCAATTATACGAATAATTAATATGTATATTATTAATGATCCTTCTGGGACCTATCCTGATCTTTTTTCAAATTATGACATTAAAGTTGTTCTTCAATATGCATTATTCCCTTTATTTTCATTATCGATTCTAGTTTTTTTTATATGGAGTTTATTATTTAAACGGAATTCATTTAATTATCAGTTAATTATTATTGTATTTATTTCAATCGCATCCCTATTCTTATCCCAACGAGGTATTCAACGCCATTCTCTTATGGAATCATTCTCATTATTTTACACTCTTGTTTTAGCTTGTTTAATTCCATTCGTTTGGTGTCAACAGAAAAAAATTTTTTCAATAATCTTTCTTATCATTATTCTTATTTGTGGAGGACTAATTACACAAATTCCATTAAATTCATTTCAAACAGATTTCTCAAATAGTTTTTTTTCTTTTAATAATTGGCATGAACATGAAAACCGAGTTCAGATTCACAAAAATGAATTTAATGAATATAATGGTGTTTATGATCTCGGTATCTATTTACAACAATTTTTGAAACATAATGAAACATATTACGATCTTTCGAATTTCCTCCTTCCATTCACAATATTACGTAAAGAATATATTCCTCATTCAGTAATTACTCCAAATGCTGGAGAATGGTTTCAAAATGAGACAATTCAATCATTACGAGATAATTTAGATAACATTCCAATTGTTATTACTGGGGGATGGCATATTGATGGGATTCCAACCGAATTTCGAAATTATCGAATTGCTGAATATATATATAATAATTATAGGCCTATTGGAAAAATTGATATGTTTGAAGTATGGCTTCGAAATGACCTCAATCAGAATCTATATACTCCTAATTTGGGCCAAGTAGAGAGTATCCCATTCTTGATTGAAACACCAGAAATCCATAATATTAAAATAGAGAATAAAAATAGTAGTATTATTTTACAATCAGAAAACGACGATCCATATATTGCCAATTTAATTTTTAATAGATCTTATATTCAGAAAATACTATCTGCATCTACAACATTAAATTTATTTTATTATTCGGATACAAATGGTCAGATACAAATTTTTTATTCTATTAATGGATCTCCATATTGCGAAAAAAATTCGATGTTCGGAAATATATATGAATCAAAATCAGAAGAAAACCTTTTTAGTATAACTATCCCTCATGAAATTAACAACATCACTAGTTTTAGAATGGATCCACCTAATAACAGCAATTTAACTTTAAGAAGCGGATTCATTACTCCATCTTTTGATTTTAAATTGGATACTAAAATCAATCGTGATTTTTCTCTTAAAAAATTACCTTATATCTGGGGAACTTTTGATTCATATTCTATGTTTTTAAAGAAACCAATAATGAGTCTATTAAAAGAAGGAGGAATGAATATTGGCAACAATGAACCAATATTATTTTCAAACATACCTAATATAATTGACAAAAAATCAGGTAACTATTTATATCTCAGAATAAAAAGTGATGAAGCCGGTGATATTTCTATTAAATATGGAAATGATCCTCAATCACAAGAAATACCTGCAATTATAAATTTTAATCTACATCCAAATTACAAATCAGTAGATTATTTAATTCGAATCAGTTCCCAATGGGAGTGGTATCAAGAGGTAAAATACTTTGAGCTAGTATCATCAGTACCGATATTTTTAGAGAAATTTGAGATTTTAAAAGGCGATTAACCTCACCTCCCGAAAACCTTTAGGCACATAGATTGATTACAACGCTTAGATCTGAACAGTTTGACCGGACGAATTGAACACCCATACCGCTGAAACTAAGCAGTTCAAACGCATAGTTGAACACTTTCCCTTCTCATTTAATTTCTAACCTCTTTTATGTGTTATCTTTACATCGGCTCATCGTGGAAAAGTGTGGGTTAATTAACCTCACCTCCCGGATCTTTAGGCACATAAATTAAGTGTGTCTAAAATTTCTCTGTTTTTCTTACTGACTTTAGACAGCAGAGTTTCTCCTTGAGATAACTCAAACACTTTGATCTTTTCGAGTTCGAGAAGGAGTTTTTCGACAGAATATTTTGTAGCAAGTCCTGTCTCCTTCATGATGGTTTGCAACCTCATTCGAATAATAAGAGCAATGAAAACCATGAACAAATATCCACGTACAGAATCCTCTCTCCTCGCATTGAGGGGTAATGTTTCCAAATCATTTTTCATCCGACACTCGGCAGCAACGAGTGTTACGAAACCTATTTTTAGTACAAACATTTAAATCTGAGTGCGTTGTATACTCTTTTTGAATAATATCCATCGTTGCTGATTCAAATGTGACCATCGCTCATTTAGGCATAGTCTCAGGGATAATAGACAAACTTGGAATTTGTGAATATATCGATCGTTTCATTCCCAAAAAACGTAGTCATATTGTCACTCATGGCCAGGCAGTGAAAGCATTACTTCTCAATTGCCTGGGTTTTACTGAGCGTCGACTTTACCTGATGCCAGAATACTTTGATGATGTTGCAACCGAACGTTTAATTGGCGAGGAAATTGAAGCAAAGCATTTGAATCAGTACTTATTTGGTGAAACTCTTGATGCGATAGCCGCTGCAGGTCCAACAGAGTTATTCACCGGTATCATCCTTGAAATCCTTGATAATCTTCTCCATGGAGTTCTTCGACTTCATTATGATACAACAACGATCAGTGTAACAGGAGAGTATGATGAAGAACTAAATACTCGCCTGATTAAGCTGGTTCGAGGGCATTCTAAAGATCACCGCAATGATTTGAAACAGTTAGTCCTATGTTTAGTAACGGATCAACGTGGGATTCCTGTTTTTATGGAGCCTTTATCTGGTAATGCCTCAGATAAAAAGACTTTAATTCGAACCATTCAGGAAGTTCGAAAGAATTTCAACACAGACCAGAAAGTTTACCATATGGCTGATTCAGCCCTTTACGCCGCAAAAATGGTTCAAGATCTAGGTTCTCACTGTTACTGGATAACTCATGTTCCTGAAACGATTAAGGAGGTAAAAACTATCCTCAAATCTGACGTTGAGTGGATTCCATGTTCGGATGCCCGGTATAAGTATGCTGCTTTCGATAGTAAGTATGGCGGTATCGATCAAAAATGGTTTTTATTCCACTCTGAAGAGAGACATAAAGCCAGCATCAAACATGATATTGAAAAAATAGAAGATAAACTGGAGAAAAGTCAGACTGCCCTGAATAAATCATTGGTCAACGGGTTTGCATGTGAAAATGATGCACGTCTCGCTGTAGAAAGATGGATGTCAAAGCATAAGCGATACATCCTTTCTGATATTGAAATTACATGTGATAACAAAAAACCCTCAGGGAAGGTTGGGAGACCGAAAAAAGGTGAGGTTCTTGAGAAATGGTATTCTGTTTCATGCAAATTAACCCTAAACCAGGAGGTTATTCAAAAAGAGCAAGCAATGATGGGTAGGTTTATTCTCGCGAGCAATGACACTACCGTCGATCCGAACACCTGTCTTGAATATTATAAGGAACAAAATGCCGTTGAAAGAGGATTCAGGTTCATAAAGGGGAATTCATTTCATGCATCCGAGGTTTATCTGGAAAATTCAAATCGTGTTGCAGCCTTATCCATGATAATGGTTCTATGCCTTCTTGTATATTCGTTCACAGAGTGGGTAGTTCGTGAGACATTGAAAATTGAGAAGAAACAAATCCGGGATCAAAAAGGAAAACCAACTCAGAGACCATCTGCAAAATGGTTGTTCTTCATGTTCAGAAGAGTAAGGCAGATTAAGGAAATTGATAATTCCATAATAATTGTGCGAATTTTAAATTTCACAGATGAATTAAGAGATATTGTTCGATTGATAGGGCCGCATGTGGAAAAATATTATGCGTAAATTTTTTGGTGCCGAGTGTCGGATAAAGGTCAATCACAGGTCGAAAAAGGATTCAGGTTTCTGAAGGATAAAACGTTCCGGGTATCTGACGTATTTCTTAAAAATACTGGGAGAATTCAGGCTTTGGCAATGATCATGGTTCTTTGTCTATATGTATACGCCGTAACAGAGTACAAGTTACGGAAAAGTCTCAAAGAGACTAATGAAACAGTGCCGAATCAAACCGGTAAACCAACTCAAAAACCAACATTACGCTGGATTTTCTTTTTATTTCGAAGAGTTAGAGAACTCTCACTTCGGATTGAAGGCAGAATCGTCACCAAAGTTCTCAATTTGGATAAAACGATTCGAAAAATTATTCGATTGCTTGGGACGCATCATGAAAAATACTATTTCACATAACAAACTGCGGAATGTGGGAACTTGAACCGAATGACAATATATCTTTTCCTATCGGAACCATTTTTCTTGTTGATAAGCTGTATGAAGTCCTGAACTTAAGCGATATCTTCGGGAAACACAAGACGAGGGGTATAGATATCAATAGTCTGCTTCGGGCCCTCATCAGCTACAAATTGACAGATAACTTCAGCATCAAAAGATCTCACGAGTGGATCAACCGACCTGAAGTGCTTGAGGAATTTTCCCTCTGTTCTTTCAGTGAGAGAACACTGTACCGCGTCCTTGAAATTCTTGGTGCTAATCGGGAAGAAATCATCTCTGACATCCAGGATATCCTTTTTTCTCGGTACGATTTCGAGCATACCAACATCAACATGGACTGGACCAGCATTGTCCTTCATGGCACTGAGGTCCGACTTGGAAAGTATGGGTACAGCCGGGATCATCGACCAGATAAAAAACAGATCACCGTTGGTGTTACAGAACTTTCCGACCCGATTAATATCCCAATTGGGATGACAATCGAACCTGGTAACCTCAATGATCAGACCCACTTTAAGAAGACATATCGACAGTCTAGAAACCGGTTGAAAGAGGATTCTCTGGTAATATTCGATAAAGGAGCGAATAGTGTCGCTAATACCCAGATGATCCGGGCAGATAATCTCCAGTACATTACCGGAAAGAAGCTCAACAAGAGCGACGACAAGATCATCGCTGAGTTTGAAACCAATAATCCTCAGGTTATTGATGTAGAATCAGGTATTCGCGGAATTAAAATAGAGAAACCAAACAGTACCAACTATCTCTACTTCTCAAAAAAGCTACAGAAAGAGTAGCTGGAATCCAGAGCCCGAAAAGTCGTTCGGGAGATAAAAGAAGCAAAGGTCATTCAGGAGAGTATTGATAAGAATAAAGCTCTTCCAAAACGATTCAGGATAAACAATCTTCTTGTGGAGGTGGACTACTCCATCCAAACAAAGCTGATTGAACTCTCCGAAGATGATGCTGTAAGGCTTCTTGAAGAAAAGTTCATCACTGGGAGAGAGGGATTTTTCTGCCTGAAATCGAGCAAGAATTTGACACTTACTGAAGCCCTTCTAACCTATCGAAAAAAGGACTCAATTGAGAAGATATTCAACTCTCTCAAGAACGAAATCGAGATCAAACCATTGCGTGTATGGACCGATAACAGTATTTACGGAGCATTAATCATTGGATTTATCGCACAGTTATTTGTCTCACTGATCCGATTTGAGATCCCGGAACTGAAGCATACGTCAACGAAATTCATCAAAACGGCGCTATCGAATTTGACAGTTACCGTTGATTCATGGATGAGGAAGACAAAAAGGTTCATTCACTCCAATTTTGATGCCATAAACACGATGATTTTGTACCATAATTGGGGGATTTCATGAAGTTTTGATGGAAAAATAGTCAACTGTCAAAATCATTTTTCTGATGAAATTATTAGAAAAATTAGATCGTGAGAGGGGATGATCTCAAAGGGTGTCTAAAGTAAAAGTGGCAAACTTGGGCTATAAATCACGTGATATG
This sequence comes from Methanospirillum hungatei, assembly GCF_019263745.1. Lineage (NCBI taxonomy): Archaea > Methanobacteriati > Methanobacteriota > Methanomicrobia > Methanomicrobiales > Methanospirillaceae > Methanospirillum > Methanospirillum purgamenti. The sequence continues at coordinate 1,901,661 of NZ_CP077107.1, forward strand.
GTTGAAAAACACTTTGATACGTTCAAAAATGAATTGAGAACTGACAAAATTTACCTGCGAAGTAATGAGGCACTTTTTGGGCATATCTTTGTTTCATTTATCTGTTTATGCATATATTGTGCAATCTTGAACCGTTTGAAGGCAGCCAATCTTTTAACTCAAATATCTCCGCACGATCTCCTTACAAAATTCAGTAAAGTGTACTCATATCAGGTGGGAGAGGGTCCTGAATTGTCAGAGGTTCCGAAGAGGGTTCGGGACTTGTCGCGCAAATTAAATTATCAGATATTCCCTAACTGATGCCGAGTTCAGGGTCCATGACTACTCACTCCGAAAATTAGGACATACAACAGATATACGGGATTAATTTTTCGAAATCGTTTGACAAATCCGGTTTCACGCGATTTTTCAAATAAAAAATCATAAGGAAGTAATTTATCCTGCCACGTTCCAAGATGTTCTGGGTCGTTTGGGAGAGGTTTTTGCATATCCTCCTATTGACCCTACGATGCTCACCGTAGGGTCGCGCGAAAATATATAAAGGTTTCTATTTTGTCTCGATTTATTGTCAAAATTTAGTAACACTCCGAATGTCGAAATCAACAATAGGTTGGCTAAAGATCACTTTGATGGAAATTGATCCTATTATTGTTAGTAATGCTGAATAGGATGATGGGCTCTATTCAACTATGGGAAATTGGAGGTTTTATTGTACAATTGCCTTACAGATATCACCGTTAATTCCATATTGAAATGACTTATCTGTTCTACCGTCAAGATCATTGTCAAAGAACCACCATCTAATGGATGGACGGAACATTGCAATACCTACCTTCCCATTTCCTGTCCAGTCACCCACAAGTGGGATGTCTCCGTTAATTCCATATTGAAATGATTTATCTGTTCTACCGTCAAGATCATTGTCAAAGAACCACCATCCAATGGATGGACGGAACATTGCAATACCTACCTTCCCATTTCCTGTCCAGTCACCCACAAGTGGGACGTCTCCGTTAATTCCATATCGAAATGATTTATCTGTTCTACCGTCAAGATCATTGTCAAAGAACCACCATCCAATGGATGGACGGAACATTGCAATACCTACCTTCCCATTTCCTGTCCAGTCACCCACAAGTGGGATGTCTCCGTTAATTCCATATTGAAATGATTTATCTGTTCTACCGTCAAGATCATTGTCAAAGAACCACCATCCAATGGATGGACGGAACATTGCAATACCTACCTTCCCATTTCCTGTCCAGTCACCCACAAGTGGGATGTCTCCGTTAATTCCATATTGAAATGATTTATCTGTTCTACCGTCAAGATCATTGTCAAAGAACCACCATCCAATGGATGGACGGAACATTGCAATACCTACCTTCCCATTTCCTGTCCAGTCACCCACAAGTGGGATGTCTCCGTTAATTCCATATTGAAATGATTTATCTGTTCTACCGTCAAGATCATTGTCAAAGAACCACCATCCAATGGATGGACGGAACATTGCAATACCATTGGATATTTCTATTACATGGACACTCTGCAACGCATTCACCCGGCCCCCGGTCACACACTTCCCGGACAAACCACTCTTTTTATCCACCCCACTCAGTATTGCCTGCTTCACCTGTGCAACCGTGTACCCTGATTTCACCGCCTTAATTAATGCAGCAATCCCGGCAACATGCGGTGTCGCCATCGAGGTTCCTGACATATATGTATACGATCCTCCCCGGTAGGTACTATATATGCTCACACCCGGTGCAGCAACATCGACGGTACTTGCTCCATAATTGGAAAACGAAGCAAGACTATCGCGATGATCTGTTGCAGCAACAGCAATAATATTTGCATTTGGCAGAGCACTCGGAGATTGTGGTGAAACATCAGTATTTGAACCATCATTTCCAGCTGCACAGATAAACAATGCATCTGAATACTGGCTTATCGCGTCCTGAAGAGCTGTATCAGTACCATAGCCCCCCCAGGAGTTCGAGAAGATCCGGACACCACGGTTATATCCCCAGGCAAAGGCTTCTATTGCATCACTCGTATACCCGGAACCGGATGAACTAAGGAACTTGAGCGGCATGATCTTGACATTCCAGTTCACACCAACCACACCAATACCATTGTTACCAACTGCCCCGATGGTTCCGGCACAATGGGTACCATGTCCATTGTCGTCCATCGGGTTGGTAGTCCCGGTAATTGCGTTATACCCACCGACCATATTGGCCTTAAGGTCCGGATGGTTATAATCAACTCCTGTGTCAACAACCCCCACAATGACACTTGTTGAACCCTTTGTTACAGCCCAGGCTTCCGGAGCGTCGATGTCAGCATCAGCTGTTCCTCCAGTCTGCCCGGTATTGTGTAAACCCCAGAGATATGATGCATATGGATCATTTGAGATCGAACTGGTGGATCCGGAAGGGGTTAAACTGCCCTGTACTGTCGTGGTCTGCCCACCGGTTACCGTCGCAGATGTAGTATAATCATTATAATTCGGGAGTTTGTTGGTAACCGAATGAGTACCTGCGGTAACGGATGAGAGTGTATTCGGGGTATTTTTCCCGGTGTCAGTTCCGTCCAGCCAGATTCTTGCACCAGTCGGATTTGAAGAGTTATAAATGGATCCGGTCTGTGTGCTGGCACCATAATTTACATTAAATATAGAGAAATAATGGCTCTGATACCCATTGGATGAACGACCACTATAATCCATATTCATTTTTAATCTGAACAGACCATTCGGACGTCCGCTGTTGCTTCCCCAGCTGTTCAGGACTATCCAGTACCGCTGGTTCGGATCACTGCTGGAATCATCGTACCCGACAATAATAACCGCATGACCGCCTCCGGATGATCCATATACCTTGTTATTGTAGGTGTCCGGATTCCAGAGGGCAGCTTCTGTATGACCTGACCAGTACGAGCTAAATGCACTCCAGGAGGAACTGTCCGGGAGGAAGAATGCCCACCAGACAGCTTTGTTTGCATCAATCTGTGCCTTGATATTGGCAATCGCCTGTGCCTGGGAGACACGATATGTAGAAAGCCAGCTGGTTGATATGCTGGTTACCGGATGGTTCGGGGTTGTTGAGATGCTCGATGCAGGAGTCTGTGCTCCACACCCGTACGAACAGGCATACCGGTCATTGTAATACGCATTCGTATTTGACCACGGGATGACCTGTTTAAATCCAGAGGTGCTATAGAAATTTGCAAACGTGCTTGCCCATCCACCATTACATGCTCCTGTGGTAGCACTCCCGCCATTGTAATTTGAATCAAAATACTGTATGGACAAGCGATCTTTTATACCGTTCTGAACGGTGAGGGCATTTTCAATAACCCCTGTCGAGGCCCAGACCCAGCAGTTGCCACAATTCCCCTGGTTCCGTTCTGATGGAGTATACTGAATGTTGGAGAGCAGGCTTTTACTTCCCAGAGTGGTAGAAAGGGGGGCATTTTTTACCTTGACTGCAGCATTATATTCACTCTGTATCCGAGCTACATCTTCGAGGGAGAAGTGCATGTATCCAAATCCTTCAGACTCATTCGTAGCTGATACAGGACCAGTTGACACACCAGAACTGACAGCCGGATTCTGGATAGCTGGTGGAGAAGGAGTCGTGGTCGAACCAGTCGATGGTACGTGTGCGGTACCCTGGACCACATTAGTCCGGTACGAGATCGCTTTTTCATTTACCTGCACAGGGATATGAATCGGTTCCACTGGAGAAGCATGATAGATATAATCGGGCTGAGCGTACTCAACCATTGGATTCATCTTGTACAGACCGATAGCCTTCATCGTCCCGGTACTATTTGGAACACTCACAACCTGCATACCCTCAACACCCAGGGTTTTTGCATCAGCAATGACCATCGCACCTAAAGCTGCATGCGCCTCGGCCTGAATCTGGCTGACTGATGATTGTGAAGACAGACCAGAGGTTTTAAACTTAACAATTACCCGATCCGGTGCATATGACTGATTCATCATTGGTGCAGCCTTAGAGGCATTGACGGATGCAGTAGCCTGCTCCTGTTCACTTTGCCCGGTTAGGTAACTGCCCATAACCGGAGAATGAACTATTCCGACCGGAGATCTGCTGACAGGTGGGCCAGCTGCCGGAGAGACAGGACTCACGACTGATGGCGGTGAATAATGAGTGGGAAGCGGAACATCAGGAGTTTTAACCACCGCTGAAAGAACAGGAACTCCTCCATCCGGAGCCGCCGCTATTGTTTGTAAACCGGCGCCTATTAGCATAAGGAAAATTAAAACGAATATTATTTGTTTCATCATGATTGATCACCCGTAAAAACTCAAATGTTAATACGCAATTATTATATATAATGCTGCTCAAGCGCTAGATACCTTATATTGTGTGAATGATTTATGGCAGCCCATTAGGCAACACCCATTATTATCTTTTAAATAGTTGATAAAAATCAACAAACACCAGATTTTTCAGATTACGAATCAGGTAACCTGAATCATCGTCCTACTTCCCATGACACGATATTTCGTATGGTCGGATCAAAGATAACACCAATCTCGTATACAGAAAGTTCTGTCCCATAATATTTTTGAGCATATCCCTTCATCCGAATCTGATCAAGAGGTCTTTTCTCAATTCCCAGATTAGGACCGAGAACCTTAAACTCAAAGATCCAGATGGCATTATGTGTTTGAACAGTCAGATCTATCCTTCCATGATTTGTAGTATCTTCCGGAATTACCTGGTATCCAAGAGATGCAAAGCAGGTGTAAAAAACACTCGCATAATACCCTTCGAACCGTGCGATTTGGTTTTTTCGATACCAGTCATGAGGAATGGATGCAAAAAACCTTAAAAAGAAATCATGGAGTCCAGAGATATTTTCTGTTTCAAGCAGATCATATAGGCTGGACCGGTAGTATGTAATATTTCTGCCAGTTAGTGCTTCAGAGAAAAGGATGTTTAATGATGTCCTTACTTCAATATTCGGGTATCCTATGATGCAGGACAGACCTCGCACTGCATCTGCAGTCCATTCCCGGATGGTCAGGTACCCACTCTGATAAAGCAGAGTCTCCATCCTAATCTGTTCAGGATCAAATGAACCGAGGATCTCTTCACCAATGACCATACCATCATAGTCGGCAGGAGACCTGGGATCTGCTTTCCAGATTTTTAAAAGAAATGATGGAGTCCCTGTCTCAAACCAAAAAGGCCTGAATACTCCCTCGTCAAAAAATAATAAAATATCAAATGGATTGTAAACTGATTCCCCCAGCCATGAATATCCATTATACCATCTTGAAATCTCTTTAAGATCAAATGATGTGACCCTTTCCCGAAAAACAGTGAGCAGATCTTCTTCTGTATACCCACATATAGATGAATACCGCTTATCAAGGGTGATATCTTTCAGGTTATTCAAACCAGAAAAGATACCGGTCTTTGAAAATTTTGATACGCCAGTCAAAAAGACAAACCGAATATACACATCAAGGGGTTTAATGGCCCCATAAAAATCCTTGAGTTGATCCCTTAAATTTACTACAACGGATAGATCTTCCAGATTGTCAAGAATTGGTTTGTCATACTCGTCAACAAGAAGAACTACTTGAGTTTTACTAATCTCTGCGATTTGAGGAATGAGGTATAGCATCCGCTCGCCAGGTGAGCCCTCTGTTTGTCTTGTCTGAAAACGATCTTCCCATTCATCGAGTAACCTGTCAAGACGTTCCCGAAGATCCTCCGGTTTCCGGATAGTACCCCCTGCAAAATCTACCCGTAGGACCGGGTATATTTTCTCAAAATCCCATCCGGAATCAGGAGTCGTGAGATATAGACCTTCAAAGAGGTCTTTTCTACCGGAAAATGCACAATCCAGAGTATCTATAAAGAGACTTTTTCCAAAACGGCGAGGTCTTGAAAGAAAGTAGTATTTGCCTGTGTTGTATAGGGATGAAATATACCTGGTTTTGTCGACATACAAATAATTGTGGGTTCTTATCTCTGAAAACGATTGAATTCCTATTGGAAGATTTGAACCGGGCATATCTTTTCTATATTATATTTGGAAAGCCTTCAGGATTTGTATAGAAAGATGATTTATATACGAATGCCGGTTCACCAAGGCTATCCACCAAAAAGTGGAACTGAGTGGAATAGTATGCTGAAATACTACTCATGAGTGCAATTACAAGGTCATCCGATACTTCCCTGCTAATCTTGAGGATCCCAACAACAATTATGAAATATCATGAAAAATGAACAGATGGATAAGAGAGAAGGATTTTAAACGAGTTAAAAAAATGCAGATATTGCTGTAACACAAAATGAGACTGAAAAATCAATAAACCATTTATCAAATACCATTGAGTTTTAACTCTTCGATCAGCAAGAGCGATGTAATCATATTATCAAAGAAGGCTGATTTCTATCGTCAAAAATAGTAAAATTTAGAATAATTATTTCTTTTTCTTATCCATAGCCTGCTGTTTGACCAGGTTCCGGATACGATCCGCAGTACTCCCTTTGAAATCCACAAGATCACGTTCATGGACCGTCATTGCAGATTCTGATGAGGGCACATCGGTAATTGCATCGGCCAAGACATGATCCAGTTTCTTTGCCCGCTCCCAGCATTCAAGTGCTTCATCATTCCGGCCCAGCCCTCCAGATAATGTGATTGCCTTAAACGCCCAGAGGTCCGGATTAGAGGGGTATATCGCAAGCGCCTGATCATATTTATCTACCGCCTCCTCGTACTTCCCCTGGTAGGCAAGTTGATCTGCTTCCAGTGCAAACGCATCTGCCTTATTGAGAAGCACATCACGCTTACTAAGAAATTTATGAGTAGTATTTTCTGCCATATTCCTGATTCTTTCTCATTGGTTGGATCAATATTTATGCTTTCACTATATGAAAAATGACACATTCACATCGCTGCCGTAAAATACGATGATGACCAAATATCTCGATGTCCATGGAAAATAAGTACGAGATATCATCCTCTCTTCAGTCTCTCCTCGATCATATTGAAGAACAGCTGGGAACAACGATTCACCTTTCCCGGAAACAGGAAGCTCCTCGGAAAGGAATATTGCTGGATCAATATACATATCCGGGCTCACGAAATGTCATCGCATTTTCCAATCAGCAGATAGGAATGCTCAAAGACTTTGTGATTGCCCAGAATGCAATAAAACTCCTGCTCAGGGGTATTGCCGCGAAAAATAATGGATTTAAAGTCCTCTCTTTTGATGCTAAATCTGCAACCGCCGGCATGGAGCAGATCTACCTTGATGTCTTAAAGGATGAAAAGACCAGGCATCTTGACTTTTGGATCAAGAAGAAACTGATGTTTTATCTATACATGCTCTTTCACGAGTCAATAATCGATCTTCCATGGACGTTGCTCTCAAATGTCGTTGTAGCGAAACTCTGTCCGGTTATGCGTAACGCGCAGGTATATTATCTCATGAAAGAGAGCATGCGTGATATGCATGATCTGGTTTCATTTAAGGACTATATTCCACGGCGATATTTTGTCATGCATAACGGGATGTTCTTCGCCCGAGACCTGATGCTCGGTGAGGTCATGAGCGAGATGAAATTGAACCCCATGATCAATATTCCTGAACTGAAAAAATTCAAAAACCTGAACCTCATGGAGATGCTCACGCACCGGTGGCAGAAAAATCCGTGGTACCAGACCAAACTTGTTGGTGATGCCATGGTCAATATCTTAAAAGAACTCAAAGTTGCTTCGGTTTGTGAACATCCCCGTCCGGAGACATATTATCAGATATACCAGGTGGGAGAGGAGATAACAAACCGGTGGATCCGACTGATGCAGATTGAGAAATATTATTTCTGGGACACTCCTGCACATCAGGCTGCGGCGATCAAAAACCAGGATGAGTTCGAAAAAGAAGCGCGTATGACGATTTTTGGTGAAGTCTAATCTGCATTTTGGAGATGACAGTGCTCGATAAGATCCTGACTTACATTCATGTGCACCGGGGATACATAGAACCCGGAAAAATTCTTATCATAGCACTTTTAGCGCTCATTTCACTTTTTGTATCAATCTATGTTCTCTGGGAGAGTCCTTGGACAGGATTTCGGTTTATTTATGTCTTCATTCCCCACCTGTATTTAATACCAATCATTCTTCTGGCACTCTGGTATCCGAAATCCGGCTTAAGATTGGTTGGTATTATTCTGGTATCAGTAATCTTGTTTGCAATATTTGCTGACGTGTTTGGGTATCAGTTTAGTATTGCATTTGTGATGCTCTATACCGGTCTGGATCTTGCAACCATTATGGTCCTTCTCCTTTATGTGAAAGACCGCAGGCTTGTTGAGATGGTTTTGACAGACCTGATTGAAAGGGGAGAGCGGAAAAAAGAAGAAACCTTCTCTAAGTTTTGTGGGGATTTTGACACTATTATTAATGCACTTGGGAGTGAGGATGAAAAAGAGAGAGAAGAGGCAGTAGATGCTCTTTCCGAATTATCTGATCCACGTATTGTTCTCCCCCTGATTCATGCATTAAGCGATGATAGTGCATATGTCCGTCGAAGTGCTGCTGATGCATTGGGCCGGACCGGGGCCATAAAAGCGGTCAAACCGCTTATGAAAGCTCTGACTGACGATGACCGGTATGTGAAGGAAACTGCGGCTGAGGCACTCGGGCATCTGGGAGATTTGGCTGTGCCAGAGTTAATGCAGGGAGTGCATGATAAAGACTGGAGAGTCCGGGTCGGATCCCTCGTAGCCTTACGGGTCACGTCTGGAAAAATACCAACTCTTGATCCCATAATCGGGGCATTATACGATGAATCTCATTATGTCAGACGAGAGGCTGTAAAAACCTTGGGGAGAATTGGTAACTCAACCATTACACCATATATTATCCAGGCTACGAAAGATACTGATGCAGGAGTCAGACTTCGGGCAATCAAGGCTCTTGGAAAATTAGGCGGTGAGGATGAGATCATTTCTGTTCTGAACCGGTGTTCACAGGATGAAGATAGTGTCGTCCGGGTCAGAGCACGGGAAGAGCTGGATAAAATGAAGAGAGATGAGGATTGACAAGATATTTGATAACAAATCCGGTCGGGTATCTGTTTTATGGGTGGTATAGGTGAGGTTTTTTATGGTTTATCTGGAATTTTTTCTCTCACGAAAATTCGTTTTCCCTGTAGAATGATTGCAAGAGACCTCACCTGTTGTGGAGGAATACCGGCATTGTGAACTGCTGCATGATATACATTCTTATGTATCTGGGTCAATGCACGGGTACAAGCCTCTTCGATATTTTCTTCCAGACCGATTGACTTGAACTCAATAATGTAACCTGTCTGGTATCGGGAAGTTTTTGGGATCATGAGGATATCAGCCCGGCCATATCCTGATTCTGTATTTGATTTGATCTCGTAGACAATCCTCAAATTCGCAAGGAGGCCTAGGACAAATGCATGAAAGACCGCTTCTGGTAGTTTCGCGAGATCATACATGCTGACAAGGGTCAAGGTGAGTTCCTGAAGTACCTGCTCAAGAACGATTGATGGTTTATCTTCCAGAAAAACGGAGATAAATTGTTTTACACCTGGCTGAACTCCATCTTCCAGTGTATAATTTACAAACTGACGATAGGCAACAGCTATCTCCTGATTTGGAATTTTTAACGAATATGTCAGGAGGGTTTCATCATATTCCGCCCACTCCGGAGTGTCAGCATTCAGGTAACCGGAGTAGTATAAAAAACTCCAGATATTGACAGGGCTCTTTCCAATATCGCGAAAGGTGATGGTCTCGTTGATCGGATACCTGAGTTCTTCTCCGGATAACAGGCGTTCCAGATCTTTTTTGATCTCAAGGCCTCCTCCATTGAGTTCTTCGTATATGAGTGCGTTTGATGAGGTGTTCAGCCAGTGTGGTCCTGGAGGAGCGGGAAAATTATCTATGTAATTCGAGACAGACCAGGGATTATATATCGTTTTTGTACCGAAGGAATATCCATTATACCATTCACGAACGGTTTTTGCCTGATCAATGAGATGGAAGTCAATTAGGATTTTTTCAACCTCCTCTTCGGTAAACCCAAATTGGTGGGCTAATGTATTGGGGAGCAAGGTTGTGCAGATCTTGAGATTGTTTAGTTCGGAGAAAATAGACTCTTTTGCAATTCGCAGGATACCTGTAATAACGGCACGGTACAAAGAAGACGCATTATCGTGTTTGAGACCCCCTCCAAGCCAGAACCTCATGAACTGAGAGATTTCTTCGTAATATCCGTTTGTCCATGCTTCAATCATCGGTGCATCATACTCATCGATGATTACCACAACCGGTTTTTGATAATACTGGTAACAATTGAGGATGAGCTCTTTCAGGCTCCCATAGAGATCATCAACGTCTGCCTGTTCTCTACAGATACGTAAAAAACGATCCTTTTTTCCATTATCCAGAGAGGAAATCAGAACAGAAAAGGAAGAGAAAAGGCGCGACATTTCGGTTCGTACTGCTGCAAGAAAACTCTCATATGAAGACCTTTTGAAATCTTTTAAACTAATAAAGATGACTGGGTACTGACCCTGGTACTCCATGTATTGAGGATATTTTATAATCTCAAGACCCTCGAAAAGATATGCATTGCTTGTCTCGTTTTTTTCAAAAAAGTACCGGAGCATGGTCATGTTGAGGGTCTTGCCAAACCTCCGGGGACGAGGGAGCAGGGTAACATCACTTCCTTCTATTATTTCCTTTATCAAGAGGGATTTATCTACGAAGTAGCCATTTTCATCACGCAGTTTTTTAAAATCGTCTGTGCCGATCCGGAATTGTGGCATATTGGAATCCTGAGTTAATGAATGATAATTATCCTTCAACGCAGATATGAGTTTTTAATATTGAATAATGGTTGTCCGGTGTTATTTTTTTTAGTTTTATCGGGAGTTTTTTTCATGACGTGAATTCGGTTTCCCTACTGAATGATTGCGAAAGACCGCGCCTGTAGTGGAGGAGAAACGAGATTATATATACTAATTAAAAATTAGAGTGTTTAATCAGTTCTGTTATTGGCAATGGTCCCATATTCACTATGAATAATATTGTATCCAAATCAGGAACGCGCCGTGATTTTTCTAAATTTTTCTATTTGATTAAAAAAAGGAAATAAACTGATAAAGCAAGATAAATCAAAATATCTTTAGGATCGCGATAATTACCAATAATTGAGATATGTGAAAAAAACCAATACCCAGAATATTTTCTCAAAGATTACTATTTCATTGATCACACGACTCGAAAAGTATTTTATTCCAATTTAAAAAGTACTAAAAGGGGATAACACATGTATGCAAAAAATGAGGGATTCACTGGGCTTGAATCAGCTATTATTCTAATAGCATTCGTCGTTGTGGCAGCAGTTTTTGGAATGTCAGTCTTAAGCTCTGGGTTTTTTACCGCAGGAAAGACAGAAGAAGTTACCGTTTCCGGATACAAACAAGCATCTTCAGCGATGTACATGGAAGGGGCAGTTTATGCATACCTTGGAAATGATAACCGATTGGATCATGTTGAATTTTCTGCAGGTGTTCTAGAAACAGGCCAACCTCAGGATTTGTCCAAGCTCGTTATTGTATATACCCATTCATCCAATGGAGAGATAAGAACATATGAATATGGAGGTCCAGGGGGGGCCGTTGGCTTGAAATTCGGAGTTGAACATGGACCTATTATGTTTCCGGGAGATAAGCAAATATTTACTCTGAAAGATGTTGGCGGACCCATACCTGCAGGTTGGTTTACTATTGAATTAAAGCCACAAATGGGACCATCTACCTTTGTTACGTATCATTTAAGTCAGACATTTGCCGGGGGGCCTGTTTTATACTAACAAATCTTATTTTTACGAGCAAATGAGGTTAGAGAGGATTTTCATTTTATAAATCACGAAACTGGAACCAAACATTACTTTTATATATAAATAAAGCAATAGTGAGATAGTCTGGGTGATCCAGACAGGTGAATAGACATGAAGAAAGAAGCAGCATTTTCCGGTCTCGAAGCGGCAATCGTCCTGATTGCCTTTGTTGTAGTGGCCGCAGTGTTTTCCTATGTCATGCTGGGTGCGGGATTTTTCGCTACTCAGAAGTCACAGGAAGTTACCTATTCAGGTGTAAAACAGTCGACATCAAACCTCGTACTAGATGGTCAATTATATGGGAACTACGATAGTACAGATGGCGATGTAGATACGATTGAATTTTATCTATCAATTCCAGAAGGTGGTCAGCCACAAGATATTGGCGAAGTCGTTTTTGTTTATAGTTTAGAAGGCGGTATTGGGGAAGAGAGAACTCTTGGTACCGGTATTACAATTGACCCAGCATTAACGAATGATATTCTTGTCCCTACCGAAAAGGTAAAGGTCACGTTAACTCCAACCGACACACCAGTACCAGGTGAGACATTTACTATTGAAATCAAACCAAAAATTGGAGCATCTACTCTTATCGCCAAGACCCTAGCTACGGGATACACTGGCGGAGTGATTATTTAATTCAACTTTTTCTCAATCTTTCTTTTTGGTTATTTCTACTGTAAATTTTCATGCAAAGAACAATTGTTCAAAAACAATGTTCGAGAATTAGTATACTAACTTTAAATTTTGATTCTAAATTATAAAGAGTTCAGACCACTAGTTTTATATATAAATAAAGCAATAGTGAGATAGTCTGGGTGATCCAGACAGGTGAATAGACATGAAGAAAGAAGCAGCATTTTCCGGTCTCGAAGCAGCAATCGTTCTGATTGCCTTTGTTGTTGTGGCCGCAGTGTTTTCATATGTCATGCTGGGAGCAGGATTCTTTGCTACTCAGAAGTCTCAGGAAGTTACCTATTCAGGTGTGAAACAGTCGACATCTAATCTCGTATTAGATGGACAATTGTATGGAAGTCTTACAGGAACAACAACGAACAAGATCAATCTTTACCTTTCAATTCCTGAAGGTGGACAACCTCAGAAAATGAGAGAAGTCACATATGTATGGAGTTTGAGCGGTGGAAAAGCAAGAGATTTAAGTGGTTCAGCCGGCTATACTGCAGTTGGTAGCGCTGGAACGACTATTCTTCGGCCAACAGAAAAGATAAAGGTCACATTGAATCCAAATCCAGGTCCGGCACCGGGGAATTCGTTTACCATTGAAATTAAACCAAAAGTTGGTGCATCTACACTTGTTGCAAAAACACTTGCAACCGGGTATGATGGTGGAGTAATCATTTAAATTACCCTCTTTTTTGATCCAATTGATCTGTTCATATCATATGATTTTCATATGACATCGAATGGAGATTATTCCAGTAAACAGTGCAATTATTATTGATATCATACTTAAAGGAATATTCTGATTCTTATTCGAAGAATTGTTATCTCCTTCTAATAATATTTCGAGATATTGTTGGTACATAGTATTATTTGAATTTAGCCGAACAGCATGTTCCATTGCAATAACAGATTCGGTTACATTTTTCAGCGAATACTCTTCCAGGGATAAAGCAAACCAACCCCGATGATCATCAGGTTCTAACTCTATATAATGGACATAAGCATTTCTGGCCATCAAATGATTACCAAACGATCCATACAACACGCCAATAAAATACCATGGTTTTGCATATGATGGATCTACCCGTGTTGCATTTTCATAGGCCTGTAGGGCTAAATTGTACTTTCCATCTTGCTCGTAGGCTTGTCCAAGATTAAATAAGGCATATGAGTCGTTGGGATAGAAATCCAGATATTTTCCATAAGATTTTACTGACTGCGAATAACGCTTCAATCCGTAATTTGCAACACCATGATAGAATAAAACTTCAGGATTACCATTTTTCCGTATTGAATCATTAAAATATTGCTCTGCAATCTCCATATTCCCAAGCATTAAATGTGTTAATCCAATTTTATACAGGATGTCCGAGTCATCAGGGGATATCTCATACGCATTCTGATAATTTTTTAATGCAAGGACAAAATCCCCATTTTCAAAAAAATTTTCTCCTTGTATTAACCAATTAGACAAAGTCTCATTATTCTTGAAATCACTGTCCGTATTCAGAGAATCTCCTGTCTGTTCTGCATTAACAAGACCGAGCACGAATACAAGTATCGAGACCACCAACAGTTTGGATATAATGCTCCTGCTTTTCAATCTACATAATACATGGCACTTTTCTTTATTCATGCAATACCTTTCTCCCAGCCAATTATTATGCCAGTTACAACGTTTTTGAATAATCATAATAAAAAGATTATTCAAGGTTACCACTCTATTTGCATTTCATAGTATAAGGCACAACTTCCAGATAATAGTGCCATTAACTATAATCATATAAAAAAATAATAGTTGATCACATGCATATTACCCGTTTAAGACCATGTTTATCGGAAAACACAGGTTTTCTAAAAACAGATCTCATCATAATGTGCATATTGGCCGGGATATCCTTTGTGTGCTGTTTCGCTATCACCACCCCCGGCATATTGATGAATGATGAATGGATTACTCTGAATCAACTTTATCAAATATCTCATAATTCACAAATTACCTTTAATGAAGGAAAATACGGTACATTATTTACAGGAGAATTAGACTCATATTTTGTAGCCAAACAGAATTATCTGGCGTATAGTTTATTTCTTCCAGTTGTCTCTTTACCTGTGTTACATATAATCCATGTCACATCAGATAATTTTAGATTGTTATTTTTATGCATATGGGCAAGCATCGGATACATCACCCTCGCCCTATTTAGAAAATTTTTTGTATATAATAAACGGGATGAAATAATCTCTCTGTGTTTGTTTATTATTTTTACAGCACTTTTCATCTCAAACATCATTTTTTACCGACCATTCCCCGCAGAAAGTGAAATCAGACCTGTTGAGACAGCGGCCATAATTTTCATGGGGAGTGTACTTTTCAGCCTCATGACACCCCTTTTATATGGCACTTTCATCCAATTTTTAAACAATAGGAAAACTGCAATTATATCTTCAATCATTACATTATGTTGTTCATCATATCTGATATGGGCCGGATCAGCAAAAGATCATATATTAGTGGCTTTTCTTGTCACCTGTATTTTTTTTCTGATCTCTCTGATTATTAACCATCAATCAGGAGTAAGATGGTTTTTTTTATTTTTGATCTGCGGTCTGCTTTGCTGGGCAAGAACCGAGTATGGAGTTGTGGTATTATTAGGATTGGTTGGATGGTTTGTTTGGAAAAACATTTTTCCACAATATGTAGATAAAAGACGCTCACTCCAAAAAATAATAATCGCAGTAGGATGGGCAGGAGGAGGGACTCTATGTGGTTTAATTCCATTTTTCTATAATAATATTATAACAACCAAAAATCCATTTATCCCCCCTCAATACATCTATATTGCTACTCGAAATTTGCCAGTGGATCAAACTGCAGAGATAATTGAATCGAATGCTATAACCCACATAAATAGCGGAGTATTTTCGATGATATGGAAGGTTATTTCATTCTACATGCCGGATAGCATAGATATATCTGATTTATATGGGATAATGATAGATCCACAAAACGGAGGAGTGGGTATTCTTTTTATCGTTCCATTGCTGCTTCCTGCATGTGGATTTTTTTTTGCACATAGAAAGAATATTCACAAGAATTATACGGTCAAATCTCAAATGATGATTCATTTTGCAATATTTTTTATCTTTATATCATTTCTTGCCTACCTCAGGGTATTACACGGTTCAAATGTAAGTTTTGGAGTGTTACCAGACATGAGATACTATTCCCCCCTGTATGTTCCACTAAATATCGTATCAATACTTCTTTTATCGCCCATTATCTCCTCAACTACTGAAAAAGTCTTTAAGATATTTATAACTGCAATAATGTGTTTTCCAATATCGTACATTCTAATAATTTTGAGTTTATCAACCCAAGGTGCATCATTTCAGGATTTTATGGTTCCGTTGGAATATATGATGATAGTTTTTGGAATATTGAGTATTATTTTAGCAACTATATCAAAGGAATATCCATTTTCAAACAAAACCTTACTTTATGTCATTTTAATTCTGGTTGTAATTCCCCTGACATTTCAGATAATCGACACTGTTATTACTGGTCATCAAAAACCAAACGGATATACTTATTGGTTACCAATATTAGAATTTACATTTGGGAAATATTTCATATCCCTATAAATTTTTAAAAGAGTAAATAAATTTTCTGCAACAAGTAAAGGAAAACCTATCCCCTATTTTCTATATATTATTATAATACTCATGCAACCAATAATAAATAATAATAAAATAATAAATCGATCATCTAGTCGCTCACTTACGGCCCCTAATTCTATGGAGTTTTTTTCATCGATATACAACTTTAAGTGTTCAGAATAGATTTGATTCGTTGGATCAATTTCAATAGCCTGATGTAATGCCTCTATTGACGCATTCAACATCTTATCATCATGAAGGGATTTGGCATAGTAAAACCAGCCTATATCATCATCAGGATCCAAGGATGTATAATTCTCAAAGGCCATCCATGCTAATGAGATGTTTCCGAATGAGAGAAATATTTTACCTTTGTTCATCCAAGGTCCAGGAAGGGCAGGGTCTGAGATAATGGCATTATCATATGCCTGAACAGCTAGATCAAATTTTCGTATCTGTTCATATGCGATACCCAAATGAATCCATGCCTGCGGATCATGAGGATGTATACGTGATGCATTTTTAAGGAGGGAGACTGCATCATTATATTGACCCAACTCTGATTTTACAACTCCCGCATAATAAAAGAGATTAAAAAAGGGATTATTATCTTCATATGCCTTGCTAAAGTAATGATCTGCCTGGAACATATTCCCAGAATGATATGCATTAAGACCTAGATTGTAATAGATTTGGGAGTGGTTACTACTATATTGCAGTGTTTTTTCAAAATCCTTTTGAGCGGCTTCATGTTTTCCCAGATTCATATTGATTAAACCGCGAAGATTGAGAGCAGAACCATTCGTTTCATTTATTGAAATAATATCATTAACCATCTTCAATGATGCTTCATAATCACCCTTCTGATAGAAATCTATTGATTTTATAAAAAGGGAATTTTCTAAATTATCCGCTCCATCAATTATTCCAAAAATTGCCAGAAAGAAGGAGAGAAAGAAAAGAACACGATATAAGTGCATATGAAAAATTTGTTTTAAAGCTAGATAGGTGATTCTACAAGACCACGGATTTAAACATATGAGAAAAGAAATATTATGTGATGTTTCATTTGGATGAGAATAATAAAGTCGATCTTGTAATAATGCTCATCCTAGCAGGTTTATCATTTTGTCTTTGTTTTTCCATTTCCTCTCCATCATTATTTATCACTGATGAATGGATCACAACAAACCAACTAAATCAACTATTCACTGGTTCTCAGCTTATAGAAAACGAAGGTAAATATGGAAGACTTTTTTCTGGAGAACTGAGTGCTTATTTTACAACACGTGATAATTACCTTGCGTATAGCCTGATGTTGCCTTTCCTGGCGATCCCATCCTTATTAATAATTCATACTTTTGGAGATTTTTTCCGTTTACTTTTTCTAATCGGATGGTTTGTTGCCGGAACACTGTCTCTCCTTGGATGTATTACATTATCATCCAGATTCCAATATAAAAATTTAGAGAAAGTATTTATTATTTTTCTATTCTTATTCTTAGGATTTTTTCTTTTAAACCTTTATTTCTACCAGCCATTTGAGACAACTTGGGATGACAGTCCGGTAGAATCTGCAGCAATAGTATTTACCTGCGAAATACTCTGTGCTCTCATTGCACCGATGATATACACAACTTTCCGATCATTACTACTATCACGGACGATATCGATTCTCGGAGCAATGTCAGTCATCTCATGTTCCTCATATCTGTTCTGGTCAGGATCAGCAAAAGACCATATATTAATAGCATTTGTTGTGGCATGTCTCATCCTGACGTTTTCTATAAACCGATGCTCTAATTCATTGCCAAAGACCTTTGGGGTTTTTTTCATTGGTGGATTAATTTGCTGGGCTAGACCGGAATATGGATCAATTATATTAATTGGTTTGGCTTTATGGGAAATGGTATCCATTCTAACAAAGAATACTGGCAATTTTGGTATTCTTAATATGAATAATTTTAAACGGATTCTTGCAGGAACTATTGGTTCAATTGCTGGGCTTTTACCATTTTTCCTAAATAACTTTCTAATAACACAAAATCCCTTATTACCCCCTCAATATCATTATGTAGTAAATAGTAGATTTGTGGAGACGGCATCCATAATTCAGAATGGTGGTTTTAACAATAGTAGTATCTTTCAGGATGTTACGTCATATATATTCTATGCAATACATTTCTTTGTCCCGAACATCCAAACAATACATGTTGATTTATACTACCTCTTAATGAACCCTCTAAATGGAGGGATAGGCATTCTTCTCATGAGCCCGATTTTTCTGCCAGCTCTTGTTTATGGGATCAAATCGCGAGATCAATGTAGTAAAATATTTACTACAGAGATTAAAAAACAGACATATTTTTGTTTTTTTATCATCGGAATTACCATTATTGCCTATGCCCGTGTAATGCATGGATCAATAATGAGTGAGGGGAGCCTACCTGACAT
This sequence comes from Methanospirillum hungatei, assembly GCF_019263745.1. Classification (NCBI taxonomy): domain Archaea; kingdom Methanobacteriati; phylum Methanobacteriota; class Methanomicrobia; order Methanomicrobiales; family Methanospirillaceae; genus Methanospirillum; species Methanospirillum purgamenti. Next base: position 1,920,408 of record NZ_CP077107.1, read on the forward strand.
GCGATATTTTTCACCTCTCTATATTCCAATGGGAATCTCCTCGGTTCTCCTATTCTCACCACTCATAAGAAAAAACCAAAAAGGATGGCTTTTCTATTCAACCATATCTCTAATACTTCTGAGTCCACTCATGATCATAATATCCGGATATATTTTTGCAGGTTTTTCAATTCTTCAATATCGATCCTTGATGATTGCGATTGTTCTCATGATATATCTCCTACTTATGGGATCTGCAATCATCAAAAGGGACATATGGTTATCAAAAAGGATTTTCCCTATTTTTTATGGAGTTTTGATCAGTATCCCAATTTCTATTCAATTTATGATGGTTCTTTTTTATACTCATGCAAAAATGAACGGGTATCCTTTCTGGTTGCCAACGGTGCAATATGTATTCACTCATATTTTTCATTTGATATATTAGGTCATATCATTCAAATGAGGAGCCATCTAAAATACCATAATATTCCTCTAAAATATTAATTAGCGTTGAGAAAATTAATTAATATAAATATCATGATATAAATTTTTTAGAATTTTTCCCGTCATTTTCAGTTCATTCAGGTTCATCGGTCGATGGTGGAGACCTAACCCATTTTCCTGATGTATTGGTTGAATTCCCTTATTGTAGATTTGATCTATCATAATGTATACAAAAATAGGAAATAAACGATCACATTCCTTTCTTAATTTTATTAAATCAATGCCATTAGGAAAAAAGAAGAACCTTTTTAAAATCGGCCCAGTATCAATTCCAGAATCAACAATATGGGCGCTCACACCGATTCCATCATGGTAAAATATTGACCAGAAAAATGAATCTAGTGAACGGTGATAGGGTAATATTCCAGGATGAAGATTTATAATATTATATTCGTTCGTGAGTATTTCAGGTTTTATAATCCATTGACTACTAGCCAGGAATGCCCAGGTAATCCCATTGTTTATGAGAATAGTTTTTGTTATTTGGGTCGATAAGTTTTTGACAGGATAAAAACTAATCCCACGGTTACTCAATTGATATGAAAAAATTGCAGATCTAATCATTCCAATTATAATAAAAAAAGGTTTTATAATAAAAGGTGGAAGGAACAAAAATACTGAAAAACCAAACAGTTTAATTAAAGCGATTAATCTCTCGGTCCATTTTGTTGAATTCTGCCAAGTAAAAAGAAGATGATTACGTTTAAAAATAATTTGAGATGCAGTAAAAATAAATCGAAAATCGGTTTCAAAAATTACGATAGGAAGGTCCCTCATTCTCGTCATGAGGTAATCTATTGTATGAAGTGTTTTTTTGCACCCTGCAGTTCCCAAAATTGCAAACACATTATTCATATTAAAAATCCTGATATAACGTAATGATCTTTTTTCCCGCTGAAAAGACATTATCCATAATTAAGCTCACAGAGTACATTACTGGAGAATTATTCCATCTTTCAGGGTGTATATTTAAATATAAAAAAGGGGGTTTTTCTTTATAAATAAATTCAATCAATTCCTGAGTTGTATGAATTTGACGAAAATAGAATATCCCCCCAGACATATGATCGCGAAGATTATTTTTTCCATTCCATGCCCGACCAGTATCTGTAAAATAGAGAAAATTAGCCGGTATATCATACGCTTCACCAATAATCCCAAGGTCAGACAGCGAATAATAATTCCAAAGAAGCCGATTATCATATGGAGAGAGAGGAGAACCGTGCATACTCACAGTACGAATTGGAATAATTTCACGAAAAATTGACAATTCTTTTTGAAATAAAACCCAGGCTGAACTTATATCTCCTTTGGTTTTACAAAGGACTTCGTAATGATATCCAATTTCATGACCATATGAATATAGCAATTTCATAACAAGTGGAGAGAAGGTACTAGGATATCTAAAGTAGTAGGAAGATTTAATGCCCATTTTTTTTTCTAAATGGGCCATCCTTTCCGCATTATTAACCCATCGATCAATATCATGGCGAATTATTACGATTTTTTTGTCATAGATAGGAGTATTGGAAAAAGTCGAAAGGAATTCTGCTACTGAATAAAAATTATAAGACGATTTAGTTAATCTAGCACAGAGGTCAATGTATGCCTGGTGCGTAAAATCAAACATCACTTATAAATAATTTTGATTGTATTTACATATAACATTCTCATAGATAGAATGAAGATATTAGTTGATTTAATTAAAGATTTCTGTAGTATGTATATTAGTAAATAATGAAGAAAATCTTCCTCATTTCATGTATGGTTAAAATACTATTTCTCACTAGCTCATACCCGGCCCATCAAGAAGACGTTCATAGTATGTTTATGAGAGATTTAACTTTAGCTATTACAATCAAGGAATATGAGGTAATTGTTCTTTGCCCCAATCAACCAGGACTTCGTTGTTATGAGGTTCAGGATGGTATCAAAATTTTTCGATTTCCTTACTGGTTTACTCGAACAGGACAACTGTTAAATAAAAAGGGAGGGATTATTCCGTCGATTACTCAATCACCTTTAGCAATTTTTCAGTTATTCCTATTTTCAGCATGTCAATTACTGTTTGCATTTAAAATCGCGAAAAATGAGAAAATTGATCTTATTCACTCTCATTGGATAATCCCTCAGGGACTGATAGGGGCTGCTATCAGTTTTTTTACAGGTATTCCACATATTTTATCAATTCACGGTACGGATATTCATATCATTCATTCATACAGGATCGCATATCCCTGGATGAGAGTGATAGCAAAATATTCTGATCATATCACCTCAAATAGTCAACATACATATAAACGGATTCGCAGAATACTCCCAAACAAAATCATTAATATTATTCCAATGGGGATACACCCGGAAGAGTATTCAATAATTCAGAGACACAATAAAGAAAAAAAAATTCTTTTTGTAGGTAGGTTAATTGGATGGAAAGGAGTAGAATATCTTATAAAAGCACAACAAATTATCCAGAATAAAAGTTCTTTATGTGTCCAACTAAATATTATCGGTGATGGACCTGATAAAGAAAAGTTAATTGAATTATCGCAAAGGTTAAAAATTTTATCACATATTTCCTTTCTCGGAAGAATTACCAGGGATTCACTTTTACATTATTATTCTAATGCTGACGTTTTTGTTCTGCCTTCTATTATCCATAATAACCAGACAGAAGGCCTCGGTGTGGTTCTCCTTGAAGCCATGGCATCAGGGGTCCCAGTTATCGGTAGCAATATCGGAGGTATTCCGGACATCATCGAGGACGGTGTAAACGGGCTTCTTGTTTCACCTGGTGATCCACAGGGTTTGGCTGATGCAATAATTCAAATCCTTGAAAATCCAGAACTTGCTGCTCGGTTCAGAGAGGCTGGACTAAAGACCGTTCGGGATCGCTTTTCCTGGGATAAAATAAGTGACCAGTTTATTGAAGTATATCAGGAAGTATTACATGAATCAAATGAGGTCTGAATACCAGGAAGGATATTCACAAATCAATCCAGCAGTTTTAAATATAAATGACAGAATGGATAAAGCAAAAAAAATTCAATTGGTATTGGACGATTATTTTAAAAATGACAGGAATTTCGGGATAGTTGTTGATATTGGATGTTCAGGAGGGATCATATTACATCATCTGAAGGGAGATTTTCAACAGAAAATCGGAATTGATATCGATTTTGAAGCATTAAAAAAAGCAAAACAGGATTACCTTTTTCAGGATATCGATTTTATCTGTGCTGATGGCATGAATCTCCCGTTTCGTAACAATTCCACAGCATTCTGTATCTGTAACCATGTGTATGAACACCTCCCAGATTCTAAAAAATTGTTCAAAGAAATATATAGAACACTTATATCAGGAGGAGTAAGTTATTGTGCTGCAGGGAATGCCCTTTCTATTATGGAAGGGCATTATCATCTTCCTTTTCTTTCATGGATACCGAAGGGGCTGGCTCATCGTTACTTAAGACTAATGAATCGTGGTGATTATTATTATGAGAAACATCTGACATGGTGGTCCTTTAAAAAAATAATCTCAATGTTCAGGATTCATGACTATACCATCCGGATTATCAGGGAACCGGAATTATTTGCGGGTACTGATTTAATTAAACCAGAATCAATGATTACCCGAATGCCTACAATATTTCTTACATTGCTCTATCCATTCATTCCAACTTGGATCCTGATGCTTGAAAAACCAAGAGTTGATCAGGATTGAAAATACTTTTTCCATTAGCACAAGCCGATTCAGGATCAGATGTCTTCACCTACAATCTTGTTTCCGGATTGAATAACTCATCAATTCAAGCCGATATTCAAAACCTCCCGAGATGGTCTGGATATGTCCCATCATTCATGGGAAAAATTTGCAAATCGGCAGGTTATGATATCATTCATGCAAATACCTGGAATGGGTATCCATTTAAAAACAACAACCAACCTTTATTAGTAACAGAACACCTTCTTGTACATGATCCAATTTTTCTGCCCTATAAAACCTCTTTACAACGGCTCTATCATTCATATATTTTTCAATGGGAAAAAAAGAGCATTAATGTTGCAGATTCAGTAATCAGTATAAGCAACTATACAAAAAACAAAATTGAAGAAGTATTTGGCTATTCTGATTCTATCCTCATTTACAATGGAATTGATGAAAATTTTTTTAAACCATTCGATGTTGAAAATCAGAGAATTGACTCAAATATTGTAGTTCCTTCCAAAAATACCATATTATTCTTTTCCGGAAATGCAACAATTAGAAAGGGTGGTGATCTGCTTCCAAAAATTATGAATGAACTCGGGGACAAGTATTCGCTGTTAATAAGTGGGGGATTACGAAAGAATACCCACTTAAATGCACCTAATATTATATCCACCGGGAAATTATCTTTACATGAACTGGTAGAAATATACAATTATGCAGATATTTTTCTCTTTCCAACTCGGCTTGAGGGCTTCGGGCTCTCGGTTGCAGAAGCCATGGCATGTGGAAAGCCTGTTGTTACAACAGATTGTTCAAGTATGCCTGAACTGGTAGTTGATGGAAAGGGTGGTTTTCTCTGTGAAATGGATAATGTAAAAGATTTTGCAGAATCAATCAGAATCCTCGCTGAAGACTCTTCTTTGCGTCGTGAAATGGGACTTTTTAATCGCAATAGGGTTGAAAAGAAATTTACTCTTGACAGAATGGTTCAGGAATATATAAGGGAATATAAATATTTATAATACTGATGCAAAATCACTCTCGCTTATACCCTTTTCATATTATCGTATTAGATAATCATCCTGAAAATGATCAACGAATCATCCGTCATATTGATTTTTGTAAAAAAAATCAGATTCCCATTGAAAGGATACGGTTTAACCTGCATCAAAAAACTCCGGAGATGATAATAGACAAAATAAAGAGTAATTACTCACTTCAATGCCCGATTATTTTCAAAGGAGGAATATTCAATTATATCCTTGTTTATCTTTCAATGTTATTTTCTCCATGGATATGGTATAAATTAATAAAATTAATTCGGAAAATTGTTCAGAAGAAAGGAGAACGAATTATTTTTCATGTTCATGATCCTTTCCTGCTCATTTTTGGAGCAGTCTTGAAAATTTTTAAATATAAAAACAGTTTCATCGTTTACGATCGTCATGAATATTATGAAGAAATGAAAGGTATCGGGAAATATTGTGAAAAATTTACCCGTTTTTTTATAGATGGGATTGTCCTGGTGACTGATAACCAAATCCATAGTACGAAAACTCATATTCCCGGTGTAAATCATATTGTAGTTGTTCCAAATTATCCAAATATTGACAATCGGTTTGCCGACAGAATTCATGAAAAAATATCAACTGTATTGCATTCAGATCGGATAAACATCACATACATCGGATCATTAAGTACAAAAGTAGACCGGGATATAAATGGAATGATGGATATTTGCTTAGCACTTTTAAAGAAATTTCCGGAAGTGTATGTTACGATAGGGGGATCAACATCAGAAAAAGATCTCCTGGAGAGATTTGATATCCTTAAAACGATGTACTCGGGAAGGTTTTTTTATGCCGGATATCTGAACCGAAATGAAGTGATTCATTTTACTTCTGATGCACATTTTGGATTTTTCCTTATAGATGTGAATTCACCATATTGGGTTTCTTGTAGTCCAAATAAAATCTTTGATTATCTCTTGTATGGTGTTGTTCCAATCATCAGGGCAAATATAGAAGAGAGAGAAAACCTGAAACAATGTAGCTTGTTGTATGATCAGATCGATAGTAAAGAGAAAATAATCCAGGATATTGGGTATTTTATTGAAAATAGAGAACAACTTCAAAAATTCATGAAAGAGGCTAAAAAGTTAAGTCAATTGTATTCTTTCGAGTCAGTTGAGGAAAGATATTCTTTATTATACCAAAAAGTAATTTCATCGAGAAAAGAAAATTAACGCATCATATTTGTGAATGAACTGTAATTGAATCCTGAATTGCAATTGCTTGATCTAATTATTATATTACAGAGAAAAAACAGAAAATGGTCAAATATTTATTCATGTTATCGATAATTGATAGTTCAGATGAAATTGTCCTTCAAAGTTATTATTGAAATATACCTGAAGAGGTAAGCTGAATGATAATCTGTTGATACATGAAACTCATATACTTCAACCAAGGGCTTTATTGCCCATAATGCATAATAATAAAATAACATACACATAGTAAAGTTTATAAACTTTTTTCTCTATGTGCAAAGATATCTGATTCGGATTATACCAGGAGATAGATTATGAAAGTAAAGGACCTCATTTATGAAGAAATTAAAGACATGTCAGCTTCAGAATATTTATCAGTATATCAGTATATCCACGCAATTAAAGCAATTCGCCCAAAATTACATAAAAATAAGAGAGAACATGCATATGAGGATGTTTGCTCTGCCCTTAACAATCTTACAGGAACCCTGACAGATGATATTGTCCAGGGAAGAGAAGAACGAGTATGAATCTTTTTTTTGATACATCTGCTCTTGTTAAGATATTTCATAACGAGGAAGGATCAGAATCAATCCAAAATTTGATCTTAAATGAACAGAATAATCTCTATATATTAGATATTGCACAAATCGAATATTATAGTGCATTATATAGACGATATCGAAATCATGAATTATCAAAAAAAAACTCTCTATTGCCATTACAGGGTTTGAAAAGGAAATGGCAAATTATTACATTCAGTCAACAACATCACCGATAATAAAAGAAGCACAAAACCTCATATTTTCATATGGAAAAAGATTCGGACTTCGAACCCTTGATTCACTTCATCTAGCAGCTTTTTCTTTAATCGCAAATGAAGATTGGATTTTTGTTTGTTGTGATGCAATATTGTCATGTGTCGCAGAAGAATGTCACTACACTGTTTTTAATCCAATTCTAAAAAAAGAAAGACGAGATTAAATTATTAAAAAATTATTGGTTGATTCCTCCAAAAAAATCCAAATCATTCCATGAAAATTATTTCAGTCCTCGGTGCCAGGCCCCAGTTCATCAAATCATCCCCGGTTTCGCGGTTAATTAGAGAGAAAAACACAGAGATTCTGATCCACACCGGTCAACATTATGATCCGGAGATGTCTGAAATCTTCTTTAAAGAACTTAATATCCCAAAACCGGACTATAATCTGGGGATTGGTTCAGGATCACATGGCAAACAGACGGGTGAAATGCTCGTAAAAATTGAGGAGATACTTTCTCTTGAAAGACCTGATTTGGTTTTAGTATACGGGGATACCAACTCAACTCTGGCAGGAGCGTTGGCAGCCGCAAAACTCCATATTCCGGTTGCTCATGTTGAAGCCGGTCTTCGAAGTTTTGATAGAGGCATGCCAGAAGAGGTGAATCGGGTTTTAGTTGATCATCTATCAGACATCTTATTCTGCCCGACACAGACTGCTGTTGATAATCTCTATAGCGAAGGCATAAAAAAGGGCGTGTTTCTGACCGGGGATGTGATGGCTGATGCATTGATAGAGAATCTTACGCTGGCGGAAAAACAATCTCCTATACTTGAACAATACTCTCTCAGGTCAGGTCAGTACCTGGTCCTAACCATTCACCGGCCATCCAACTCAGACAACCCTGAATGTATGAATGATATCATCAGAGCAATTTCAGACAGTGGTGTGAAAACAATATTTCCGGTTCATCCCAGGACAAAAAAGAATCTTATTGATTTTGGTATATGGAATAAAATGCCGGATAACATCATTTTGTGTGATCCTCTCGGGTATCTGGATATGATCATGGTGATGCGGCATGCCTTAAAAATCCTGACTGATTCTGGTGGTATTCAGAAAGAATCATACATTCTTCATACTCCATGTTTAACTCTCCGTGATAATACCGAGTGGGTTGAAACAGTGAATGCAGGATGGAACACCTTAGTAGGATCAGAGAGATCCAGAATAGAAAAGATGATCCATACATTTATTCCCGAACCAACACATCCGGATTTGTTTGGGTCAGGCGCATCTGCAAAAATTGTGGAGATAATTACACACTATGAAGATAGATAGTAATACACTTCGTCTTACTCGCCCGGACCTCTGGGATCGGTTCACCAGGCGGGAAGAATACGAAAACCCCATCCGTGATATGCATGGCAGATTTCCGTACTGGGCAAGCCAGGATAGGGATATCTTCAGACCTTCGGTATCAGAATACCTGTATGAACAGGGATTAATCAAACCAGAATACCCGGACGGGTGCGAATTTGCCCTGTGTGTAACCCATGATGTTGATGTGATATATTCATCGCCATACATGAAAATCCTGAATGGGCTCCTGTCTGCCAGGCAGGGCGACCGAAAGAGAGCCGTACGAGAAATCGGTTCGGCATGTAACCGAAAAAGCCCTTTTTATAATTTTAAAGAGATATTATCTTTAGAGGAAAAATACGGGGTAACGTCAACCTGGTTTTTTCAGGCCCTGGAACCCGGCGAACCGGAGTTCCGATATAGGTTATCAGATGTTGAAGATGTTTTAGGTGATATTCTTGATGCAGGGAGTGAGATTGGGTTACATGGAGGATTTGATGCTCCCTTTAACCTGGACCGACTATTGATTGAGAAGACTCGACTTGAAAAGGTACTTGGGGAGAAGGTAACGGGATACCGCAGTCATTATCTTAAGTTCCAGGTGCCAAAGACCTGGGAGTTACTAGAACAGGCGGGGTTTTCATATGATTCGACACTTGGATATTCTGACTGTATGGGTTTCCGGAGTGGAATGTGTCATCCGTACAAGCCGGTGAATTTGAATACCGGGAAGGAGATTGATATTATTGAGTTCCCGCTTCATGTGATGGACATGAGTTTGTTTCACCAGTATATGCGGCTTGATTTTGATGGGGCGTGGAGAGTGGTTAAAAAATCTATTGATAATGTACATAATTGTCGTGGTGTATTGGTCATAAACTGGCATAATACCGGATATGTCAATGATAGCTATGAAAAAAAGATTGTAGAAAAGATTATGGCATTCTCAATAAAAAGAGGAGCGTGGATAGGAAGTATGAATCAAATCATTTATCCGGTGAGTTACAAGTTATAACCAGTTAACACATACGAATGTTCGTTCTATGTGAAGGTATTTAGTTTTCATGATCATATCCATATTACAAAACAAGTCTTAATCCAATACAATCAGTTAATATAAATAAATTATTTTGAAAGGGGGTTTCATGTCACTCATCCACAGTAAACACATACAGATTATGAGAGTCAAGTCCAACAATGTATTAACAACCATTCATTTGACATTCCACCGACGAAAAATAAAATATATTATTCAATCTTTAACAGATCATGAGTGTGAAAGTATTCATCTCATTGGTGATGCTCTCATCGAAACTATTGATAATATAATTACTCCTGAAGAAGAACGATACATATCTCTCGTAGAAAAACGAAGATCTTTTTTGTTAAAATCGGATTTGGTAGTCGAAAGTGTTGATTATGGTGCTGGAAACCCCAAATCTGACAGAACCAAAGAACAGATGCGAGAAGGATTTCGCTCGACCACTTCAGTTTCACAATTATGCAGGATTAGCAAATCGAAATTTTGGGCCCTTTTAATTTTTAAATTAATTCGGAAACTAAAGCCTGCTTCATGTTTAGAGTTAGGTACGTGTCTGGGCATTTCTGCATCATATCAGGCAGCTGCACTAACTTTGAATAAAAAAGGAAGATTATTGACTCTTGAAGGATCTCCAGAATCATGTAAAATTGCAAAAGAAACAATGGAAGAGGTTGAATTAAAGAATGTTGATGTAGTATGTGGTCCTTTTGATGATACCTACCTTAGTGCTCTTTCATCATTACAACATGTAGATTTTTTATTCAACGATGGGCATCATGATCATGATGCCGTGCTCAAATACTTCAAAGAAGCATTACCCTATTTGGCAGATGATGCAATTATTATCTTTGATGACATCGCTTGGTCTCAAGGGATGCAAAAGGCTTGGAGAGAGATTGAAGATGATACAAAAGTTGTTGTTACTGTTGATCTCGGCACTATGGGTATAGCCTTTTTGTCAAAAAGAGAGATTGAGAAAACCAGGTTTTCTATACCGTTATGAAAGATGAATACCAGAAAAGAATTGATATTATAGAGTTGTTACTCCATGTGATGTACATGAGTTTGTTTCAGCAGTATATGCGGGTTAATTATGATGGGGCGTGGAGAGTTGTTAAGGAGATAATTGATTCAGTGCGCAAATGCAAGGGAGTGTTTGTAGTGAACTGGCATAATACAAACTTCAGAGAGAATTATATTGAAAGAAAAGTGTTAGAGAAAATACTTGTTTATTGTGAAAAGAAACCAGCATATATGGAGACCCCATTATTGCCCTGATCACTTTGTGGAGATTGAATCAGTTTTGAAATCACAAATTAAAATAATAGTGACAGATGCTAACTACAAACATACTTTAGGAATTGTTAGAAGTCTGGGTCGAGCAGGCTATTATATTGTCGCTTTGGGACAAAATAAAAGATCCCAGTCATTTTACTCGAAATATTGTAAAGAAAAATTAATTTCTCCTGATCCGAAAAATGAAGTTGAATTTGTTCAATTTTTGGAAAATTATTTAATGAACAATAAAATAGATATTCTACTTCCAGTTGGATATAATTCAACAATAACAATATCTAACCACAGAGATAAACTGCTACCATTAGTTACAATTCCTCTTGCAGGAAAAACCGCCATTGAAATTGCATCAGATAAAAGAAAGACATTAGATTTAGCAAAAAAACTTAACATTTTAACTCCAATGGAATATTACTCCGTTAAAGGCATCAACAAATATCCCGTTGTTGTCAAAGGAATTTATGAATCAGGACAAATAAGGTATATCAATTCTCAAGAAGAAGTAAATAGAATTGATTTTTCTACAAATGTTGTTCAGGAATATATACCTGGTGATGGTTATGGATTATATGCACTGTTCAATAAAGGTGAATTGAGAACTTTTTTTATGCATCAAAGAATTCGAGAATATCCAATTACAGGTGGCTCTAGTACTTGTGCAAAAAGTGTTTTTTATGAGGAATTGAAAAACACTGGAATTAGGATATTAAAAGAACTTAAATGGCATGGAGTAGCCATGGTCGAATTCAAAAAAGATACTCGTAATGATAATTATGTTCTAATGGAAATTAATCCAAAATTTTGGGGATCTTTAGATTTATCTATCTCTTCAAATCTGGATTTTCCAAGATTACTTGTAGAGATGTCATTAAAGGGTGATATTGAACCAATTGATAATTATTCAAAAGACATAATATTTCGTTGGCCTTTTCCAGATGATTTTTTATTTTTATTTTCCAAACCCTCCTCCATCATACCAATGATACGAGAGTTATTTAATAAAAAAGCATTTAGTAACATAATGATCGAAGATTTTTTTCCTAACATCATTCAAATAATAAATACAATTATTGTATTAAAATCAAAAATTTTAAATAAAAATTTACGGTACCCACATGGAAAACCAAAAATTTAAAATTGTCGCTGATTTTCATATTCATTCAAAATATTCATATGATTCCCTTTTATCCCCAAAAAAGATATTAAAAATTGCTAAAAAACGTGGTTTAAATACAGTTGCCCTAACTGATCATAATTCGATTAGAGGAGGAATTGAAACTCAAAAATTTAATAATGATCCAAATTTTCATGTGATTATTGGATCTGAGATCAATACAGAAATTGGAGATATTATTGGAATATATTTAAACGAGGATATAAAATCGAGAGAATCAATTGTTGTTATTGAAGAAATTAAAGCTCAAGGAGGAATGGTAATTCTGCCTCATCCTTATAGGGGACATGTACTTTATGAACAAATAATTTCACAATGTGATGCCATTGAAATCTTTAATAGCAGATCCTCAATAATTGAAAACAATTCATCTCTCGAATTAGCTCGAAAATTCAAAAAGCCTTTTGTTGCAGGAAGTGATGCCCATTTTTCTTGTGAAATCGGATTGTCAAAAAATTTCTTAAACAATAATCAATTTAAAGAGACAATAGCATTTCCATTCTCTCACAAAAACATCTTTGGCAATTACAGTCCGAATTATTTAATTCATTATAGTCAATTGATCAAATCCATTAAAACGAGAAATCTTAAAAAAATTCCATATGACTTTTTTAAAATCACGAGTTGTATTTTTCATCATTAGATATAATTTCTTTCTTTTTCGCTAGTATTCTAATTACCGGCAAATTTAATCGGGAATTCTTTTTTTTAAAGAAATTAGTTAAATACATTAGGCTTATTCTTACACACATGGTAAAATCCGATATACAAATATTCCTTAAACTAAAAATACCGCATTCAAACATTATTTCTCTATCTTTGAAGTAATCCTTCCATATAAACAGGTAATCAATCCGTGAATCCCAATAATGAGGATTTCCTACCCGTTCTAAAAACAATATCTCATAATTGTTATTCTCTAACAGAATTCGAAGGCTCAATTCTGAAAAAGACCAAAAGTGTTGTCCCATTGAACTGGATGGGAATGTATCTACTTCCATAACAGGTCCCTCATATTCCGCATCAGGAACTTCCAAAAAGAGGTAATGCTCGTGCAAGTATGCTTGAAAGATATTAATTATTTTATTAGGATTATCAAGATGCTCTAATAAATGAATTAGAGAAATGAAATTAATTTCTGAACGATGAATCCCAATTTCCTTTACCAAATCTTCACATAAAAAACCTGCTTTTAAATCGACTTTTAAATTCTCTTCCCCCCATTGGGTTGAAACTGGATCAGAATCAAATCCCATTCCAGAATTTAAAAAACCTGATCGTTTTAAGTATGATAAAACCCACCCTCTTCCTGCTCCAAACTCCAAATAATTTATTTTATGTGGCTCAATTTTTATTTTTTTCAGCCCATCAATAATAAATTTAGACTGTACTTCAGCCATATTTCTCTCAATATTGTCTGAATATCGAAAATACCGTGATGAATAATATTCGTTTATTGTTTTTGCATCAGGTAATGGCTCCCTAAAATATAGACCACATTTTTTACAGTGGTAAGTTGAAGAATCTATTAAATTCAATAATCTTAACGAATTTAGTTTAATAGCATTAGAATGACAGATTGGACAAATCATATGTTTCACTTTATAGTTCATGGAATTGGATTTTTAGATATTATGTAAAAATATTTTTGGATTCATAAATTTTCTTTTAAACTTCAAAGATTATTACTTCATTACTATTGGTATCACAGATTAATTATTGATTAATAACAACAAATTTCAAAAATTTCTCAATTACATGCAATACAATAAAGACGAGAACAAAATACATTACTATCATAATTATTGTATAAACAGTAAGTGTTATTGATACTGAACATCTAAACAAGATACAGAAATAAAATCCTAAAATTACTCCTCCTGTTCGAGTTATATCCCATATCAGGTTCCAATGATTATTTCCATATATCGATAGAATAGAAGTTGGGGAAATGATAAATCCAACAATAGCCATTGGTGCCAAAAGCCAACAAAATAAACCTGAATCACTCCAAACCTCTCCAAAAATATATGGAATTAAAAAGGGTGCAAGTAACGCAGGTAAACCTATCAATGGTATAGCAATAATTGACAAATGTTTGATTGTTTTTAAATAAAATTCTCTCAAACTTTTCGAATTCTCTCTAACCATTTTTGTTGCTTCACCTAAGTATGCCTGTCCCATTGCTTGAGAAATTGCATTACCTGGAAACACTACTAAAGTATATGCAAGCGAATAAAAACCCACTATTTGAGAATCATAAACCCAAAGTAATATAATAGATGGAATTTGCAATGATAGTGTGTTTATAATTGAGGCAGGAAAATGAAATATCGGAAACGCTTTATACTTTTTTGCTAATATTTTAACATTACAGAAAGATAATTTATTTAAATTATTAATTTCTTTGCTCCATACTCTCCTGCCAAGAATAAGTATACCAGTTATTTGAGAGATAATATGCCCAATTATCAGACCTAAAGGACCAAAGGATATAATTCCAAGAATAATTTTTAATGACACCCCTCCAATACCTTGGTTGATTTTTGTATGAGTAATCATCTTATAATCTTGTTGACGAATTGCCCAATTATTCAAGACATTATACAATCCCATTCCGAAGAAACCAATCACTAAATATCCATAATATTTCTTAGATAGATCTATATGGAAAGGATTTGTATAAAAAAAACTAGCAAATAATAGTAAAAAAGATAAAGAAACAGTAGTACTAAACAAGAGTATCACACACAAAAAAAGGAGATTTATCGCCTCGCCATCATTTTTAGGTAATCCTAATGCAAATTCATACTTTAGTGAAGCACCAATCCCCAACATTGCCAAGACTGAAGAAAATACAGCAAGAATTCCCAGATCAGAGGGAGTATAAAGACGTGTAATAATTGGCATGGAAAGAATACCAATTAGTTGAACCACTGCAGTTCCGCTTCCAAGAATTATTACCCCTTTGTAAAGGGGTTTATTTAGAATAAATCTAATAATGTGATCTACAAATGATATCTTCTTGAAATAAATAACAGAAGATATAAGCAATCGGTATAATATCGTGTATAGGTTAACAGTCATTCATTCTAACTCATAAAAGTTAATCATTATTAAAAATTAAGAAATATTAATACTAATCGGAACTTTTCAACCAACCACAAGTATGGATTTCACCACAGGTCCCCTATATTATTTACCACTAGAAAGATTAGATTTAACTGATTGGCCATCCAGTGAAGAAAAACGAACTGGACAATCTGCCATTTATAATTCGGGGCAAATGTCGAATACTGTCAACAAGATATTCTTACACAAGTCATTCACAAGTTCGTCCATTTTTTCTCCAATTTCATTACCCAATTCTATCATATTAACTCAATTTATGAAAATAGTTAGATAGCATTCGCTAATGAGTGGCAATCTTGAAATTGTTGGATTTTTAGTAATAATGAGATAAACCCTGAATATCTACTTCACTTTTCAGAAGTCTTGCCAATAATACCACTTGATATGAAATAAAATTCAATGCAATATAGAACTCTTTGGAGCGATTTTGAATCCATTTCACACAGAAATTGAATGTTCGTTTCATATGGGAATGTGTCCTTTCACAATCACTTCTGGATTTATATTGCTCCTGAAAATTTGGATTAAGTATGTTTAGATTACGGATAACTCCCACCTGTTTCCCTCGATTATTATCATAGAGAAATTGCACTTAAAAATTTTCCGATTATCTCAACAATTCTCTTTGACCCGCCTCGACCAAACAGATCCGGATATTCTTTTGGAGGAGCAAATGTACTGATCATCTCAAGGATCTTTTTCCGGTCAGCCCCCACCAGTACGTTCCAACCCGCATCCACTGTCTCAACCCATTCGGTGTTTTCCCGGAGTGTGATGCAGGGGACCGAGAGCAGGTATGCCTCCTTTTGAATCCCACCAGAATCGGTGAGAATTTTCGCAGCAGAACTCATCACTGTTATCATATCAAGATACCCAAGTGGATCACATATTATCAGGTTTTCAGGAAGTTTCTTAGACAATTCATATTTTCGGATTAAATTCCTCGTCCGGGGATGAACCGGAAACAATGTCGGAATTTTACAATCACTGACAGCACCGATAATATTCCTCATATTTTCTAAATTATCAGTGTTAGAAGGCCTGTGGATAGTAAGAACCATATATTGGCCGGGTTTCAGAGAAAAATCTCCCAGGAGTTTCGAGTGCTCTGAGGCAATATTCCGATAATACTCCAAAGCATCAGCCATTACATCACCGGTGTGGAACACTCCCTTTGTTATTCCTTCTTCCCGGAGATTATCCACCGCAGTTTTAGTCGGACAAAAGAGCAGATCTGATACATGGTCAACCAAAACGCGGTTCACCTCTTCAGGCATATTTCGGTCAAAACTCCGAAGACCAGATTCGACATGAGCTACCGGAATATGGAGTTTTACTGCTGCCAATGCTCCTGCAAGGGTGGAATTTGTATCACCATATACCAGAACCAAATCGGGACTTTCTATTGATATTGTCTCTTCTATCTTTACCAGCATTTCACCGGTTTGTTTCCCATGTGATCCAGAACCAATCCCCAGATAATAATCAGGTTTTGGGATCTTAAGTTCATCAAAAAAAACCTCTGACATTTCCGGATCATAATGCTGACCGGTGTGGACCAGGACCTCCTGGTGATTCTTACGAAGCTCTCTGGACACCGGAGCACATTTAATGAATTGCGGTCTTGCACCGACAACTGAAAGGATTTTCATGAAATTTTTTGGAATAATTTTCTGGAATAATCACAGGTTTTTTTTAATCCTTCCTCGTTATGAAAGATCTTTACGGGCAGATGTATTAAAAAAACCATTCATATTCGTTCTTCTCTTGCCTGGATGATATAATCTGTCAAATTTCCTGTAAGGCGGCTTAAGGCAGAGCAAATACCCTCATATGCATGTTCTCTCTTTTTTTTTATTTTTGGGCGATTTGCTTTAATTATATGGATATACTGAAATCCAGATAAATATTCTGATACTGAGATATCTTTAATTTCTGCATAAGTGAGGTCCGTTACTTCCATAATGTATCTCCAAGTATAATCCGAATAACATATCTTTGCACATAAATAAAATAATTCATAGAATTAACTATTGATGAGTTTTTATCATAGTGTATTCTGAACAATAAAGCCCTTGGATGAAACATATGAATTTCATGAGTTAATGGTCTTTCATCCGGCTTACCTCTTCAGGCATGTTTCGTTCAAAACTCTGAAAGCCCGGTATATATGAACTACCAGTTACCAATACAGGAAAAAAATATTTGAATCTTCTCTTTACTCTCTCTGTATAATGATAATTGGATGAATCAACTACACGATAATAATCAATTACAATGAAATAAATTCCTCATTTGATAAACCCATGGCATGAATAATTGCATGGATAGTACCAATTGGAATTGGTTGTCCGGGGTGATTCGGAATTGTTACGGAACGTTTTATGTCCGGATTATAATAAATTTCATGTGATCCTTTTCCATGGCGTTTTAAAACATATCCGGCTTTAATCAGTTTACAGACCACTTCTTTGGATTGATATGGTGGTATTCGTGTCATACGGATACAGGAATCGGGACATGGATATCTAAAAGATATTTTGATTCATGATCTGTTTCAGTGTTATTACACCCTTTTTCTTCTAATTCTATCGATATCAGGTGTCGTGCAACATCTTCAGCTATCTCAATAGTTTCATCAATACTACTACCCTGAGCAATTAATCCAGGAAGTAGATCACTAGTTGCCAGGAAG
Source organism: Methanospirillum hungatei (assembly GCF_019263745.1). Lineage (NCBI taxonomy): Archaea > Methanobacteriati > Methanobacteriota > Methanomicrobia > Methanomicrobiales > Methanospirillaceae > Methanospirillum > Methanospirillum purgamenti. The sequence goes on from NZ_CP077107.1 coordinate 1,938,337, forward strand.
AAACCCTCGGGGAGATAGGTTATTGTGATTGGAATAATGATTGTTTTCATAAAAATCACCGGTTACATGAATGATCCAACAACTGATTATTTAAAGATAGTACCGTAATATTAGTGTTGAACGTTTATACCTTTTTACCAAATGGCCGGGTCAAAATCCTAAATCCTTCTTCCACGTAGCGAATTGGAATCATGATATTTACCACAAAAGTTCCTGGTTCAGGTTCGTGCTTATGTGTCATACACCAGGATACGATCTGTCTGTTCTTTGAGCTGATTTTCAGACTCTTTTACGGGTATATTAGGTTTTTTTCCCCTATGATCCTGAACCAATCCCCAGATAATAATCAGGTTTAAGACTCTCAAGTACCTCAAAAAAAACCTGAAATCTCCGGATCAATTTACCGTCCGGATCAACAAGAGTTTCCAGGGGATCCTTTCGAGAATATCACAATATGCTTTTTAGAAAACACATTATGATAACTGCCAGGAAATTCACCTCTCCTTTTTAGAATTGTCAACGAATATGACCAATGTAAATATTATAAATATATAAGAATAAAAAATTTTCGACCGGAACACGCCATGAGCACCATAAAATAATTCATTGACCGTTTCTCAAATGCACTTCAGAATCCGATGATAGAGTTCTGGGCAGTTGTAAAAGAATCTCTCGGATTAAAGAGAGAAGATCTTACCGAACTGAAAAATATTGTCTTTGGATTGGCTGAAGAGCAAAAACAGACTGAACTCTCTATTAAAGAACTTACCCGGACGATCGATTTTAAAATCGGTGGCCTTGGAAGAAAATGGGGAGTCGATTCTGAACGCTCATTCAGAAGGGGTCTTGCTACAATTCTCTCATAGTCCGGATATGAAGTCTTCAACTACCTGGTTAAGGATACAAAGGGATTTGTATTCGGACATCCATCAGAGATTGAGATAGATGTTATTGTGACCGGTGAGAAAACACTCGTGGTGGAGATCAAAGCATAGGTAAGCAAGAGCGATGTATTCGTATTCATGAAAAAAGGAGAATATTATTCCAAAATGACCGGGAAAAAGGTCGACGGGATGATAATGATTACACCATTCGTGGAAGACTCCGCAAGAGAAGTCGAAAAAAAGTTCAATATAACCATATGTGATTCATTACCTGATTTGGCAGATTCTGTAAAAAACACATAAAAAAGCCGAAATCATTATAATAAGACTCTTTCTCAATTTGTTTCCCTAACAGGCAACAAAAAAAAGCCCCCAAATAATCTCATCACAATACTATCTCTTTAGCTTCATGTTATTTATCAGGATTAACCCGGAAAAATTGCTATGACAATAGTGCATTTTGTTTCCGGATAGTGATTTAACCACTAAATCAGATCGAAAATTTCGGAAACACGTGAAGGAAATGGTTGTCTCTTCATATTACTAATCCCAGAATTGAGGATTATAAAAATCTGGAACTTATTTATTCTTACAAATATGATTATTAACAGATCAGGCTTTCAGTATGAATACAATAAAGGAAGTTATTGATCTCTTTCCGAATGAACTTCAGAATCCAATGATAGAATTCTGGGGAGCTGTAAAAGAATCACTCGGAGTAAAGAGAGAAGATTTTACCGAACTGAAAAATATAGTCTTTGAACTGGCTGAAGCTCAAAAAAGAACTGAAGTCAAAGTTGAGGAACTAGCTGAAGCTCAAAAAAGAACTGAAGTTAAAGTTGAAGAACTAGCTGAAGCTCAAAAAAATACCGAACTCTCTATTAAAGATCTTACCCGGACAATCGAATTTAAAATCGGAGGTCTTGGAAGAAAATGGGGAGTTGAATCTGAACGATCATTCAGAAATGGTCTAACTACAATTTTATCTGAGACCGGATATGAAGTCTTCAACTACCTGGTTAAGGATACAGAAGGATTTGTATTCGGACATCCATCAGAGATTGAGATAGATGTCATTGTGACCGGTGAAAAAACACTCGTAGTGGAGTTAAAAGCATCGGTTAGCAAGAGTGATGTATTCGTATTTTTGAAAAAAGGAGAATATTATTCCAAAAAGACCGGAAAAAAGGTCGACGGGATGATTATGATTACTCCATTCGTGGAAGACTCCGCTAGAGAGGTTGCAGACCAGTTCAAAGTAACTATTTGTGATTCAATACCTGATTTGGGAGATTCAATTGAGAAGGTAAAAGAGGGATAAACCATCCCTCAGGGCCCAAAACCACCCCCTTATATTTCCGATTGGAATCAGCAATCTCCCTTTCATTCAAGTCTTCTTTTCTATATACTATATCCATCAACTATGAAGATTACTGACCAGGATTCCGTGTCCATTAACAAAAATTTGAATCAGTTAGAGATGCTGTTGTATGACTCCAAACCGATAGTACAATGAGGTAAGAATTGGAGATTATTTCAACGAATTTTTTACAATCGAGTGGAAATTATCCTCTTGCGGAAATGACATTTTAGTTATGCAACTGCCTCCAGATATATTATCAGATCTGAATACTAACCAACACTCGGCGGCAGCGAGTGTTGGTTATAAGTAGGAGCAGGTGAAATAAGAGGATTTTTAACCAGAATCTATAGTATACAGCTTTCGCTCCTAACCTATGAGCAGATCATTAATAACTAAAAGTCATTTCTAAAGCCCAACAGGATGGGACAGAGAAAACCTCATTTTTAAAGTTTTTTTCGGATTTTATGCCAATAATCCGTGAACCTTATTTTCCCGGTTTAAACCCTGAAGACCACTCACCTAATCTTCCCAATTTGAGCAGGGATTAAGAAATTATGTCCAGGTTGATCCTTGGAATTGGTGCTTGGAAAAATACGGACATTCAGGCACTTGTTTCCCAATATAAGAAAGAATATTGTTTTCTCAAGGGTGTTTTACGGACATTGATAATAAGAGGGTGATTTATATAGGCGGATATAAAATACGGGAACAGCGACCCATTGTAAAGAAGATTTTTTGAATCTCATTTATGGGGAGATTGTCACTTTTGAGAAGATGTGACACATCCTGGTTGCATGTCAGGGAGGAGAAAATATCGTTGGAAAAAGAGGTTTTAGAATCGCCCATATGAAACCCATACCCATTTGATGAAAGCAGATTTTCTCCCCTCCAGGGTACATCATAAAATCATCACATGCCAATTTTTTAGAATCCATCAGTCACCAGAACCAGGAAACATTAAATCCCATCAAACCAGAGCCAAACCACTGGAAACACGGACAATCTGACATCCCGGATATTGTGAAATTATTTACAATTCGGATTCAAAATAATCAGATATCCATGCAGATCATAAAAAACAAAATAATAATAGAAGGTCCGAAAGTTCATGAAGTAGGATACAGGGTTTTCCTCTTAAACCGGGCTTTGACTTCAGGACTTACCGGCTTTTCCGCATTTAACCATGGTACCCATGATACCATTCAGCAGATAGAGATCTGTATTGAAGGAGAAACGGACGTCGTTCAAGACTTTGTTACAGGTTTGGAGGAGATTATTCCAACCCATGCTGTTGTCGATAAGATTTCAATCGAACCATACAATAGAAGGGTCATCAATATACTGGATTACATACACCTAGTTCAGGTTGAACAACTGGATAAAGGAATTCCCGCCATTTTAAGCATACAGTCCTCACAGGAAAAGATGCTTGAAAAACAGGATCTCATGTTAGATAAACAAGATCAAATGATCGAGAAACAAGACCTCATGATAGAAAAACAGGAACAGATGATTGACACCCAGAGACAGACAAATAAAGAGATTCAGACCTTACGATATGACCTGAAGACCGAGATGAATGAACGGTTTAATAAAATAGAACATGAACTTGAGCTGGTAAAAGATGCTCTCCATAAACATGGAATCATGGCATAAAAAAGATATCCTTGATTTTTAGATGGAACAGTCAAGATAATCCTTTAAAAACATCATTATAAAAATAAAAATTTAAAGGGGCCTGCTCTGATAATAATCCTAACAAAATCCCTTTTTTAGAATACTAGCAAAAATCCTGCCATAAGTACATCAAAGTCTAAATCGCGAATAGTTTTTCACCATTCAAAAGGAATACAATTATTTGTCATTTATATTTTAACGAAAAATCAATCTATTAGACACGTGCAGGTATAAATTTAGAAATTATGGGTTTTTAACTGTACCATGCCCCTCTGTTCTCCTCCTGCATATCAAACATCATAGCAAACAAAAGAAACTGTACTCCTAATGCAAACAAAATCACAGAGACTACTGCCGGAACAAATATTGAATTATTCATAATAAACTTAAACCAGAGTGCATATAATCCAAACAAAACTGAAATAAACGTAAAAAAAACGCCTGCACAATAGAAAAACACCAAAGGATGAAACGACAATAAAACATATTTCATTTTCATCCGCCAGATAAACGCATTCAGGAGTAACCAGGACAACCGGACAATATATGTAGAATATTTTATCTTTGATCGCTCAAGCCCATACCTGGCCGGATGAGGCACATTCCGGACGCGAAATCCAAATGTATTGAGCCAGACCAGGAGATCATTACAATATCCGTACCGGGGATATATCTCATCAAGTGAAATAGTCTCCAGAGCACGCCTAGAAATCGCTGTATAACCGTTTTGGGGATCCATGAGTTGCCAATACCCGGATGCTATCTTTGTAAGGAGAGTCAAAACAGAGTTACCAACAAACCGCCATGTAGACATACCCTCCCGGAATTTCTCATTCACTAACCGGTTCCCAACTGAGTAATCCACTGCTTCATCAGCAACAGGATCTAATAGTTCAGGAAGGAAAGCAGGATCCATCTGATTATCCCCTGCCATCACTGCAACAATATCCATCCCGTCAGAAAATGCCCGTTTATACCCGGAGATGATTGCTCCCCCCACTCCTTTGTTTTTAAGATGATGGATAGGAATTACCCGATTATCTTTCTTCGCATATGAATCAATGAGGGCACCTGTCTGGTCTGGAGATCCATCATTCACAACGTATACCCGGTCAACGAAATCCGGAATCGATTCCAGGGTCGGCACTATAAGTAATTCTTCTTTATATGCAGGAACAACAACAGCAGTTTTTTTATTTCGATACATAGCAAGCAACTACAATTTTTTATGAATGATATTGTAAGAGAGAATTCCAAACCTTAATGGACTACGTTTATAATAAGACAATTAATCAATATTAAACCATATCCTGTTGAAAATATGAGAGTCGGTTTTTTCGTGAAATTATTTGCCCCCTGAATACAAAATAAGCAATTGTATTCATATCTACAAGTATTAACAAACTCATCACTGAAGATATTGAAGAAAGGCACGAATTATTCTCAGAAAAACTATTTCCGCTCATCTCCCTAATTTATGAACATGATAAGACGAGTAAAAATAATCGCAGGGGGTGACGTTCAGGCTGTTGGATACCGTGAATATGTTCGAAAAGCCACCTTCAGGAAAAAAATATTTGGACAGGTACAGAATCTTGAATCCGGAGAGGTCGAAATAATTGCAGAGGGTGAAGAAAATGACCTTAAAAGTTTTATCGAGAATATCAACGTTAGTGAATACCCAATAGATGTCCGTGAATGTAATGTCACCTGGCATGATGCAATTGGAGATTACACAAAATTTGAAATTATCCGGGGAGATAAAGACCAGGAATTATTTGAAATAATTGATATCGCATTATCACATCTCTATCGGATTGTTGAAAATACAACAATAAGCTTGGAAAAACAGGATCAGATGTTAGGTAAACAGGATGGGATGATCTCACTCCAGCATGATACGGTAGTGGAGATCAAAGGGTTACGAAAAGACTCTGAATCATATTTTGAGAAAGAATTTTCTGAAATAAAAAGAAAACTCCATTCCATAGAGAATGCACTGAACGAGATGGGAATAAAAGTATAACCCATCATTAATAACCATAATATTCTCATTCAGGACAACAGAAATAGTTAGTCAAAACCTGAATAATAGGCTTATTTACAATATTTCACAAAAATATCTATCCCATCAAGTTATTTTTACTCTGCTCCTCTCTTTCTGGCAAATTGATTACCGTCAACACCCATTGTACATTCTTTCGTTTTGCCCCAATAGGTATAATAAGCACGAGAAAAAGGTCAATAAAAGATACTTACAGGATACTTCCCTACCCAGTTCACTCCATTAATTTTAATAGGAAATAATCATACACTAACCCATTTATGCCCGTTTCAGTCCTGTATGTTGATGACGAGGTTCCCCACCTGATGCTCGCCCGGGAGTATCTGGGGGCTTCTGGAAAAGTCACATTAACCTGCGTTTCTTCCGGAAAAGAGGCAATAGATTCATTACGAACAGGCCAGTATGATGTCATTGTATCAGACTATCTTATGCAGGACATGGATGGTATCCAGCTCCTCAAATACGTACGGGCAAATTATGAGGGTGTTCCGTTTATCCTTTTTACGGGCAAAGGGAAAGAGGAAATCGTCATATCTGCCCTGAATAGTGGCGCAGATTACTATATCCGGAAGGGTAGCGATCCGGTAATACAGTTCAGTGAACTTGAGCAGCGGATCCTCCAGGCACATGCCGGGCATCATGCAAAAAAGGAACTGGCAGCACGGGAACAACTCTACCATTCTGTCCTCACGGTGCAGACTGAAATCTTTGTAGATCTTCTCCCAGACCTCACAATCATCCGGGCTAATGACTCATATGGGGCAGTGTATGGTATTCCCGCAACTGACCTTATCGGTAAGAAGTTTTTCCATGACATCGATGAGAGAGAACGAGCACAGATTACAGATAGTGTCAAATCCCTTACACCAGATAATCCGGATGTTGAATTTGAAAGACCGGTAACCTATCCTGATGGAAAAAAAATCAATCATCTCTGGCGCATTGAAGGAGTGTTTGGATCAGATGGATCTATAGTTTCAGCAAAGGTAACCGGAAAAGATACCAGTCAGGCAGATATTGCGAGGAGTGTTCTCCAGGAGTCTGAACAAAAATATCAACAGACATCACCAGATGTCCCCCAGCATATCGGTGACTTTGATGAGAATGTTCCGCTGAACTTCATCATTGAAAATACAAAACCTCTTGGAAGTTGGTATCTCCCTGAACTGGTCCGAGAACTGAAAGCGCAAAAGGCCTATGGTATTGCATCGACAACCGGAGCAGAAGGGTATCGGGCATTTCTCATTTTTATGAAAGGTGAACCAGAAGGAGGAATTTATATTGACCGGTCGGGAGTCCTCTATGGAGATCGAAGTGTGCTGTTCCTGAAAAACAGCCAGAACTTCACATTTTATCCGACAGAACCAGAGATCGCAAGCAGGTTTGTAACCGGTTGCCGGATATATGATAAAAGCCATCTCCGTGTTCCTGCATCAAATCCTATTCCTGAGATCAGATCAGTCAAGAAAGGCATCGGAAATGTTATTATTGACATCATGAACAACGGAATACCCGTATCCGGACTCAGAGTAACCATAAAAAGCGGGGGAAAGATAGTTGGTAATGATGTCACATCCTCACAAGGACAGACCACATTCCAGCTTCTCTACGGCCAGTATACCGGTGTTATTCATAATGAGTCTGGAATCCTCCGATCCTTCACCTTTACGGTTGACACACCGGAACTACTCCAGAAAGTAGATTTGACCAGCCAGTGATAGGTATCCCGAACTTTTTTCCCTTTATGAGTGGGACTATCCTAGTGTAGTCATATAAGCAAAATATCGGTTGCTTGTGATATCCTGACCGGATATAATACTCACAACACCACACCGGACTTTTGTCTATATCGCTATCAGGGGGACTCCTATGCGGCTCTATCCAAAGATGATACTCGTAATTGCATGCACATTCTTTGCCGTCATGGTAGTCCTCCTCTTCTCGTTTGAATACACAATAATGGACTCCTTTTCAAGTCTGGAAAAAAAATACGTGGACCAGGACATCCTGAGGGCAGAACATGCAATAGAACAGGAGATAGACAGGATCCAGCAGATTGGAACAGACTGGGCTGAATGGGATACAACCTATGATTTTTTGGTGACACATGATCCGGCATATATCTCTTCCAACCTGGCATTATCTACTTTTGAGGCATTGAAGATCCGATATTTTATTATCCAGGATCTGAATGGAAGCATCATCGTCGGGAGGGGTATTTCTGATAATGCACCTGAACTGACTGAGATACCTCCGGATCTTGGAGCATTGATCAACAAATCCAGGACTGAAACAAAGCGTGCAGGTCTTATCGGGTGGAATAACACGGCCTGGCTTATTGCACAAAACCCAATATTAACCACACACCAGGAAGGGCCTTCCAGGGGGACGCTTACAATTCTCAATCCACTTGACCAGCAGATGTGTGCTGACATATCAGATCTTCTGTTGCAGAATGTAACCGCACGGATTCTGACACAAAAGGAGAAAACCTCCCAAAACTTTCCTGTCCTGCACGCGACAGTCACCAGAGATTCAATTCAGGCAGCCAGGGTTCTCCCAGACATTTTTGGATTCCCATTTCTCCTTCTCAAGGTAGAAGGAGTTCGTGACCTCTACATGAGCGGGCTGTATACCAGGGATTACCTCTTCTTTTCCCTCCTGCTGTTGGTTATCTGTTTCATGGGGGTTGCCATAACACTCATCAACCTTATCGTCATCGCCCCTCTTGGGGAATTAAACACAGAACTTGAAAAAGTTGGAAAAAGTGGATTACTATCAGGGCGGATTAAAACTGGACGGGATGATGAAATCGGGGATCTCAGCAGATCTATAAATCTCATGCTTGATCAGATTGAGCAGGCCGTAGAGCAGCGACATGCGACTGAGCAACGCCTTTCAAGACTTATTGCCCTGGCAGAAGAAGGAATCTGTCTGATGGGGCCGGACAACCATATCTGGTTTGCGAATCCAAAGATGGCATCATTTTTTGGAATGACACCCGGTGAGCTGGCTGGTAAAAGTATATTGAACCTCTTAGAGGCTGAACAGACGATACGACCAGAGGAACTATTCGCTGATCAACCAGTTCACCGGGAATTTCACACCAGGAAGAAGGATGGGGCTGATCTGTATATCAGTGTCGTTGCAGCACCCTATCCCCTTGAAGGTGGGCAGGAAGGGCATCTCTGTGTTATGAATGACATAACAACCTTCAAGGACAACGAGAAGGCTCTCCTCCTCTCAAACAAAAAACTCAGTCTGCTTGGGAGCATGACCAGGCATGATATCGTAAACCAGCTGACCACCATTCGTGGAATGCTTGGCCTCGTCCATCGGAAGACCACAGATGAGATCATCCTGAACCTTGTGGAGGCGGCAGAAGAGGCAGCTGACCGAGTCAATAAACATATTGAATTTTCCAAAGAGTACCAGAAAGCCGGGATGCAGGCTCCAATCTGGCAGAACCTTGGTACATGCTGGAATCTTGCCTATGCCATGACAAAGAAAAAGGGATTGACATTCAGTTATCAGGGCGAGCAGGTAGAGGTATACGCTGATCAGTTACTGCAAAAAGTGTTCTATAACCTCATCGACAACAGCCTCAAGCATGGAAAAAATGTCTTTTACATCTCTATTCACACCAAAATGAGAGACTCTAACCTGGTGATTCTCTATGAAGATGATGGGGAAGGCATTGCAGATTCTATGAAAGAGCGGATTTTTGAACGGGGTGTTGGATCTGGTACCGGATGGGGACTTTTTTTCGCACGGGAGGTTCTCGGACTGACTGGTATTACCATCACTGAGCAGGGAACTTTCGGAATTGGTGCCAGGTTTGAGATCGTGGTTCCGGAAGGGGGTTATCGCAAGGTTGAGATCCCCACAGAGAACATTTGATCCAGTTATACCATAAACCTGAATGTAACCCAGGCGATAAGGAGCATCAGAACTGAATATTTCAGCCCTGCTGTAACACGCCCTTCACCCATGACACCGGCAACAAGCCCTGAGAAAAATCCCTGGAACATACCGGCATGAGAGAAGACGCGTATATAGAGAGCCAGGTCAAACCCTCCCAGGTTAAATCCTGCCTGACCAGATGCCCCCGTTTCTGCTCCAAGATCGGCCATGGTCTTCAGGAACGATGAAACCAGGATCATGACTACAAAGAGGAACACTGCAAATGATGCAAGGATGATGATGACATAGATGAACATGTTGTTCTTCCGGTCAGTCTTCATGATCACATATTCTGCTGAGTCCTTCCCGGCTGCACGCAGAACCTCAACGATATCACCACCGGCATCACTCGCACGCGCTACAAGATCCACACTCCGTTCCACAAGAGGGATCGGGATCTCTTTTCCAAGCTGGCGTATGGCATCAATGAATGCAAAGTTCCATGATATGCGCTGATCAAGCTGGCGGATATGCCGGGTGAGAGCACCATACTCAGCCTGAGATACCAGGTGAATAGCACCAGGCAAGGTCATACCACTTTCGTGCATACCAGCCAGATCCCGAAAAAAGTTGGGAAGCGCAATCTCGATACTCGTGATTCGTCTTCCTTCAAGAAGATCAGTTACCGCCAGGGGTCCGACGATGATAACCGTTGTAAATACTGCTACATCATCTATGAACGAATTTGTCAGAAGGGCTCCAGGACCTCCATTCTGAAGGGCCATCGTGAGTCCGACAATAAAAAAGAGAAGGCCTGCCGGGACTGACACATAGAGAATATTGATCGGTTTTTCAAACAGGGTCCGGAACGGGTGTTTGATAAACCGGAGTGTGCCCTCGGAGTAGTGGTAGTACGTTTCAATTTTTGAATAAATCTCTTCACTCTTCGGATCAACCGAGATTTTTTCTTTTTTCCGGTCCCCAAATAGTCCCATTTTCACCACTCCGGCGTCATCGAATCTATCAGAACCACAAACATCACACTTCCAAACGGAATGATCAGATAGATGATAATATACAGAAACAAGGGTGTTGATTCTCCAGACAGAATAGCCATGATAGACTGAATAAGAATCATGAACAGAGTTCCGGCAACAAGAGCGGTTACATAACTCTCGGCTATCAGTGCGAGGGTATCAAGAAATTGTTTCTGTGTCTGCCTGTTTTCGCCGGTATACTGTTCTGCTTTTGTCCTGAAAAAATCAGAGATGTTGCTTCCCGCTGCAACACTTCCGATACACCCCTGGAGAAAGTCACGCATACGCGGACTTGGTGTACTCATGGAGACATTTTTCAATGCTTCGATAAGATCATGCCCAAACACATCCACCTCAAGGATGATATACCGAGCTTCAACCGAAGACTCACCATATATCGTCGAGTTCCCCAGTTGCCGGAAAACCTCTGCCGGAGGGATGCCTGCGGTAGACATTGCAGCAAGATAGTTGATAGCATATGGAAGGGTTGTCTCGATATTGCGTCTTCTTCCCCCAGCAACTACAGAAGGATAAACCAGATAGATGAGAAATGTCGTCCCATACAGCACCACAAAAGAGACGATGCCAGCAATAAGTGTCCCCACCATGAGGTAGTATCCCTGGAACTGGTTGATAGTCGCTGCAATATCCGTGGGAACATTACCCCGAAAAGATATCAGTGCCGGGACGTTCAGGAGGTACACAAGAAGGGCAATCAGGATTGAGCCAATAATTCCGACAAGAACAGAGGTGAATACAGCAGTAGAAAGGTATGCTTCAAAGGTAATACCCATTCTGGCAGACTTGAGATTCTCAATGAGTTCATAGTATTTCTCCCGTTTGCCTGACATCCGGCTTCCAAGCAGGGAGAAGCAGAACCGCTCATAAGAATTCATTGCCACCAGACCGGATCTGTTCCATTAAGGTCTCGGAATCCCTGAAGTACGAGACAACAATTTTGCTCACATCACGAAAGTCGCGGATTTTCTGTTCACGCATCCACTCAAGTACTTCCTGCCGCTGGAGAAGATCACGACGAATTCTTTCCTCATCCCACCCATGTGACTCCATGATCTCTTCCAGAATAAACGACTTGCCAGAGTATGAGATCTCATCGGTTGCCTGCCTCCATCTGAATACTTCATTTGTGATCAGTTCATTGGTTCTGGGATCAATATCCAGGACCTCGATAATCTGTTTGTTACGCCGGATGCGCTGACCGCCGACCCGTGCCTGGACCTGCACACAAACCAGGTTTAAGGCAGAAAGCATGTTTCTTGGAACTGAGATGGGAGGATTTTCCAGACGATGGACTGCTGAGGATACTGAATCCGCGTGCATTGTGGAATACGTCACATGCCCGGTTGACATCGCCTGAAAGAGAGTGAGTGCTTCACGACCACGGACTTCTCCAACAATCAGGTACTCAGGACGCTGACGAAGAGCAGCTTTTAAGAGTTCATACATATCAATCTCCCCTTTACCGCTCACATCAAAGGACTCACGGGTGACACTTGGAATCCAATTGGCATGGGGAAGCTTCAGTTCCCTGGTATCCTCAAGTGTGACTATCTTTGCCAAGGGTGGAATAAATAGGGAGATAGCATTCAGTGAGGTTGTCTTTCCTGACGCTGTCCCACCGGCAAAGATGCATGACTTCCCGTTTTCAACAGCAAGCCAGAGGAATGCTATCGAGAGAGGAGAAAAGGTACCCCATTCGATCAGGTCAGTCGGGGTGATCGGTTCATCTTTGAATTTCCGGATGGTAAAAGTAGACCCATGTGCTGTTACTTCGGTCCCGAGTGTCATCTGAATACGGGATCCATCCTGCATTGTTGCATCCAGCATCGGATCTGCAACTGAGATGTGTTTTCCGGCACGCTGAGCAAGCTTAGTGACAAACGAATCAAGTTCTGGATTATCAGAATAGAAGAGATTAGACTCTATTGATTCGTATCTCGAATGATATACAAAAAGAGGTCTGCCGATACCGTCACAGGAGATATCTTCAATAAACCGATCATGCATCACCGGATCAACAAGTCCATCCCCAAGAAAGTCTTTTTTCAGGTGATAATGGATCTTCTCATAGGTCAGAGGGTCCAGGTTGATTGCATAATCTGCCAGCACCTCATTCATCATGGACTCAAGAGTCTCCCCCGCAGTCTCACGTGAAATCTGTCGGGTGTTTACATTCACCCGTTCAAATATTCCTTTTTTAAGCTCATCGAGAAGCTTCTTTTCTGCTTCTGAATATACCGGTTCAACAACTTCGTACAGGTACTCATGCGTGGTATAGTTGTACGTAATCCGGATATATGCAAAAGGAGGATTAACCGGATAGACCTCTATCTCTTCAGTCCCGGGAGGAGGCACATACGTGAGGTCAACCATCATCCCATGGACCTTGGGATCATATTGCTCACGTTTTTTTGCCAGAGGTGCTATTTTTCCAATTGTTCCAAATAGTGAACCCTTCTTTTTCGATTCCCCAGATCCTGTACCAGAAACGGACTGATCTTTTTCATCCTTCTTCCCAAGCCGGCGTAAACTTGCTGGTTTATTGGTTTTTCCAGTTTTTTCTTTCTTTTTGCCAGACAGGGCAGACAGTCGGGAAACTTTTTCCTTAGGTGGAGTATCTTGTAAAGATGGCTCTCCGGCAGGTTTTCCCTTATCATTCGATGCACGAACCTGTTTTTTAAAACTCCCCACCTTTACTTTCATATATTCATCCTTGGCCTGAAGTCCCCCTAGTGCCACCCCACACCGAACGGACTCTGACCAAGAACCCCCCTTTATTCTACTACCATAATTACATAAGACGCAATATATAGATAATGTCGAAACCTGTCAGTTCCCATCTGCAGGGAATCAGGAGGAACTGACCCATAGTACCATGTCTGAAGAATCAGAGGATAAAGCCGGATCGATGATCCGCACATATGTGGGAAGGAACCGAACCGGCATAAATGGATTTGATCTTGCTCTTGACGGAGGATTTCTCCCAGGGAGTACCATCCTTCTTATCGGCTCGGCTACTTCAGGTATTGATCAGTTTGCCCGCCAGTTCTGGGAAATATTACCCGAACATAGGAAATTTTTCATGCTTGACGGCTACCTGCTCGAAGGGATGATTCATGCACGAAATCTGACAACGAGTGAAATATTTGAAAATGCAGGTAATGGTGGGTTAATAATCGACTCCTTATCTACTCTTATCATGCGGGAAGGCATTGATCCAGTACTTGCAGGAGTTGTCTCATGCAGAGCAACAGTGCAGGCATCACGCGATAATGCTTTTTTTACTTTATATGAGGGACTACATGCACCCTATAACGAAATACAACTGATCCGGCTCTGTGATGTTGTTATCCACCTGCATGAAGAAAAACACGGAAACGAGATCATAAGAACCCTGAACGTGAAAAAAATGACCGGACTTATGCCTCCAGGAAGACTGCTGCCGTTTATTATATCCGGGAAGGGTATTGAGCTTTCAACAACGTCACGTGTCGTATAAATTTACATCCAGTCAAGAAGGCGACGCAGACGGCCATGCCCTCTGTGTTCTTCCTCTGTCTTTGGAGTATGACCAAACCGGCTGTTGATATCAGCAAAATCAATATAGTCGGGATCTGTTTCCGGAGGACGTTCTTCTGCCAGGATAATTCCAGATGAGTCTGTCCGGCCCTTTACGCTTTTTTGTCTGAATGAAGATTCAGGACTCGTGGATGAAAAGGAAGGTGCATCCATTGGCACAAGCTCCTCCTCTTCTTCTATAGAGAATCCTGTGTCATTCTCCTGTTCACTCAGACGGCTGTTTAAAAAATCAACATAATCTTCCACCTGATCCCGGAGTTGGGGCGGAAGAGACGCAATCTTTTCTTCAAGTGTCATCATTATCACTGAAATGAAGATACCAGAGACAAAACCCGGCATGCATGTTCAGCCAGGGATGTGTACAGATATGCTTCCTCCAGGGTTTTTCCAGTGGCAAAGGTACCATGTCCTCTGGCGATACAAAGCCCGGTCAACGCAAGACAGTCTGCAACATCATCTGCCAGTTCCCGGCTGCCGGGTTCTCCTACGGCAATTGGAATCGTCGGACAGAACATCTTCCCTTCACTATCAAGAGGAGTGATTTCTTCAAGAACCAAAGATGCTGCAACGGCATATGGAGGATGAGCATGGACAATTGCCCGGTGTCGTGTCTGTTGGTATACTGCCCGGTGAACACGCCATTCACTTGAAGCATGGGATGGGACATCACCAAAGAGTGACACCTGGACAAGTTCACCAGGATCATCAAGGTATGAACCTGACCTCGTGATCAGAAAACTCTCTTCTTCATCACGAACACTCATGTTGCCAAAGTTACCACCAACCAGATGTTCGGAGAAGAGTCGTTTTCCTATTCGTGAAAATTCATCAACAACCATGTATCTACTACACAAACCGGATTCCGACATCCTTCATTTTGTTAAATCGTGCAACATTCAGAAGGAGGGGCGTTATACTTTCAACAATATGTGATGAGGATAGGGGTCCTGCGTCAAATGATTTGAGTTCTGAAATAGAATCAACCAGATCCATAACGATTCGCTTCGCATCAGGATCATCACCGCAGACCGGGACTGAATACGAGAGAACGCTATCTACATCCCGCCACCGGTTTCCGGCAATATTATTAAACGCAGTACATATCCGGGTATTCGAAGGCAGAATTTTCTGAATAAACAGAGCTGCAGAACCTTCTGTCGGAGGAGTATACACAAAACAATCACGCCGTTCCATCGGATTTACCGGACTTACAACAATCTTGTCCTCCCAGCCAGTGATGCCCCGGATGGTTGACTCAACATGTTTGAACGGGATTGCCAGGATAATTAGATCTGACTCATCCACGACCTGCTGGTTGGATCCTGGTTCTACAGAACAATTAATTCC
This sequence comes from Methanospirillum hungatei, assembly GCF_019263745.1. Classification (NCBI taxonomy): domain Archaea; kingdom Methanobacteriati; phylum Methanobacteriota; class Methanomicrobia; order Methanomicrobiales; family Methanospirillaceae; genus Methanospirillum; species Methanospirillum purgamenti. The sequence continues at coordinate 1,954,213 of NZ_CP077107.1, forward strand.
ACGTTCTTTTGCAGAAATAAGACATGTATCACAGGTCTCATGGGCTTTCTGAACTTCACGGGATCCAACGCAGACATCCATGATTCGGGAAAGGCGCATTGCCATCCCTTCCCCAATCTCTCCGGTTCCTCCTACGATTCCTACCCGCACGTTATGCCACCAGGGGACGAAGAACCGATTCCAAGGTATCTGCCTCCGTAACACCCTGGAATTTCTGGACTACAATACCATCCTTCTCGATGATGATGGTTGGAACAACTGATATGTGATAATTCTGAGCTTCAGTCATATTTTCATCAACGTTGATTTTACGGATCTCAACAAGATCGCCCATACGGTTTTTCAGATCTTCAAGAATCGGGCCCATTCTTTTGCATGGTCCGCACCATTCGGCATAGAAGTCCATAAGAATCGGTTTTGACATGATGCACCTTAGCAGAATTGCGTTTAAAAAACAGATAAAAGTATGGTATCGGTTATTTGGAGAGGATAGACATGATAATCCGTCCATATGCCGGACGAGTTACCAGAACACCCACTAAAACACCGAGAATGGTGATGATTGCAAAACCTCGCAGGGTTGAAAGATCCATAACAGCCAGTGGAAGCATGGCGATAAGGACGGTTCCTGCTGATGCAACAATGATACCAAGTGCCCGTTTTAACCGTTTTAAGTACAGGTTTGGTGACGGGACTTTTCCTTCGTGCAGGATCTCATCGGTGATGATAACCAACTGATCAATACCTGTTCCAAGCACAGCAATCAGACCAGCGATGGTTGCAAGATCCAGTTGCATGAAGAAGGTTGTGAATGCGAGCAGAATGATGATTTCAGATCCATTGATAAGAACCATCGGGAACACGATACCAGGTTCACGGTACCGGATGTATACACTGACTGCAACTGCTAATAATGCAAACAATCCGGCAAGGACACTCCAGAACTTGAACTGATCACCGAGTTCAGGAGAAACTGAACCGGAACCGGCAATCGAAACGCCAACAGGCAGCGCACCATTTCTCAGGTGGATCTCAAGGAGTTTTGCCTGCTCCCGTCCTTCTTCACCAACACCGGTTGATGCGAGGAGGTTGGAGGTACTCCGTGACTGTAGTTCTGCTGCAAGATCAGGTGAGAGCGGTGCTGAATATACAACCTTACCATCAAGGATCATGTCCAGGTTGTGGCCTTCGGGTTTCTTGGTTGCGCCAACACGAATTGCAGCCTGGCGAAGATCTTCGGCAGCACTTTCGGTAATGACGAAAGATACCCCCCAGTTATTGCTGTTGGGTGGTGTCTGGGATGGATTTGCGACCGACTGAATTGCATCTCCAAAGAGGATATGTTCAGTCTCATTGCCGGTGGTGTGAATCCGAATCTCGAACTTACCCTGTTTTCCCACGATCTCCTGGGCCTCACCCATGGAGACACCTGCCATCTCAATCCGGATATATCGGCTGATACCATTGAGAGCAGTAATGACGTATACTTTAGCATCCCGGGTACCAAGACTGTTAATCTTGTTCTCAAGGATCCGCTTTACATCATCTGCAGTCTCCTTGGTTACTCCCGGATTGAATGAAACCAGTTCAGTATCAAGCTCAGCAAAAACCGCACGAAGCTCTTCTTCAGAGATGCCTGAACGAATTTCCAGGGTATTCTGATCGATGAGATTTACTTCAGCATCCAGTTTTGTCTTGAGTTCTGGGACTAACTGATCTAATGTCTTGTCTGATTTAAATGTGACAATAGCTGATTGAAACTCGAGCTGGATCCAGGATCCTCCATCCAGATCAAGGCCGAACTGCAGGTTTGTATCAAGACCTGACGGGCCTGGATGAGGAAAAATGACAATAATCGAGGCAATGAGAAGAACCAGGTATAGTGCAACCCGGTAATCCTTTATCATGTCCATCAGGGTTTCTTTATCCATTTATGCACCCCGCTGACCAGATGATAACCTGCCTTTTCCTTCGATCATATACCACTTGATAATTCCTGCATTGGTAAGCCAGGTGTTCATGACATCAAAGAAGAGTCCAATCAGAAGGACAGATGCAATTTCCCAGATGATCTGAATACCACCAATCGCAGAGACAGCCCACATGGCAAGAATGGCACCAAAGGTGGTGGTAGTCATAATAATACCAGTCTTAAAAGCTCCCTGCATCTTCTCATCAAACTTCCCCTTTCTTTTCAGAACACGGGAGGTAAGAAGGATATCACTGTCTACAGAATAACCAATCAGCATCAGAAGAGCTGCTGTTGTTCCAAGTGACAACTGGATACCCAGCACATTCATTGCTGCACCTGTCATGACCATGTCAGCAAATGCAGAAACAACGACTGCCGCTGCAGGGACAAAAGTTCTGAATACAGCAAAGACAACAATTGCCATACCAATGAAGGATATGAGAAGGGCAATGATGGCCTGTTCCTGGAGGGTTTTTCCAAAAGAGGAGCCGATCTGATCTATTTTTGCACCGGAATATTTCTCTTCAACTTTCTTGGTAAACTCAATTGCGGTTGCATCATCCATCGGTCCGAACTTCAGATACTTACCGTTGTTGATACCTTCATTTACACTGATTAGGGGATATCCTGAGAAAAATTCCTTCAGTTCTTCAGGAGTCTCATCTGTTACGATAGTAACACTGATACCGCCCTGAAATTCTATGCCCGGACTAACCGGGAGGCCGGTCTGCATCCACATCATCCCGACCGATACCAGTGATAACACCAGTATCACCATCGGTATGATACAGAGCTTCACCGGAGAGATGGAGCTGATATCATAAGTGAAAAAATTCATGCGCAGAAGGGTTAGAGCCCTATGTTCATTAAACCATTCAACATGGCCACCCATTCTCATCATTTCAGGGCAGGATAGAGGAAACCTTATGATCAGCCGATATAAAACCGGAGGATATGACAATTCAGACACGCCAGCACCTGGTAGAACAGAGACTGAAAGCCTGGCTTTCCGGGGATCCAAACGGGGTCAGGCGTGCTGCTCTTTCATTATTTCTTCACCGACAGGATCTCACCATTGAGGAAATTTACGAGCATCTTGCGCCGAAATATCAAATATCATATCATGGTGTGGGAGGAATGATTGGCCTTGTTTCATCAAGAATCGGAGTATTACAAGGAATCCGGGATGAAAAGAAACGCTGCAGAATGTACAGGCTCAAAGAAAAGGATGCCCCGTCGGTCCGAAAAATCCTGGCAGTATAAACAGGATTATCACAATCATTTTTGCTACTCGGGTCACATGTGTCTTGGATGTCTGAACTAAAAGCCGGCCTGTACGATGAGGCTGGTTCCCACTCGATATTCATTGACAATGAGGTTATCGAGTATATGAAAGAACGAAATACCGATTTTCGAATCTCAACATCCTGTGGCGGCCCGATTCTCCTCCCGGTCTCATATAAACCTCCAAAGCCAAGTGACCTGGCACTCAAGGCAGGAGAACGCACAATATATATCTCAATGTACCAGGCCAGGTATATCGACCATATACACATGGGACTGGTTCCCTATCATGTCGGGATGCGGGACGAAGCCTTTCCGGACGAATACAACGGACTCTGATGAGTTTTGAAGAGAGAGAACATACTGCAGATATCCTGATGCACATCAGGGCACCTGACCTTTGTGGCCTGTTTACAGACGCTGGCCGCGCCCTGATGAAAACAATGTACCGAGGTGAGGCAAAACCTGTGCAGGATGTCATCATCTCAGTATCAGGTGATACAATAGAGCACCTGCTTCATGGATTCCTATCAGAACTGCTCTATGAATCTGAAGTCCAAAACCTTGTCTTCTCATATTTTGATATTACTATCAGTGAGGGTGAGATTAGGGCAGTCCTCAAAGGCGAACTGTTTGATCCAAAGATTCACGGAGGAGGAACTGAAGTGAAAGGAATCTCCTGGTATGGTCTTTCCATAAAGCAGGATCAGAATGAATATTTCTGCGATGTATTGTTTGATGTGTGAGTGACAGGTATGATTGACGGAGTACAGCGAATCGGTGAATATGAATGGGAAGTTCCGGTTGGATTTATTCCAGGAATGAATGTTCCGGGCCGGTTCTTTCTCTCTGACATGCTCTCGAAAACCCTTGAAGAGGGAGCGCTGCAGCAACTGGCGAATGTTGCAACCATGCCGGGAATTATTCATAATTCGCTGGCCATGCCTGACATCCATTGGGGATACGGTTTTCCTATCGGAGGAGTTGCAGCATTTGATTATGGAACCGGTGTGATCTCTCCGGGCGGAGTAGGGTTTGATATCAACTGTGGAGTCAGACTTCTTACGACACCTCTGCAGCCCTCTGACCTGATTAAGAAGAAAGAGATACTGGATAACCTGTATGATGCGGTTCCAGTCGGAGTTGGTGCACGATCCACGCTTCGCCTTTCTGAAAAGCAACTCGAGACAATGATGACCGATGGGGCAGGTTTTGCTGTTGCAGAAGGATATGGCAACCAGGATGACCTTCTCCACTGCGAAGAGCAGGGAAGGATGAAAGAAGCAGATCCCGCTCATGTCTCAAAAAAAGCACGCTCACGGGGAGTCCCTCAGAGTGGAACGCTGGGTGCAGGAAATCATTTTCTTGAAATTCAGGTTGTAGAAGAGATCTATGATGAACAGGCTGCCCAGGCATATGGGATAGAAAAAGGACAGGTTTGTATGATGGTTCACTGTGGATCTCGCGGACTTGGTCACCAGGTCTGTACTGACCATCTCCAGATCCTCGAACATGCCGTAACAAAGTACCATATCAACCTCCCGGACAAGCAACTTGCCTGTGCTCCCCTGACATCCCCGGAAGGAAAAGCCTACTTTGGTGGAATGGCCGCTGCAGCAAATTATGCATGGGCAAACCGTCAGATCATCACCCACCAGATAAGAAATGTGCTTACAAGCATGTGCGGAATTGCATATGATGACATCAGGCTGGTCTATGATGTTGCCCATAATGTCGCAAAACTGGAAGAACATGAGATAGATGGAAAGAAGGCCAGAGTTTGTGTTCACCGGAAAGGTGCAACGCGAGCATTTGGTCCTGGCTGTCCCGATGTGCCATCTGATTACTCTCACGTCGGTCAGCCGGTTATCATTCCAGGAAGCATGGGATCCTCCTCATACCTTCTGAAGGGGACAGATGTTGCCATGAACCGGACCTTTGGATCAACCTGTCATGGAGCAGGCAGGGTTCTCTCCCGATCCCAGGCAAAAAAGAAGATCCAAGGAAAAAATATCCGGGAAACGCTCGGAAAAGCGGGCATCATGGTAAAAGCTCCCCATGACGGGGCCATTGCAGAAGAAGCACCAGATGCTTACAAACCATCATCTGAAGTGGTCTCTGTTGTCCACAACCTGGGATTGTCAAGGCTTGTAGCACGACTGGAACCACTTGGAGTTATAAAAGGATAAATGGCACATCAGGTTGCAGTCATCTGGGAAGGGCCGATCCTTTTTACCAGATTATTTGAAGAGTGTGGCCATACCTGTGAACTGGTCACTCCACATCTTCTGGCAGCTCCATTTTTCAAAAGAAGATTTCATGGAGTTGTCATTCCTGCCGGATTTGCTGCTCCTGGTCATACCAGCACCCTTGCAGCACTCCGGGCAATCAGCCCTAGGATCAAAAGATTTGTGAGTGAAGGGGGCACTGTGCTTGCATTTGGAGCAGGCACAGACATGTCTCATGCGTATGACTGGCTTCCGGTCCCAATAACATACCGATATGGATTCGCAAAGACGCTGCTTGCAGTCAATGAAGGACACACCTCAGCATCTATTCTTGAAGATGGGGCTGACGAAGTGTCCATTGATGGAATACTGGATAACATTACAGGCATATCAGACGGGCAGGTAATTTTGGAGGCACCATCAGGTCCGGTGATGGTGCAGATAACCTATGGTTCGGGGCGAATCATCATTGCCAGTCTGCATGAATACCCTTCACACCGGTTTGTCCGCGAGTTCTGCGCCGGTGGAGGCGAAGGGTTATTGTAATCAGACACAAGGGAATAATTGAGGGAAGATGATGAACCGTTATATCTTATCTGATCAGGCTGAAGCAACGGATTGGATACCTATCTGTATGGCTATTCATGAAATGGTAGGAAAATTACCAGTGACAGCGCGGTCTGTAGGTAAACCGGGGATTCGGATTGAAGAAGGCATAGTGGTTGACGCCGATTATTCAGGTCCCATTCTTGAAGAAGTATTAACGTCCGGAAAACTTCAGAAAGTCACACCAACGACCGGACAGTACAAAGGGGTTCCGGTAATAGTCGCTCCTTTAAAAGATGAGGAGGGAAATACCTTCGCAGCAGTCGGTCTTGTGGACATTACCGGAATTTTCGACCTGGCAACTCTGATGGAACACCAGTCAACTATAATTAAACAGGTATGTGGGAAAGATCCCTGTCCCCTTCCGACAGAGCAGATCAGGGCAAAGCGGTGATATCATGTATACGCAGGCGTTCAAAGTCCTTGAAATTCTTGAAAAGTCAGATGAGCCGGTTGAAACCAGTGAGATAGCACAGGCACTCTCTCTCTCAAAATCAGCAGTATGGAAACATATCAATGAGCTCCGCCAGCTCGGGTATGACATCACCGCTTCAGAAGAAGAGGGATATGTCCTCCATGATAAAAACCAGGATTATCGTCCCCATATTATCTACAAACACCTGAAAACAAAACTCATCGGCAGGAGGATGCGGTTTTTTGAAAGCATCCCGTCAACCATCTGGTACGGCAAGGATCTTGCAGAGCAGGGGGGAATCGATGAGATGAACGGAATGGTCATCATCGCTGAGGAACAGACCGGCGGTATCGGAAGGATGGGGAGGGCCTGGGTTTCACCGACTGGTGGTATCTGGGTCACCATCATCCTCCAGCCACAGATCCCAATTGATCACCTCTTTATGCTGACCCTTGCTGCATCGGTATCAGTTGCACGGGTTTTACGCAAGATGTATGATATTGGTGCCCTTATCAAATGGCCGAATGATATCATCATCGGTGACAAGAAAGTAGCAGGGATTCTTCTTGAACTTGGCGCAGAAGGTCAAAAGGTAGAATACTGCCTGGTAGGTATCGGCATTGATGCAAACGTGAATCTTGAGTCCCTAAATCAGACCATCCGTAGCACCATTACCTCGATCAGCCAGGAAGTAAACCAGGATGTGGACCGCGCTGTTCTTCTTGCCGCAATACTAAAAGAGTTCGAGAACAGATACGAGATGATCTCACAAGGAGAATATGATGCGGTCATCAGGGAATGGAAGAATTTTTCCTCAACCATTGGACGAAGGGTTCGGATCGTAACACTTCGATCCCACTTTGAAGGGGAAGCAATTGATATCGATCCAAATGGAGCACTCGTTGTAAAGAAAGATAACGGCAAGATAGAACGAGTCATTGCCGGCGACTGTATTCACATATAACAATGACTGGCGACTATCACCGATCTCTCATCATCACCCACACCACCCTTTTCATCGCGATGACCACAGTTTTTTCCTGGATATCAATCCCATTCATCCCGGTACCAATCACCCTGCAGACACTGGGTGTTCTTCTGACAGGAACGATCATGAAGCGATATGCCGGAATTCCGATGGCATTATACCTGCTTCTTGGAGCTATCGGGCTTCCGGTATTTCACAACGGTGCAGCGGGGCTCGGAGTTCTGATCGGTCCAACCGGAGGATACCTCATTGGATTTATTCCGGCTGCAATTATGGTTGGATTATGCTATGAACAGGAATCAGAAAAAATCCATGTTGCAGGGCTTGCCAGCGGCATTCTCATTATTTACCTGTTTGGCTTATCATGGCTGATACTGTCCGTTCCAATGGGTATTATCCCGGCCATTACCGCAGGGATGCTCCCATTTATTCCCGGAGACATCATCAAGTCTACCGCAGCATTTCTCATAACCAAAAGAATCCAGCCATATACAACCAGGCTTACAACCCGATGATCGAGATTCATGCAGTAAGATCTGGAATCCTTAACATCTCTTCCTGTGCCATAAAACCAGGTGTTTGTGGAATAACCGGTCCGAATGGTTCGGGAAAAACCACATTTTTAAAACTTCTCGCAGGAATTTTTCCCCCAGGGACTGGAACAATCCACATTGACGGAAAAAACCCTGCAGATTGTGTTATCGGGTGGGTGGGGGAATATCCGGATAGAAACATTCTTTTCACACGGGTTTTTGATGAGTTGGCAAGTCATCTAAGATTTTCTAAAAAAAACTGCACAGATATAGAAAAGATCGTCTGTGTATGTGCAAGAAACCTTGGAATATCTCATCTCCTTGATCGGGCAGTTCATGGACTATCTGGTGGTGAACTGGTTCTTATTGCATGTGGAGCAGCAATGATTGCACAACCTGATCTCCTCATTCTTGATGAGACAGACTCACATCTTGATGATGAGTTCTGTAGTCATCTGGACAATATCATACAAAAGTCAGGGATCAGGTATGTTCTCTTTTCATCCCACAGACCCGAGCACCTGGCTCATGCAGACAAGATAATTACCTTGGAAAATGGCGAGATGCAGGATCATACATCCTCACAAAACACGGGTAACCAGGGAGGACATTGTCACCTGAATGATCCAGGATTTTGGAAAACGGTGATTGCTGAAACATCTGGCAGGGATACCTTGTGAGTTCTCCTGGGATTAGCCTTGAAGGAATCGTCCGCAAAAATGGTTCATTTACCCTGCAGGCTGATGGCACATTTCAACCAGGTATACATCTTCTCACCGGCCGGGTCGGATCAGGAAAGACAACACTTGGTGAGATACTTGCCGGAATTGAGAAACCAGACCAGGGAGTCATCAGGTGGGAAGGGACACGGAGAGTCATGCTCCTGCAGGACACAAGTTACCATGTCAGTACTATAACCGTACAGGAAGAAGCCGCAAGCTGGTGCCATGACACCCGGATGATCATCGCACGAGCCGGACTAATCGGTAAAGAGAATGCCGATATTTTTGCACTTTCGCGAGGTGAACTTAGAAGACTTGAACTTGCCGCAATTCTCACCGGCGGATATGATCTTATCATTCTTGACGAACCCTATGCAGGGTTAGATGGAGAGGCCAGAGAATGGGTGAGCCAGCTTATTGAGGATCATTCCAGCCAGGTAGTCATTCTCATCAGTCATGACATAACTCATCTCCCATCGATTGACATACTCTGGGAGCTGGACAATGGTGTACTAACCAAGGTAGGCTCAATGCCTGAAGGATTAACCAGGTGGAAGAGAGCACCTCCACTTATCAGGTACTTACTCAACCATGGGATATGTCCCGCTGGTCTTTCAAGGCAGGATCTTGAGGAGGCGGTATGCAGGATCCAAGAATAAGGCTGCTGGCAACTGTTATCCTTTCAGCAGCGGCGTGGGTCTCTCTGGCCGGAGCGATTCTTTCTCTGATCTGGTGGATGATTTTTGGAAAAGCACAGACATCGATCAGAACCATTCGCTCTCTTATCCTCATTCTCCTTGTCCCGGTAGTAATGGGACTTGCTGCAATCTGGTCAGGAGAGGACGGTTTCTCATATATAATCAGGATTACGGCAATCCTCATCATTGCATCATGGATGTATGCCGGCCGGTATCCGGGAGAACTTCTGGATGTTGGGGTCTGGTTGTTTGGTAATAAAACCGGATTTGACCTGGGACTTATAGGAGAACTGAGTATGTCTTCACTTGAAGTACTTGCAAGAGAGACGAACCGGGTATCTGTTGCAATCCGCCAGAAAGGAAAGAGGCTATCCCCAACCATGATCCCGGCGGTTTTTTCCGGAGTCGTCATACGACAACTACAACTAGCACAGGAACGAGCAGTCGTTCTTACCCTACGTGGGTACACCAGCGGGGGGACTCATTGTCCTGTCTTTGTTTCACCATTGAAAGACCGGATAGCCGGGGCATTTTGCTGCGCCGTTTTGCTTTTTTCCCTGATTGCAGGAGACTTTTTTATTATATCCGGTTCAACCTTTATTGTTTGAACCGCACCCTGGCGGTAATATAGGTGTCCAAATGAGTTCTGACCGAATAAAACGGCTTTGCATAACAGATACAACACTTCGGGATGCGCACCAGTCACTTATCGCAACTAGAATGCGAACTGAGGACATGATCCCGCTGACCCGCTCTATAGATAAGGCCGGTTTCTTCTCGGTTGAGGCATGGGGTGGGGCCACCTTTGACAGTTGTATCAGGTTTCTCAATGAGGATCCATGGGAACGACTTCGGAAACTCAAGGCAGAACTGAATCACACTCCCATTCAGATGCTCCTGCGGGGCCAGAATCTGGTCGGGTACCGCCACTATTCTGATGATGTGGTTGATCGGTTTGTTGACCTCTCGCATAAAAATGGGGTTGACATATTCCGGGTGTTTGATGCCCTGAATGATATCAGAAATATGGAGCGTCCGATGACCAGGGTTAAAGAGACCGGCGCTCACCTTCAGGGAACGATATCGTACACAACAAGTCCGGTCCACTCGGTCAAGGGTTTTGTAGATCTCGCGCGGGAACTATATGCCCGTGATTGTGACTCAATCTGCATTAAGGACATGGCTGGACTTATCATGCCGGGTATTGCAAAAGAACTCATCACCGGTATAAAAGACGAGATGGATGTCCTGGTTGATCTGCATAGTCATTGCACCAGTGGCATAGCACCAATGTCATATGATGCTGCCATCGATGCAGGAGTGGATATTCTCGATACCGCCATGTCACCGTTTGCGCTCGGGACAAGCCAGCCACCCACTGAGAGCATTGTAGCTTCAGTACAGGGAACATCGCGAGATACTGGGATAGATCTTCTCCAACTCCGGCAGATCAGAAATGAATGTCTGAAGATCCGCAATAAATACGAGGGTCTGTTTACTCCGGTTGCTGAACGGGTTGATAGTGATGTACTTATTTACCAGCTGCCGGGCGGAATGATTACGAACCTTGTCTCTCAGCTCCAGGATCAGGATGCACTTGACAAGATGGAAGCCGTTTTTGATGAAATCCCCCGGGTTAGAGAAGATCTTGGGTATCCACCGCTTGTCACCCCGACATCACAGATTGTGGGAACCCAGGCAGTATTTAACGTCCTGACCGGTGGGAGGTACAAGACCATCTCAAACGAAGTCAAGGATTATGTAAAAGGGCTGTATGGTAAGTCACCCGGGCCCATCTCTGATGAAATCCGGACGCTGATCATCGGTAACGAAGAGGTTATCGCAGTGCGGCCGGCAGACCTTCTGGCACCCATGTATGAAAAGATGAAGGCTGAAGCAACAGAAGCAGGCCTCATCAGGCAGGAAGAAGACGTACTCACCTACATCCTCTATCCGGCCATTGCCCCGTCATTCCTGAAGGGAGAACGAAAACCAGAACCCATTCCATCAGCAGTTCAGAAAAAGGATTCAAATCTTTCCCTGCCATCTTCCATGCAGGTTGAGGTAGACGGCGAGACATTTACAGTCCGGATCCTTGCTATCGGGGATCAGTTGGTTGAAGGAAAACAAAAGGCATCAGAACCACCAAAGTCCGATATTCCCGGGGGAGTCAAGAGCAATATGCAGGGCATGGTTCTTCAGATCCGGGTTGGACGTGGGGATCAGGTGACTGCCGGAGAAACCCTCATTGTTCTTGAGGCCATGAAGATGGAAAATCCGATCACAAGCCCCCGTGATGGAGTAGTAAAAGAGATCTTTGTCGATGCCGGAGACACCGTGCTAGCTGGTGATGTGCTCCTGGTGGTTGAATGAAATATTTCGAAAAGATACTGATTGCAAACCGTGGAGAGATCTCGATCCGGGTCATGCGGGCATGTCGAGAACTGGGAATCGACACCGTTGCGATTTATTCAGAAGCAGACAAGGACTCGCTCTTTGTTCATTACGCAGATGAAGCGTTCCCGGTTGGTCCTGCCCCGCCATCGAAATCATACCTGAACAAGGAACGAATTGTCGAAGTTGCTAAAAAGGCCGGTGCTGAAGCTATCCATCCAGGATATGGATTTCTTGCAGAGAATGCCGAGTTTGCAAGACTGTGTACTGAAGAAGGAATTACCTTCATCGGTCCCAAATCAAAGACCATCTCGGCAATGGGCTCAAAGATCCAGTCCAAACAGACGATGAAAAATGCCGGTGTTCCGGTTCTTCCAGGCACTGAAGGAGGGATCGATGATCTAGACACGGCAGCAAAGATAGCAAATTCAATAGGGTATCCAGTTATTGTAAAGGCCAGTGCCGGAGGGGGAGGTATCGGGATGCAGATAGTCCATGATCCCTCAGAGATCGAGTCTGCAATAGACGGGGCAATGCGAATTGCAGAATCTGCTTTTGGTGATCGGACAGTCTTCATCGAGAAGTATTTGCAGAAACCACGTCATGTCGAAGTGCAGGTGTTTTGTGATGAACACAAGAACCGCGTTCACATGTTTGAGCGAGAATGCTCGATACAGAGAAGACATCAGAAACTCATCGAAGAAGCGCCCTGTCCGGTCATGACCCCTGAACTGCGGGAGAAAATGACAGACTCAGCATTGAGAGTTGCAGAAGCTGTCAATTATGTCAATGCAGGTACGGTGGAGTTCCTCTATGATAATGGGAATTATTACTTCATGGAGATGAACACCCGGCTCCAGGTTGAACACACCATCACCGAACTGGTCACTGGTATCGACATTGTAAAAGAGCAGATCATTGTTGCATCAGGAGATCCCATCGAATACGGACAGGAAGACATTACTCTTCGAGGACATGCGATAGAATGTCGAATCAATGCAGAAGATCCTCTGAATAATTTCGCAGCTGATCCTGGAAAGATCACCAGGTACCGATCACCAGGCGGTCCAGGGATCAGACTTGACTCAGGCATTCATGCCGGGTATACTATTCCACCATTCTATGACTCAATGATTGCCAAACTGTGTGCGTGGGGTATGAGCAGGGAATATGCAATATCACGAATGCGCCGGGCGATATACGAATATGTTATACTTGGTGTCAAGACAACCCTGCCCCTGCACCACGCCGTCATCCATAATCCTGAATTCATAGCGGGAAACACTCATACACACTTCCTCCAGGAAGAACATATCAATAAGACCCTGAAGCGGTACATCCAGGAAGAAGAGACCAGAATGACCCAGCTGTCTACTCCTCTTCGGAGTGATAAAAAAGTAGCAGCCATCGCTGCCGGGCTTGTTGCTGTCATTGAAAAAAACCGGCAGGCATGAATGCGTCGGAAAGACAAGGAAATAACAGAAATAGAGAGGATTACTCAAATCCTCAATACAGCACTCTTCTGCCACGTCGCGATGAGTGATGATGAAACTCCATATTGCGTTCCGATGTGCTTTGTGCATCATAATGGAACAATCCTTCTGCATTCTGCATGTGAAGGAAAAAAGATCGAAATTTTGTCTAAGAATCCTCGTGTTTGTATCACAATTGAACAGGGATGTGAACTTATCTCCAGTAAGAATCCCTGTGATTATGGAATGGCATATGAGAGTGTAATGATCGAAGGTGTGAGCACGCTTCTTACCGGACAAAGAAAATCAGAAGCTCTTGGGATCATTGCATCAAAATATGCCAGTACTTCTGGTGGCCTGTATCCTGAAGAGAGTATTGCACATATTGCAGTTATTGAAGTGTCTATCAAGAGATGTTCTGGTCGAAGGTCAGGACCTGTCCCCTCCTGATCTGATAATATAAGCAACATCATCCCCCCATGGACAGAACCGTATTACATATGGCTGGAGGTGTCCATTTATAAACCCCTCAATTTCCTTACCGGTCAGTAGGTTCGCATGATTTTTTTGGATAAGGCTGGTTAAATCTTCAGGAACATGGATTCTATTCTTCCAGAGTGTTCCTTCAAGAATCGAGCCATCCGGTTTTACAATCACATATCCGGATGTATCGATCTTTTTATCAGAATCCATGAAACGTTGAAGCGTTTTTCCTAACCATCCGGACAATGCTTCAAGAAATGGCTTTTCACGTTCAGGTATATCCGGGAGAGAATGCGATCCAAGATTCAAACATCCAATAAGAATTCCTCCCTCATATAAAGGAATAAGCACAAAAGATCTCAATCCCTCTTCCTGGAGTACCGGCCTAATTGGATCAGACTCAGGATCATCAATCGTAATATAGTTCGGAATTTTTTGATGAAAAAGACCAAGAATATTCTCATCCACCACAACTTCACTGACTGCATTCACATATGAATCAGAAAGACCCTTGTGAGTATATAATTTTAAAACAGGGTATTTTTCCTCATCATGGAGAATATACAAACCCCCAGAGTCAATCCCAGGAACCTGAAGTGCTGTATCAAGAATAAGATCAAGTGCATGATGGATATTCGTTGTCGCAGATAATTCCATGGCAAGATCGCGATATGCCTGTAAATGCTCATTCCGTCTCATTTCATCAGTAACATCCCTGATGACAGCACCAATGAGATCTTCACCGACCAAAAATGCCTGAAATGAATAATACCCCTTAAAAAATTCAGAGTAGGATACAAATTCCTTCTGATTGCCAGATCTGGCAACCTCTAAGAGAGTGTCAATCCACAAATGATCAATATCCGGACGAAAATCAGAAAGTTTCCTTCCAATGAGTTCCTTTTTCGACCGGTTTATTCTCCGGACAGCATAATGATTCAGATCAGTAATACAAAAATCACATATTTCTCCATTTTTACTCATAACTGACGAAAAAACAATGTAACCTTCATGGATAGCATCAAACAATTTCCTATATCGGATTTCAGTAAGGGTAGACCTTCGTTTCTGATGTAACATATCCTGCATCTCAATGGCTGCCCCGATAAGGCCAGTAATCTCTCCAGACACATTTCGATACGGACGAAGAAAAAGATGAATCGGGCACATTTTCCCGCCAAGGTGCACTTCAACCTCCTTGTTACATGGTTTTCCAAAAACAAGAACCTCTGATTTTAATTTGTGTAATTCATCGGCAGTTTCCTTTGGAAAGATCTCATGGTCAGTGTACCCGATAATATCAGAGTCTGTAAGACCCATTGATGAATTTTCAACCCAGGTGTACACAAGGTCATTGTCCTGGCCGAACATGGCCACAGGTGCTGCATGAAGAGCCAGATAAAATCGTTCATTAATTTCTTTTAGCTCATCCTGAATGCGTTTTTCTTGTGAACAATCTGTTATAACTCCAATTTCCCTGATGGGAGTATTCATACTATCCCTGACGTAATATATCTTTGATCGCACCCATCTGACATCGCCAGACGGACGTATGATGCGATATTCCATAGTTAATCGATCACATGAACTTTCACCTTCTGAAAGCATCATCAACCTGTCACGATCATCAGGATGGATTGAAGAACTCCATAAAGACGGGGAGACATACATTTCCTGAATAGGTCTTTGATATATCAATTCAAAAGCGCGGTTTAAATAATCGATTTTTCCTTGCACTAGATCACGGATGTAGACGACATCTGATATGGTTTCAGCAAGTTCCCTGAACCGGCTCTCACTCACAACCAGCTTATCAAGTGCTTCAATACGTTCATGTATATCCCGTGCTACAGAGCAGCAGTATTCCCTGCCACCATAAGAGATGAAGGTGAATCGTATCTCTACTGGGAATATTTCCTGATTTTGCCGGATCATTGATGTCTGGAGAACGATGCTTCCCTGGCGCATCAATTCTCCATGAAAGATATTCCAATCACCAAGCGGTGGATGAGGTATGAAAGAACTGATCCAGATCTTATCATTCTCATCAGGTAATTTCAGAGCCTGTTTCGCAGAATCATTATAAAAAGTAACATGCCCGTCCCGGGTAAACCAGAAAACCATATCTGCCACATTCCGGAGGGTGTGCTCATACATCCGGAGCGTTTCTTCAGATTTTTTTCTTTCAGAGATTTCATTGTATAATTGCCGGTTTATTTCCCGAAGATCCTGGGTTCTTTTCCCAAAGAGCATTTCAGCGGATTCAAAAAAATGGTTGAATTGTTCTTTTTGAAGAAAGTGCTCGGTAACATCAATACCAACAGCAAGAAATTTCCAATTGTCAGAATCCTGGGATGCCCGGATGGTCCATTGATAATGCCTGACGTCACCGGATGAATGGATCATTCGGATATTTGTTTTGTGTTCTCCGGTTTCTTTTGCACATTCTATTGCTTTTCTCAAGGGAGAGTCATCTTTTTCAAAGCATTCCAGGAGAAGTCTCCCCCCTGAACCTCTGGTAGAGGTGGGATGAAAAGTTTGTAAAAATCCTTCATTTGCAAAAATTATCTCGAACGTATCTGAAAATTGGGCGATGAAGGGATATGAGACTGTTTTTAACTGGTCAAGTTGTTGTTCACAAAACCGAAGACGCATTTGGGCTCCTTCAACAGACTGACTATCAAGGACAATAAGCGCGGCCCCACTTCGTCCATTTTCCAGTCGGACAGGGATACCTTTGATAATATAGCAGTTTTTGCCATTACATGTGTGTCTGACAGCTTGAAATGTCGTCTCATCTCCTCGAAGGGCAGGTAGAATACCAGAGAATATACCTGGAGAGAGGTGTTCATCAAGCATCACGAGTGAGCGCCCGATGCATTCTGTTTTTAAAAGTCCGATCAGATCCAGCGCGGATTGATTTACTGATCGGATGATTCGACCACGATCAATCCCAAATACTGGTTCTGAAAATAATCGGATAACACAGGAGAGGGGAGTCATCCGGCTGGAGTAATATAACTTTGTAACTCCGATTTTTTTTACTTCAACAAGACCCTGGCTATGTAGTATTTCCAGATATTTTGCAGCAGTATTCCGATGTATTCCCAGGTTTTCGGCAACCTCGTGTATACTTATACCTTCAGAATTTTCCGCTATTAATTCAATGATTTTTTCGGTCCCTTCTGCCAGTCTTATCCCCATCACTATATGCTGTGCAGATATCGAATACTCTTCGCTTTCTTATAAAACATGCACAGCATAATTATTCATGAATTGGAATGAGCAGGGTACACCTCACCTACTACCCATGACAGATACCCAGAGAATCCTCCCTGTACGGGAAGGCAAAGAACCTCAGGTACTGCATAAGGATGAATGCTAACCAAAACTTCAGTCAATAGACTCGATTTACCAGCACATGTTTTGATGATCAGGAGATCTTCAGAATCATCACAGAGCGATCCTTCCCATCGATACATAGATCTGACAGGGAATATGTTGACACAGGCTGCAAGATGTTTATCGAGAAGTTCTCCGGCAATGGTATGCGCTGAGCCTGATGGGACCGTACAAAAAACCACAACAACCTGATTACGCTCATCTGATTCCATGAAATGAGATTGATCACTCATTATAATGAGATCATGTGATCGTAAAATCGTCAGGTATTTATGTTGAAACGACTTTCTTATAATGCACTTTGTGCTGTTGTGGCCTAGCTGGTTAGGGCGCCAGACTCATAAGTTCAAGACTGAGATATCTGGAGGTCGCGGGTTCGGATCCCGTCAACAGCATTAGAACAACTAGTTCGGATCTCTTACACCCCTTTTTTAAGAAACAGTTTATATCTTCAGTTATACATTTGACTCCTTTCGCAATCGACAATGATCGCTTTCACGCCATGAAAAGTGACTATCCGGATCGATATGACAGACGGCGGGGGAAACGAACTGAGGGTTTCATGCTACTAATCACGGATTTCATCCTCCGTATTAGCTCAGAGGGAGACCAATAGATCAACAAAAATTTTATTCGAATTCACTTCTTGGAATTCCGGATTGACGAATAATAGATTGGAGCGTACCAATACGTACTTCTGGATGATTAAGAACCGGAACGGTAATGATAGTATCTGTCAACTGTTTTTGCATAACAATATGACTCCCCCACTGATGCACCTCAAAAAAATCATGATTCGCAAGAATCATACATACCTCTTTTCCGGAGAGGATACGCAATTTACCCAACTGCCACCTCAAGCCGGGTTATGTAGATCTCCTCATGTAACTGGTTTTGTATCTCCGATGATGAAGCAAATTCAAAAAAAAGTTCTATCGCTTCACGGAGATTATCACGGGCCTCTTCAACACTGTCCCCCTGGCTGGCAATATCCAGTTCAGGACAGAGTGAAAAATATCCATTATTTTCTCTTTCAATGATAGCCGTAAGTTGCTTTCTCATACCTGTGATTCTCATATGTCTGGTATGATTAAAAAATACGTTCATTGTGACGACCAGTGATTCATACAAATGATAGGAGAATCACCTGAAATTATACCGACTCAAACAAACAAAACTGGCCAATATTCATGTGAGCGATTCAAAAGAAGTTACATAAAATGGATTCAGGAGAATCCAGGTATCAGAATATATTTGACCACAATAACATGGGCCTTCGAAAAGATTTAACTGGAATCATCCCTGATGACCTTCTGATCAAGCTTCCTGGTGGGTATGAAATAATCGGAAATATCGCAATCATCGGTATTCCTTCATCTCTCACGCAGTATCATGACGCTATTGTTGCCGCACTTCTAGCGCGAAGACCATCAATACACACAATATTAAATAAAACCGGGAGTGTGAACGGACCTTTTCGGACTACACTTTTCAATCCAATCTTTGGAAAGAATTTGGTTACTGAACATCGGGAATTTGGATTCAAGTACCATCTTGATGTCAGCCATGTATACTTTTCATCAAAAATGGGGTCAGAACGGAAACGGATCGCCGACCTTGTAAAACCAGGTGAAAGAATCTTTGTCCCATTTGCAGGTGTAGGACCATATGTTATCCCTGCTGCGGCACGAGGTTCTCAGGTAATCGCTATTGAGATGAATGAACATGCGTGTTCCTGGATGGCCATCAACACTATAGTGAATGGTGTGTCGTCACAAGTTCACATTATTAGAGGAGACGCATTACTAGCAAACAATTTCATCCGTCAGAAATTTTCGCGAATCATTATCCCAACTCCGTATGGACTCATAAATTCCCCATATCTTTTCTTATCCATGCTTTCTGATGAGGGAACTGCTCATTGGATAACATTTTCAAATTCGGTCCAAATCAAAGAACAGGTGTGTGCTCTTGAACAAGGAGGATATCATATACTGCGCTGCCGCCAGTGTGGAAATGTTGCGCCTTCTGTCTACCGCTGGATCCTTGACATTAAGGCAAATTAAAGAAACATCAGTGAAATGTACTATTTCGTTTACTTTTTTTATTTTATCTAATTGAAAAGTCGTAAAAGTAATATCTCTATTTTATTCAGTCTAAAACATATAACCGAAATTAGACTAGCCTTAAATATCTTCCTATCCAAAAAGAACTGAGGTTTAATATGGCATCCGTCGGTTCTGGCGTAATTATAATGGGTATAATTGTAGCGATTGGATCAATGATCTGTTTCGCTTATGCAGACGATGAAATCTATCCTGGTGGTATGGTAATTCCAAAATTTAACAGTTCAATGATAGGTACCATGCAACCAGCTGAAAAGTTCAACAGCTCTGAAATCGGAACTATGCAGAACTCACAGAAGTTCAACAGCTCTGAAATCGGAACTATGCAGAACTCACAGAAGTTCAACAGCTCTGAAATCGGAACTATGCAGAACTCACAGAAGTTCAACAGCTCTGAAATCGGAACTATGCAGAACTCACAGAAGTTCAACAGCTCTGAAATTGGAACTATGCAGAACTCACAGAAGTTCAACAGCTCTGAAATCGGAACTATGCAGAACTCACAGAAGTTCAACAGCTCTGAAATCGGAACTATGCAGAACTCACAGAAGTTCAACAGCTCTGAAATCGGAACTATGCAGAACTCACAGAAGTTCAACAGCTCTGAAATCGGAACTATGCAGAACTCACAGAAGTTCAACAGCTCTGAAATTGGAACCATGCAGAACTCACAGAAGTTTAACAGCTCTGAAATCGGAACTATGCAAAACTCTCAGAAGTTCAACAGCTCTGAAATTGGAACCATGCAAAACTCTCAGAAGTTCAACAGCTCTGAAATCGGAACCATGCAGAACTCACAGAAGTTCAACAGCTCTGAAATCGGAACTATGCAGAACTCACAGAAGTTCAACAGCTCTGAAATCGGAACTATGCAGAACTCACAGAAGTTCAACAGCTCTGAAATCGGAACCATGCAGAACTCACAGAAGTTTAACAGCTCTGAAATTGGAACTATGCAGAACTCACAGAAGTTCAACAGCTCTGAAATCGGAACCATGCAGAACTCACAGAAGTTTAACAGCTCTGAAATTGGAACTATGCAGAACTCAATTTCAACCGTACCACTTCCATCGGGAGTGAAACTCAATTAAATATCGTAATACTTTCCTTACAATAAGGTAATTTATTTTTTCCAATTTTTTCTTTAAAAATTTTTCTTCAATCTCTCTACCATACCTCAAGAATTCAAAATTTGAAAGATTATCATTAAATATCTCCATAACTAACGAATTCTGAGGAAATATTATGGCAGCCCTTCGGTCTGGTATACTCGTAATAATAACAGGATTATTAATTGCTTCATTTCTTAGCTTTGCCTATGCAGATGATGTAATTTATCCCGGCGGTATGGTAATACCAAAATTTAACAGTTCAATGATTGCATCCATGCACCCTGCTGAAAAATTCAACAGCTCTGAAATCGCATCTATGCACCCTGCTGAAAAGTTCAACAGCTCTGAAATCGCATCTATGCACCCTGCTGAAAAGTTCAACAGCTCTGAAATCGCATCTATGCACCCTGCTGAAAAGTTCAACAGCTCTGAAATCGCATCCATGTCACCTGCTGAAAAGTTCAACAGCTCTGAAATCGCATCCATGTCACCTGCTGAAAAGTTCAACAGCTCTGAAATCGCATCCATGTCACCTGCTGAAAAGTTCAACAGCTCTGAAATCGCATCCATGCACCCTGCTGAAAAATTCAACAGCTCTGAAATCGCATCCATGTCACCTGCTGAAAAGTTCAACAGCTCAATGATTGCGACAATGCAAAAAGCAAATTCAACTGTTCCTCTCCCAGCAGGGATTTCTATCTAATTTTTCTCCTTATCTCTTCGAGTTTTATTTTTTTACTTAAACATCGATGACATGATATGCAGACTCATCATGTCCTGTTTGTAATTCTCATTATGCTTTTGTTGTTATGCGGATGCATAACTGATAAAAATGGAATAGAACCTGAAACGAATAATTCAGAAGAACCAACAACCATTCTGACGAGTCTGAATAATTTACTAACTTTAGATCCAAAAAATCCAGACCTTTGGTATGCAAAAGCCAAAGAACTTTATGAAAATGGGGATGTTGACGGAGCACTAGACGCAATAACAAAAGCTGCAGAGTATAATCCTCGTAATGGTACAATCCTCCTCACTAAATCGCAAATACTCATCACAGCAGGAGAAAGAGAACGAGCAGGTCGAGAACTTCTGAAAGTTCTTGATCTCCTCCCAGGAAATGAAACCGCTCTGAACCTCTTATCATCCTTACGAGTAAATACAACCAAACCCCTGACCTATATCCAGGTTGAACATGATCTCCTTATTGAACCGAATAATACATGGTCGGCTTTTAATAAGGGGCGCCTTCTGTTTGAAGAGGGAAGACACAGTGAGGCACTTCCTTGGTTTATCAAAGCAACCACATATGATCCGGACAATGCTCCTGCCTGGTACTTCACCGGAACAACATATACCGAACTGGGAAGATATGCACCGGCAATTGAAGCACTACAAAAAGCACTGGAACTTGATCCCTCCAACGCCGGCACCTATTATGAAATGGGCAGGGCATCTGAAAAACTGGGAAACCTTACCGCTGCCAGAATGCACTATGAAACTGCCATAAAATTAAATCCAGATAATGAATGGACGCGATTTGTATATGGAAAAAACCTGGCTATTTCTGGGGACTATGAATCTGCTATTAATGAACTGAAAACCAGTCTTGAGATATCATCATGCAAGGCCCCTGCCTGGTATGAACTTGCCAATGCGTATTATAACACCATGCAATATGACCTGGCACTTGAGGCTATTAACTCTGCACTCACCATCGACCCATATACGAAAGAATACCGAACCCTGTACCTATCAATCCGGGCTGCACAGGATCCAGCCTCATGGTCACTGGCAAATGTATCGAAGAAGACCGCAGATGCACCCAAAAATGCATCACTGTGGTTCTATCAGGGCGCGATTGCATATCATGACGGAAGGTATGCAGATGCACTCAACTACCTTAACTCTGCTGTCAAATTCGATCCGATGAATCCGGAGGCATGGTATTACCGGGGAATGGCCCAGTATGAATTTGGAAAATACCAGGATGCACTATGTAGTTTTGATAAAACAATCCTACTGGATCCTGGAAATGCCTGGGCGTATTATTATCGGGGAGATATCCTGCAGAAAGGAGGCCAGTGTGAATATGCAATAGCATATCTGAATAAAGGGATACAACTTGATCCTTCTATACCCTGGACTTATTATACGAAGGGGAACTGTTACCTGAACCAAAGTAGATACCAGCTTGCTGCAGATGAGTTTGACAAATCTATCGATCTGTTTCCATGTAACCGGTGGGCTTGGTTCTTTGGCGGGCAAAGTTATTATGAATTAGGCAAGTTTCCCATTGCTCACGAATACTTCACAAAAGCCCTCTCATTTGATCCTGAAAACGAGGAGTTTAGAAGATGGAAAGCACGAGCAGCAGCAGAATCTTTGCTTCCGGATGAAGCAATATACCTCTATAACCAAACCCTTCCTTTCTCAACAGATGCCTGTGGCATCATCTGATTTTTTATATGGCCGTATCTATCACAGGAATGCGTGCACCAGTCTTCAACACCCGGAAAACTCTGATGTCTGTTGTGTTTAATCCACCGTCCAGAACCATAGTCCCAGGAGTAATATCCATGTTTTTTGAATATTCTACTCCACCAGAACGAGCAGTGACCACATAAAAGTCCCCTTCAGGAAGCCTTTTTTCTGAAATTATAATAATCCGGTTCACCTGAGGATCATATCTGACGGCAAGTCCTGGTTCTCCAGGTGTATAAAATACTCGTGCAGGTCTTCCTGGCTCGATGGTATCAAACGAAGTAATTTCCTGTGTTCTCACAGGTTCAGAATTAATAATCGGTGGTGATGTTGAGTATGGACCGGGTAATGCTTCATAATTCAGCAACCGTACATCACGACCTGATTGGTAATCTTCCAAAGGTGTCATTACCTGACTTAAGCCGGGGATTTTTGTAATTGTGAAATGGTCTGAAATTGGCTTATACTCTATCACACCAAAGATGATCAGAGCGAGCAAAATTAGAAGAATCGTTATCCCTATCGAAAACGCGATCTGGCTGCCGGTTACTTTTCGCGCTCCACGGTCAACCTCCGGGGATTTCACCTCTATCCATTTCACCGGTTTAGAAAACCGCTCCGGGTGTTCTATTAATAACTGTTCGTGAACAATTTCAGTACCATGGCTTGTTTTTTCCCATTTATACGGCTTAAAGATAAGTTGCAGGGTTCCTTTCCATGCACCAATACTCATCAGTAACCAATATATCGGTGAAAAGAGTGCATAGAGAAGAAGATCACGTTGCTTTTCTTTCCAGGTTGCAAAGACCATCATGGTCAGAAAGAAGAGATTTCCTATCAGAAGATTGAATACTGCAATCGCTGCAAAGGGCCAGAAATCAAACCAGCTGGAAAAATATTCCGGAATGATAAAACCTGCCGCAAATACCAGCCAAAGGAAGAGATTCATAAGTGGGAGGTAAAAATTACCCCCAAAGCCAGTCTGAAAGATAAAAAAATTTTTGATTCCGATATCTTTCAGAACTTTAACCGGATGCCGCATCGTCACAAACCAGGTGATAACAAATCCCTTCACCCATCGTGAACGCTGACGTATCCATGATGGAACACGAGTAACTGCTTCTTCATAGGTATGAGAATTCAGGACTGCAGTATGGAGATTTTTCCGTGCTATTCGCATACCCAGGTCGGCATCTTCGGTCACATTGTATGGATCCCATGCACCCAGCTCCCGCAGGGTTTTCATTCTGAAGTGGTTACTCGTTCCTCCTAGAGGGATTGGTGCATCAATTTTATCCAATCCCTGGATGTAAAAATCATAGTAATAAGAATATTCAATTGAGAACCACCGTGTCAGCATATTCTTCCGTGGATTGTAGAAATTCAGAAGGCACTGAACACATGCGTATTTCGGACCGAGACGCTGGAATGCAATAACTACCTTTTTTAATTGATCCCGATCAGGGAAATCCTCTGCATCATAGATTACCACAAATTCTCCCCGTGAACGCTTTAATCCATAATTACAGGCACGGGGTTTCGTTGTGATATCTGCCTTCGGGATGACAACCGGGTGGAAGACACTTAAAAATGCGTGATACTCCGCTTCAGACATAGGGGAGATGATTTCTTCCACATTCCCAAAAAGACCTAATTTTCTGGCCTTTTCAATTGTTTCTGTATCTTCCTCTTCCATCAGGATTTTAACATCAAGTTTATCACGCGGATAATTGATATTTGCAATATTTTGCAAAATGTGAGGGAGCATCTCCTGTTCATGAAAGAGTGGGACCAGGACGGTATATATCGGAAGATCCTCATCTTTCAGATTTTGAATATCTTCATCAGAGATGTGAATAACATTCTTCTCTCCTGTCATCCCCTGCATTGACACATAGAATTTGACCGGATTCATCACGAAATACGTGATATTGATGATGGTAAAAAGGATGAAGAGCCAGAAGTATGGATTTATGGCAATGAGAAAAAGAACAAGGATCGTGCCGATGATAATTGTTGCTTTTTGCCAGGGAACAAGTATCCGGAATGCAGATTCTTCCGGTTGACGATCCACCAATTCACTCAGAGCACTGTACGCATGTGGCCCTTGATAACTCGTATCAGTGATTGTGAGGATGGCATCGAGTGGTGTTACTACTTTTTCAATTTTTTTCCCAAATACCTCTTCTAACCGTTTGAATAAGGGTTCATCCAGGGGATTTGCCGTTGCAATTTTCAGGTATGTTGGTTTTGACTCCAGGAGAGCGATGAGAACTTCTTCACCAACTGCATAGGGGAGTATTGAACCAATTCGCGGGTTGGCAAAAAGAATATCGCGCTCCATGAAGGCCAGCCCTATCCGGTCAGCTAAGAACGCATAGAAATCATCAGGAGCCTGTATTCGAAATTTTTTTATCGCTAGAATAAAGGTATCTAGGGTAATTGAAGGATCTTCAAGCAAAACTGTATTGGGAACATCCATCCCCTGTAATGTGGTGATTAATTCTTCCTTGGTAAGGTCGCTCATGATAGTGCATTTATCGGATTGAGAGAAGGCGTTCTTCTAAGAATTCGGCTACTTTATCGCCATCGATAATCTTATCTCTCTCCTGCTCATCCAGTTTTTCTTTAATCTTCTGTAACAGATCTTTAGGATTAACTGGTTTCATAATGTACGCATCTGCTCCAGCGTTGAGTGAAAAAACCGAATTTTCCAGACTTGCATACCCGGTGACCATGATCTTTTTCATATCAGGCCGGATTTTATGTGCTCTTTCAAGGAGTTCTGTTCCTTCCATATCAGGGAGTTTTATATCAAACAGTGCAAGATTAAAAAATTGAGACTCAATTTTTTCCAGTCCTCCTCCAGCGGTTGCCGCGGTTTCTACTTCATATCCTTCAAATTCAAGAATTTGTTTGGTACTATCGAGGATTGCCAAATCATCATCGACAATTAGGATTCTCTTCATAATTTTCTCCATTATGTAAATCTATGATGCAGGAAGTGTAACTTCAAACGTTGTCCCTTCAGAAGATGTATTCACCAGGGTTATCGTTCCCCCATGTGCTTCAACCAGCCGTTTTGTTACTGCTAATCCCAATCCAGTTCCTTTCGGCTTGGTTGTATACAGAGGTTCAAATATTTTTGATAAAGACTCCGGAGGAATACCAACACCAGTATCTGATATCATTATACAGACATTCTCTTTAACCCGGGATATCTTCAAAGTAAGGATCCCTCCTTTTTCCATTGCCTGTATGGCATTGTTAATCAGGTTTTCCAATACTCTGGTGAGTAAAAATGGATCTCCTGAAATTAAAAAATCTGATTCTATTCTTTTTATTACCTGAATATTATCAGGAATTGAGATATTTTTTAGTATCTCATCCATAACTAGAATTGGATTGACTATTGATACTTCTGGATGAATATCTCTTGCATAATCCTGTAAATCAGATACAATTTTGTTCAAATAGAGAACCTCAGTTCGTATCCGATTAAATATTTCAGGAATTCCATGCTTTACAAGAACAAATGCTTCGTCCTGGTGCATTTTGCTGATTTTCATCTCTAAAAGATATTGCATGTTTGTGATGACCTGAAGAGGATTTCGCATATCATGCCCAATCATGGTAGCAAGTTCCCCAATTATTGCAAAACGCTCCGCAATCTGTAACTGTTTGGTTCGTTCCTCAACAAGTTCTTCAAGGTGACGAGCATAGAGCTCCAGTCTGTTCCGGGCTCTGAAAAGTTCTACTGACTGAACGATTTTCTGAATCTGCTCATTAAAAATGATATTAACATCATGTTCACTATCAACATGTTTTTGGGGATCCTGCGCATAATCAATTAGAATATCACGGTCTCTGTCAGGTATACTGAATAATAAAAATGGTTTTTTCTGACCTATCCGCTCCAGATTGATATGAAGTGTAATAGCATCCATATCATCAAGATCATAATCAGATAAAATTACATCATATGACCTTTTTTGTACAAATGCGAGAGCTTCCTGACCATTGTGAGAAACCGTAACAGATAAAAGATCTGATAGTTCCAGATATTTTTGGGATAAAACTGCAATATCTGGAGAACTAATTACGAACAAAACCTGAAATCTCTCTCCCAAAGATGTATCCGGAGATTTTAATATTCCAGGTTTCATCATCTTCTCCTATTTTGATATGTGAATTGTTACATATCCAGGCATCTATAGTAATTCAACGTATGACTCAATCTGTATTTAAAATACCAAATCATCTCATATCTATAGAAAGAAAACGTACATGCCTTTATTTTAGTAGAATGTTCCTTCTATTATTACTTCTGATACAAATTATCGTAGGAAATGGATATGCTATCAACCTGAGCCTCCCAGAAAACGGAACACTATGGAATGGTGCATTCACACCAGTCCGGTATCATAATAACGAAATGGAAATTTCAAATAAGAGCATTCAATCATATATATATCACTCAGGGAAACCTTTGAAAATCATCGCATTTTCACATGAATGGAGCATACATAGAAGTTTCCCAATAGAACAGATTACCACCATACATGCTTTTGGAGCGATTCCATATGTAAGACTTATGCTCCGGACTGATAATAAGCAATACAGACCTGAACCACTATATACGCTGAAAAGAATTCGGGATGGTTTTTATGATACTGAAATTCGTCAGTTCGCAAAAGAGGCAAAAGAACTGCCATACCCCTTATTGATAGAATACGGAACAGAAATGAATGGATGGTGGTTCTCATGGAATGGCTATTGGACTGGCAAAGAAAAGGGGACCTTATTGTTCCAATCAGTATATCGACATATCATTACACTTATGAAAGAAGAAGGAGCAGATAACCTTATCTGGGTATTTCATATCAATTGGCATTCAAATCCTGAAGAAGAGTGGAATAATCCGAAGATGTACTATCCAGGAGATGAATTGATTGACATAATCGGGATTTCAGCATATGGGGCACTCACCCCTGATGATAAAAACTCTCTTCCATTTTGGGTAATGATGAACGGAGGATATCAGACAGCTAGAAACATTTCTCAATCAAAACCTGTGTTACTATCTGAATTTGGCACAGACATAAGAAATCCATATACCTCTGCTGATGTATGGATTGAAGAGGCATTTTCAACTCTTATTGAGCAAAACCAATGGTCTCATGTTATAGGTTTTGTCTGGTGGAATGCTAATTGGCCAAATGATCTAAATCCTGAAAATAATACAACAATGCGGATTGAAGACGATATAAGTATTCAAAACATTTTCAGAAAATATCTATCATCAGACGTAGTTGCTGATAATTAATACAACAATACTTTTTCGATTTACAATAATAACAAGAAGAACAATTCAAGAATAGATAATTTCTTACTTGAACAATAGCAGCGAGGAAGGTTTCCCGAGGACTCGCGTACCTCAGTACCATCATCCACGTGAGGTGTCTTAACTTCCGTGTTCGGAAAGGGAACGGGTGTAACACACCTGCTGTGGCCGCTATTGAGAGCCAAGATCCGGATTTGAACCGGAGTGTAGTTGATCTGCAGTCAACCGCGTGGCCGCTCCGCCATCTTGGCCTGGCTTGGACAGTGTTGGAGACGCAGGAAAAGAATCAGTAGCGTTTCAGGATTTCGTCTGGGTTTGAGAAACTGAATTTGACGTTATTAGGACTATTAGTATTCGCGGACTGAACACGTCGTTGCCTTCGTGCTTACATCCCGAACCTATCAACCGGGTCTTTTACCCGGGTCTTTAATGAAGTCTCTTGTTCAGGCTGAGTTTCAAGCTTAGATGCTTTCAGCTTTTATCTCTTGGCGCGTAGCTGCTCGGCCATGCCTTGTCAGACAACCGATCGACCAGAGGCGCCGAGTGAAAGTTCCTCTCGTACTATTTCACTCTTGCCTTCAGACTTCCGACACTCCTTATAGATAGTAACCGACCTGTCTCACGACGGTCTAAACCCAGCTCACGATCCCCTTTAATAGGCGAACAACCTCACCCTTGGCTGCTGCTGCACAGCCAGGATGGAAAGAACCGACATCGAGGTAGCAAGCCGCCGGGTCGATATGTGCTCTTGCCGGCGACGACTCTGTTATCCCCGGGGTAGCTTTTCTGTAGTCAATAGCCCTCATCAACAGGGCGTATTGGTTCGTTAGACCCGAGTTTCCTCTCGCGATTTCTTGCTATGCGAAATCGCGTCAGGCCAACTTTTGCTCTTGACACTCTTCAGCGGGTTTCTGACCCGCTTGAGTTGACCTTAGGGCACCCTTGATATTTTTTCGAGGGTGTGGCGCCCCACCCAAACTGCCTACCTATCGATGTCCTGATAAATCAGTTAGAATTACAATAAAACCAGGATGGTGTCTCATCGTTGACTAACCAACCCCCACAAGGGTTGGATCGACGTCTCCCATCTACCCTGCGCAGGTAATACCGTAACCCAACGACAGGCTGCAGTAAAGCTCCACGGGGTCTTCACTTCCCATAAGGAGTCACTAGTCTCTGCACTAGTACAAAAGGTTCAACGGGTTCGTGTTAGGGACAGTATCGCTCTCGTTATTCCATTCATGCAAGTCGCCAATTAAGCGACAAGGTACTACGCTACCTTAAGAGGGTCATAGTTACCCCCGCCGTTTACGAGTCCTTCGTCCGGTTGAACCCGGTGTTCAGATACTCGCACTGGGCAGGAATCACAGACTATACGAGTCCTTTCGGAGTTGCAGTCTGCTATGTTGTTATTAGACAGTCGGAGCGATCTTGTCACTGCGACCTGCCCAATCGCTGGGCAGGCACCCCTTATCCCAAAGTTACAGGGCTAATTTGCCGAGTTCCCTTAACACGATTACTCCCGACACGCCTTCGCCTTCTCAGCGAGGGGCACCTGTGTCAGTTCTCGGTACGGACTACATCACCCTTTTCACGGGCTCCTGGAATCAGCATTGTTACCCCATCACCGTTTAGAAAAATTCTCACCATTACGGTACTCCAATTTCATATCCAGCTTAGACGGAGCGACGGCTCCGCAATGCCTATCCGAAAGCGTCAGGATTGTTTGATGCAGGTACAGGAATATTAACCTGTTTCCCTTTCGGCGTACTCGAATTACGGTACGTCTTAGGACCGACTAACCCTCGACTGACGAACATTGTCGAGGAAACCTAGCCCCTGCGGCGGATTGGATTCTCACCAATCTTAAGCTTCTACTACTGCCAGAATTTTCATTCCTACACGGTCCACAGGATCTTGCAACCCTGCTTCCGCCCATGCAGGACGCCTCTCTACGCCATCATACTATTATATGGTCCGTGGTATCTGTGGCAGGCTTAAGCCCCGTCCATTTTCAGCGCCCTGAATCTTGACTGGTAAGCTGTTACGCACTTTTTAAAGGGTAGCTGCTTCTAAGCTCACCTCCCAGTTGTCTTTGACCCAGGACTACTTTCAGTGTTTACACTGAGCCTGCACTGAGGGACATTAACCACGGTCTGGGTTGTCTCCCTTACGCATTACAAGCTTACCCCGTAATGCGGACTTCCGGCCGTCTCAGATGACAGGGAATTTGGAGTTTGACAGGAGAGTGAGGACTTTCGCCCCCAGCTTCCCCAATCAGTGCTCTACCTCACTGTCTATCTCAGGCCAGGTCATGCTACGGCATGTTTCGAGAGGAACCAGCTGATGCCCGGCTCGATTAATCTTTCACTCCTATACGCAGGTCACGCGAATGATTTGCATATCAAAACCGCTTGCGGTCCTCCACGCACCTTTCGGCACGCTTCAACCTGCCCACGCATAGATCGCCGGGCTTCGGGTCTTATCCTGCTGACTTCACGCACTGGTAGTACGTCGTCCCTGACCTTGCGGCTGCGGACTTGTTGGTTTCCCTTTGGCTTCTTTCATAGAAATTAACCGTCGCCAACAGAATAAACTCTCTGGCCCGTTCTTCAAAACGTACGATATGACACCGGCAACAAAACCCGTACTACCGTCTTGCAACGAGTTCCTTCGCTTTGAAGATCCTTTCGTGCCATATCACGCGATAACCTGTCAGTTTCAGGCACTTTTCAACACCTTTCCAGGGTTGCTTTTCAGCTTTCGCTCACGCTACTACTACGCTATCGGTTTCGGGGAGTATTTAGTTTTGGAGGTTGATGACCCCCACATTCACGCGGGAATTCCGACCCACGTTACTCAGGATACCGCTCAAGCATACATTCATACACATACGGGACTGTCACCCTCTCTGGTACACCGTTCCAGGCAACTTCAGTTCTGAATGCATGTCTTTTGCTGCGGTCCATACACCACATCTCCCGAAGGATTCGGTTTGAACTCTGTCGTGTTCGATCGCCTCTACTAACGACATCCCGGTTGGTTTCTTCTCCTGCCCCTACTAAGATGTTTCAATTCGGGGCGTTCCCTTTCCGATGACGGAATGATGCAGAACGCATCTGGATGTCCTATTCGGGGATCTCCGGTTCAATGGCTCCTTGCGCCTACCCGGAGCTTATCGCAGCTTGGCACGCCCTTCGTCGGCACCCGAACCGAGCCATCCACTGACAGGCGTAAGAACGTCTTTGTAGTTTCTTCAAACCCATGTAACGTCCAGAAACGCCTAGTGATCTCTTTCTGCGTCTCCTTTACACAGCGTATCATTGCCCCGGTTTCACGGGGTCTCAAGCCCTTCCCCGGATCTGTCGCCAGACCGGGTGCATCTAAAATCTAACACCAGTGGACCCGTGGGGATTTGAACCCCAGGCCTCGGCGTTGCAAACGCCGCGCTCTTCCAACTGAGCTACGAGCCCTCTGATTCCATTCCGGAACACTGGCAACTCTATGGTCTGTCTGCATCTGCTACTACTTTCATTTCGTTAGGAGGTGATCCAGCCGCAGATTCCCCTACGGCTACCTTGTTACGACTTAACCCCCCTTGCAAAACCCAGATTCGAACATATCAGAGATACATCCTCATCAAGACCTCACTCGGGTGGTTTGACGGGCGGTGTGTGCAAGGAGCAGGGACATATTCACCGCGCTATGTTGAAACGCGATTACTACGGATTCCAGCTTCATGCGGGTGAGTTACAACCCGCAATCCGAACTTCGGATAGGTTTAGGAGATTGTCATCACCTCTCGGTGTAGAAACCCATTGTCCTATCCATTGTAGCCCGCGTGTAGCCCGGATAATTCGGGGCATGCTGACCTACCGTTGCCCATTCCTTCCTCCCCTTTAGCAGAGGCGGTCCGAGCAGTGTCCCCATCAACCCGAAGGTCAAGCTGGCAACTGCTCGCGTGGGTCTCGCTCGTTGCCTGACTAAACAGGATGCTTCACAGTACGAACTGACGACGGCCATGCACCTCCTCTCAGCTAGTCAAGTAGAGTCTTCATCCCGACTATCATTCAGCTGTCTTATCCGGTGAGATTCCCGGCGTTGAGTCCGATTAAACCGCAGGCTCCACCCGTTGTGGTGCTCCCCCGCCAATTCCTTTAAGTTTCAGCCTTGCGACCGTACTCCCCAGGCGGCGCGTTTCACGGTTTCCCTTCGGCACCTCAGTGACACGTGGTCACTGACACACCTAACGCGCATCGTTTACAGCTGGGACTACCCGGGTATCTAATCCGGTTTGCTCCCCCAGCTTTCGTCCCTCACTGTCGGACCCGTTCTGGTGAGATGCCTTCGCCATAGGTGGTCCCACCGGGATTACAGGATTTCACTCCTACCCCGGCAGTACCTCTCACCTCTCCCGGTCCCTAGAAATGCAGTTTCCCCTGAACGCCCACCAGTTAAGCTGGCGGATTTCTCAAGAGACTTGCATATCAAGCTACGGACCCTTTAAGCCCAGTAATAGTGGCCACCACTCGAGCCGCCGGTATTACCGCGGCGGCTGGCACCGGTCTTGCCCGGCCCTTTCTTCACCAGTTATTTACACTGGCGGACAGCCAGCCTGTGCTGGCACTCGGGGTTTCCTTATCACGGTTGCCCGCATGGTAAAGTTTTCGCGCCTGCTGCGCCCCGTAGGGCCTGGATTCGTGTCTCAGAATCCATCTCCGGGCTCTTGCTCCCACAACCCGTACCGATGACAGGCTTGTTGGGCCGTTACCCCAACAACTACCTAATCGGCCGCAGACTCATCCTGAAGCGACGGATCTTTCGTTCGCATAACATTCCAGTCAGCACGAACTATGGAGTATTACCCCCAGTTTCCCGGGATTATCCTCCACTTCAGGGCAGATTGTCCACGTGTTACTGAGCAGTACGCCGAGGTCTTACACCTCTCGACTCGCATGGCTTAGTCAAACCCCGATAGCAGTGGCCTCTGGCAGGATCAACCAGAATTTCCAAATTTCTCGCACACTGTATCACTTAAAGTATTGGCAGATGTAGACAGATATCCACATTACCAGTATTCCTATGTCAGAACCGATACTGCACTTCAATGCATTCGTCGGCTCTCCATTAAAACGGCCTCTTACGTTGCTCCCTGAAGGTTATATACTTTTGTATTGCCCTTCTCGAACAAACATTCCCCGGCCGCCGGCTCCTGATGTTTCAGGAAGCGTGTGGGATAACAAAGTTGTATTGATCCAGATATATAGTCATCGATTTGATATCCTAAACCCCCAGACCATTCCCTTCGTCCGACATTCCGGATTGTAGGTATGATATCACTCTAAACTCACATTCTTTCAGAATCACTCCGATTGTGAAAAAATCCTCGTATTGGCGAATTGCGCGGTTATGTTAATCTTACAACCGAATTACCCCCATACAAAATTTGAGAGAAATGGACCGTTATTTGTCATAAGTCTCGAAAAATATCCTCATTGTTTTTTGATCAAATTTATTAACAATAAAACAAAATTTCTTTAGGAGTTCTCATTATGCATGTTATGGAAGGATTTCTTCCGCCCCTTTGGGCGGCAATTTGGTGGATTATTTCATTACCATTCATTATTTACGGATTCGTTCAATTGAAAAAACTCATTACAGAGAATAAAGATGCACTTCCACTCCTGGGTATTTGTGGCGCACTTATCTTTATCCTCTCAGCACTCAAACTTCCGTCAGTCACCGGAAGTTGTTCCCATCCTACCGGGACCGGCCTCTCAGCCATCGTGTTCGGCCCTTTCGTAACCACCATCATCGGATTTATCGTCCTCCTCTTCCAGGCACTCTTCCTGGCACATGGTGGGCTTTCAACCCTTGGTGCAAACACATTTTCGATGGCAATATGCGGTCCGTTTTTGGGATACTATGTCTACCGCGCTCTTCGTGATACCAAACTAAACATGTATATCACGGTATTTATCGCCGTTGCTCTCGCTGATCTCTTCACCTACGTCATCACCGCTCTTGAGCTCACCCTGGCTGTACCGGCTGGAGACCTTGGATTCGGGGGCCTGTTTGCAACCTTCCTTGGTGTCTTTGCAATAACGCAGATTCCACTGGCAATCCTGGAAGGAGCTGTGCTCGCACTGGTGTTCAAATACATTGTTGATATTAAACCAGACATTATTGTCAGAATGAAAATATTCTCTGAAGAGAAGATCAAAGCCGCACGGGGAGAGTGAAAAATGAAATATCAATTTGAGATTATCGTCGGAATCATTGTGATCCTGTTCATCGGAGTGTTTCTCTACACCGCTTCCATCAACCCGGATGCAGAGTTCGGAGGTTCAGACGGCGTTGGATCAGCAGTTGTTTCTGAACTGACCGGAGTTGCAGAAGATGATGTCGCCCCCCTGATTCCCCAGTGGGCACCCCCATCCGGTGAGATCGAATCTGGATTATTTGCACTTCAGGCAGCATTTGGCGGAATTATTCTCGGACTGGGGTTTGGATACTTACTAGGACAACGAAAAATAAATCAAAATTGAATCAATAATGTTTGCCCATGATTTCCTGGAAGAAGCAGCACAACATAATGCCCTTCTACAGGTCCATCCATATACCAAACTTCTTCTTGGTATTGGATCAATCATCCTTGTTTTATTAACGCCAAATTATATTGTCCCTTGTTTTCTTGCGATATCTTTGAGTATCGTAATCATTGTTATCGCAAAGATAAATTTCAAGTTTTATCTGAAACTGCTTGAAATTCCGCTCAGCTTTGCACTCTTGAGCGCACTTGTCATCATTTTTCTTTCCGAGGGAGTGACAGAAATATGGTCATTCCAGGTATTTTCCTGGCTTACCCTCACCGTAACTGAGGAAAGCCTGAATCAGGGACTGCATATTTTCGCTAGAGTTTTCGGAGGCATGTGCGCTTTGTTTTTCATATCCCTGACAACACCCATGACCGATCTCTTCGGTATCATGAAAAAACTGAAAGTCCCTGACCTGTTTATTGACCTTTCAATGATCATCTACCGGTACATCTTCATTTTTATGGAAAAAGCCCACCAGATATATCTCGCACAACAGATGCGTCTTGGATACACCAAACCCCGCGAAGCAATCAAATCCTACAGCATGCTCTTTGGGAGCATCTTCATCACATCATGGGATGCGGGCGAAGATCTTATTCATGCCATGGATTGCCGATGCTATAATGGAAAATACGCAAAAATGATCACCTATAATCCAATGGAATGGAGATCTCTTTCTGTTGTTTCTATCTATCTTTTCATCATCATCGGCATGATCCTCTGGACATCAGGGTAAAGGAAAAGATCACATGGAACCACTCATCGAACTCAGAGATCTCGAATATGCATATCCATATGCCTCCCCTGCACTCTTAGCTATCAGCCTCCGTATTCAGAGAGGAGAAAAGATTGCTCTGGTCGGTTCTAATGGAGCAGGAAAATCCACCCTCCTCCTCACCCTCAATGGGATGATACGACCAGACAAGGGATTGGTTACCTTCCATGGAAACCCGGTTTCATATGATCGTGCATCACTTCGGAAGATCAGGCAGAAGATCGGGTTTGTCTTTCAGGATCCGGATGTTCAGATAATTGCACCTACCGTATGGCAGGATGTCGCATTTGGACCGGTGAACCTGGATTATTCAGATGAACAGGTGAAGCAGGTAGTTACAGATGCGCTGCATAGCGTCGGACTCGAAGGTTTTGAGAAGCGTCCTCCTTATCACCTTTCAGGCGGGGAGAAGAAGAGGGTCGCCATCGCAGGGATCCTTGCCATGGATCCTGATGTCCTCATCCTGGACGAACCTACGAGCATGCTTGATCCTGCCGGAAGCGAAGACATTATGGACCTCCTTGATGAACTCAACCACCAGGGGAAAACTATCATCATCTCCACCCATGACGTTGAGCTTGCCTATCCCTGGGCCGACCGTATAGTTCTGATGGAAAAGGGTAGGATAATAGCATCTGGAACTCCGGGAGAGGCATTCTCAGATAAAGAACTGGTCAGGCGGGCACGGCTGAAAACGCCGATACTTCTTGAGCTCTCGCAGGAACTGAAGAGCAGGGGAATGAAAACACCGGGAACCTTACCTAGAACCGTCCTTGACATCATCAGAATCATCGAGCAGGATCATCATGGATCAATCCGCCTCTCTGACAATGGATATGGGACAATACATGTCGGGGATGTTGACCAGATATCCGGACCACATATACAGGCGATTCTTGCCAGGACTTCATGTGACACCATCGGAGTGATGGGAAGCAGGGCAAAAATTTGTGCCCGCCAATGGGGTCTGACTCCGGATATCTCCTATGCAGTCATCGACAAATGTATCCTCCAGGCAATGAACGGGCGAACCAGTCTTATTCTGACAACCGGAGGGATGGTTACCAGGGTTTTTGAACGGGTGACCATGTTTAACCAGACAAACAACCGGTCAATTCCGGTTCGATCACTCATACACAATGAAAACCCGGATAAACTACCGGGTATCTGACCTCTGAAATGTTCAAAACCAATCACTTTTGAAGGGCACCCGCTAATGTATACGGAGCATATGATACATCGTCCACCGGATAAACCACCAACAGGCGGACCAACAAAGGATGAAGTGCTGGCAATAGCCATGCACAAACTGGATCTGAAACCAGCAGATATTTTTGCTGATATCGGGTGTGGGACCGGAAAAGTTACCCTGACCGCTGCACCACTGGTTTCTCATGTCCATGCCATGGATATCAGAGAGGAAGCATACCGATGGACCTGTGAAGAACTGCGAAAGAGTGGTTTTGCAAATGTAACACCGCACTTTGGCAACGCTGTTTCTATTCTCTCCTCTCTGGAAAAAGTAGATAAAGCCTTCGTTGGGGGGTCGAAGAATCTTTCTGATATCATCACCCGGCTTGCTCACCTGAAGGTGAAAACCATTGTTATCACTGCAGTTCTTCTTGAAACGCTCAATATTGCACAATCAACATTACAGGAATTTGATATGTTTCATGACGTCACCCTTGTTCAGGTTTCAAAAAGTATGCCCCTTGCCGGGGGATTTATGCTCAAACCCCTTGACCCGGTATTCATCATCACCGGAGGGGTTGCCTGATGCTCACCGGAGTGGGTCTTGGTCCTGGCGATCCTGAGCTTCTGACCCTCAAGGCGGTTCGCATGCTGCAGAAAGCAGATGTTGTGTATATTCCAGGCGGTCTGGCAAGGCGTCTGGTTGAGCCATAC
Organism: Methanospirillum hungatei; assembly: GCF_019263745.1. Lineage (NCBI taxonomy): Archaea > Methanobacteriati > Methanobacteriota > Methanomicrobia > Methanomicrobiales > Methanospirillaceae > Methanospirillum > Methanospirillum purgamenti. Next base: position 1,991,758 of record NZ_CP077107.1, read on the forward strand.
TGCACCCCCATTGAACTTCCCTTTCCCATGAGTCATGACGAAGAGATGATTCGGGCGCAGATCATCGAGAATTCTGAAAAGATTGCGACAGATGCCAGGGATAAGAATGTCGTCTTTGGAATCATTGGTGACCCGAATATCTTTTCAACCTTCTCCCGTCTCACGGTTATCCTGAAGGAGAGATATCCGGATATCACCGTAGGTACTGTTCCCGGCATCTCATCAATAACGGCACTCATGTCTGAGACCGGGCTTCCCATTACCGGGGGATTTTGTGTCACCGACGGGAGTGCGATAAAATCCCTGATTCGGATGAAAGTCAGAAAACCCCATGAGTTGGCAGAAAATCTCCGGAAAGAAGGGTACTCAAGGTTTTCACTGGTGGAGCGGATGTATATGGACGGTATGCAGGTCCTCACCGGGGATGACCTTCCGGAAGAGAGCAGTTACTTCTCACTCCTGTATGCAGAGCGTGACATATGAATAAAATCTGGTTTATTGGTGCCGGACCTGGAGATCCTGATCTCATTACTGTGAAGGGACGAAGACTCCTTGACTCCGCTGACATCCTGATATATGCCGGATCACTGGTCAATCCTGACCTTGTTGCAAGTTCTCCGGCGGGCGAGAAGTATGACAGTAATGGCATGAGCCTTGAAGAGATGGTTCCCATCATGGTCAGGGGAATTCGGGAAGGAAAAACGGTAATCAGACTTCATTCAGGAGATCCTGCACTCTATGGGGCAATCGTTGAACAGATTGATCTTCTAAAGCAGGAAGGCATATCTGTCGAAGTCGTCCCGGGAGTCTCATCGCTCTTTGGCGCTGCAGCAGCATTACAGGCTCAGCTGACACTTCGGGGAGTATCAGAATCGGTCATCATCACCCGCCCCGCTGGAAAAACCCTTGAGAAAGACAAGATATTCGAACTCTCACAGACCGGCGAAACCATGGCAGTCTTCCTGGGAACTGACAAACTTGAGGAGATTACATCCCGCCTGGCCTGCCACCCGGAGACTACTGCTGTGGTAATATACCACGCAACATGGCCAGATCAGAAGATCATCAGGGGAACGGTGCAGGACATTGCCAGGAAAGCGGCGGATGCAGGGATTACAAAATCTGCTCTTCTGCTTATTGGTGAAGTATTTGCAGAAGATCCACAAGGACATATCAGGTCATTCCTTTATTCATGAGTACGGTTGTAACAGCGCTCCCGTACTTTCAGGAGCAGGGAGAGAGAATCGCTAAAGCAATTAACGCAGAGTTTATCCCCTACCGTTCAGGATTATTCTCTGAACTCTTTCAGACCACACAGCGGATAGTTGCGATCATGGCAATCGGCATCGTAATCCGGAATATAGCGCCCCTGATCCATGACAAGTGGACAGATCCTGCAGTTGTCGTGATAAGTCCTGATATGCAGTATGCAATACCTGTTCTGGGAGGTCATCATGGAGCAAATGATCTTGCATACCTGCTACAGGAGAGATGCAACCTAACTCCGGTCATCACCACCGCAACCGAAGCAACCGGACGGGAAGCTGTCGAAGTCCTGGCAACCCGTGAAAACCTCCGGGTTATCAATACCCGGTCCACCAGGCAGGCGAACGCATCGGTCCTTATCGGGAATGCCGGAGTATACCGGGTGCCAGGTCCCGGGATGGTTATTGCGGGATCAGGAGTCTCATTCCTTGTTGCAGATGGACCGTATGTGGTCGGTATCGGATGCAGGCTGGGAACATCTGCAGATGAAATCATGCAGGCAATTCATTCCGCATGTGAAGCGGCCGGTATCAATTTAGAAGATATTGCCATCTATGCATCCGGCGCAATCAAATCTCATGAGTCGGGCCTTCTTGAAGCGATCAGAACACTGGGCAGAAATATCATCTTTCTTGATCCATCCGACCTGAATGAGGAGGCCCCCCCTTCAAAGTCTGCTGCATCACGGTTCGGACTTCCCGGTGTTGCAGAACCAGCAGCACTTGCTGTATCAGTCCATCACCACCTCATCCTGGAGAAACAGATCTATGGAAACGTCACCATCGCAATCGCAGAATAAAACTCAAACTCCCACCGGCTCACTCGCAGTCGTCGGAATAGGCCCTGGCAGTCCGGAGATGCTGACTATCGCAGCTGAAAAAGCAATAAAGAACGCGGACATTGTCATCGGGAATGACTTTTACATCAACCAGATACCCCATTTATTTACTCATCAGGAAGTCATCAAAAGTCAGATGGGAAAAGAGGTAAACCGCGCAAAGCAGGCTATTGCTCTTGCACAGGACAAACATGTCGTCATGGTATCCGGTGGAGATCCTGGCGTATATGGAATGGCCGGACTTATCCTTGAGATGGCCGAACGAATTGCTCCGGACCTGAAGATTGACATCATTCCTGGAGTGACGGCTGCAAGTGCCGGTGCTGCTCTGCTTGGGGCTCCTCTCACCAATGATTTTGCTGTCATCAGCCTTTCAGACCTGCTTACACCCCGTGATGTTATAAAGAAACGCATCAGGGCATTATGTACGGCCGGGATCCCTATTGTACTCTATAATCCCAAAAGCCGCACACGAACCAGCCTGTTTGAAGATGTCGTCGATATCGCACGCGAACACCTCGCCGGTGAAACCCCGGTGGGGATTGTAAAGGATGCCTACCGTCCGGATGAGACGATTATCGTCACCACTCTTGCGAATGTCATGGACGTTTTTGATAGTGTAGACATGCACACCGTTGTTTTTATTGGCGGTGAAGAGACACGAATGCTCAGGAGATATGCAGATGCCAGAGGAATGTTCACCCCCCGCGGGTACCACCGGAAATATGTCTACTAATACCTATACCGATATCGGAGCTGATACACCGGAAGGATATGCCATATCACGTACATCACGGGAACTGGCCAGGAAGACCATCGGAGATGCTGGACCCCTTGACCGGATTCGCCAGCGTTGCTCAATCGCTGTCGGTGATTTTGCAATGGCAGACCTGATGCGGTTTCAAGGAGATCCGGTGAGTGCCGGTTTTGCAGCTCTGCGAGCGGGAGCACCAATATTTACTGATATCAGGATGGTGCAGACCGGGATCCAAAAGAAGGGACACAAAAGTAAGGTGACCTGTATCCTTGATACCCTTTCATCACCTGATACCGGGGGGAAGACACGCACATCTGCAGCAATTATGGCTCTTGGGGATCACCTTACCGGATCCATTATTGTTATCGGAAATGCTCCGTCAGCACTTCTGGTTCTGTGCGATATGATTCAAAAAGGGATCAGACCTGCCCTTATTATCGGGACACCGGTTGGTTTTGTGAACGCAGCAGAGTCAAAAGAACTCCTTCGGACCTTTGATATCTCCTCGATCTCCAACGAAGGAACACGTGGGGGCACTCCGGTCGCCGTTGCTGCCATGAATGAGATCATCACCATGTTCGTGGAAGCGGCCGGAACCATTGAGTAACATGCAGGATCCGGTTAGCGGATTTACATATCCGGAGGAATGGGTCACTCTCTGTACAGACAAGACCTCACGCCTCCTTGTCAGTCAGGGTCTTGCGGTCCTTACTTCAGATGGAACGATACGAAGGCGTGGATTTACTACCGGGAGTTCCGCAGCTGCTGCAGCCAAGGCTTCAGTCCTCTCCCTCAAAAAAACCGGTATTACTGAAGTATCAATTCTTACCCCTACGGGTCTTCGTGTTCAGATACCGGTGTCAATAGACAGAGGAACCGGGGAATGTAGTAAATATTCCGGGGACTATCCGGGAGATGTGACGTCAGGACTGGTCTTTACAGCAGAAGCAACTGTCACCGATTCAGGAATTTCCCTTATCTTTGGCGAAGGGATCGGCAGATGGAGCCGTGACACTCCCCGGTACAAATCCGGAGATCCAGCAGTCTCTTACATGGCCAGAGATGAGATACAAACCGCAATAGAGGAGGCTGTGCAGGAAGCCGGGATATCTGGAGTGGCGGTCAGGATTTTTGCACGTCAGGGAAGAGAAGTTGCTGAAAAAACCCTGAATAAGATGGTCGGAGTTACAGAAGGAATATCCATACTTGGTACAACAGGGTTTGTTGAACCCTGGGATGATCACCTGGAGCAGGCCGCATGTGATCGGGCGGTTCATGCAGAACGGGTCGTGCTTACCACTGGCAGGATCGGTATGCGATATGCCCGGATGTTATTCCCAGACCATAAAGTCATCCTTGCTGGCTCCCGACTGGGCACTATTATTCCACATCTCACCGGTGAGGTTACCATCTGCGGTCTCCCTGCTCTTGTCTTAAAATATGTAAATCCCGCAATTCTTGAAGGAACCGGGTTTTCAACCGTTGAAGAATTCATGACAACCGAGCGCTTTCTGCCGGCCATGCAGGCATCTTTTCAGATCTATAAGAGCGCACACTCAAATGTCAGGATTGTCATTGTGAACCGGGAAGGAACGATCATCGGAGACTCCGGATGAAGATTGTTGGTGTAGGGTGCGGGCCGGGAATGCTGACTGAAGCGGCTATTGTAGCAATTCAAACAGGTAATCTTATCGTCGGTTCAGAACGCGCTCTAGAAATTGTCAAAAACTACATCTCCAAACATGCAGAAGTCCGGATCATTGAGGATTACAAAGCACTTCGGATACTTCCTTCCCATGCAATCGTACTTTCAACCGGGGATCCGATGATATCAGGACTTGGTTATCTTGGAGGAGAGATAATTCCCGGAATATCTTCCGTACAACTAGGTGCAGCAAAGACAGGTATCTCTTTAACAAACCTGTATCTTGTCACTGCTCATGGAAGAAATCATGACCAGGCAATTGCTGAATGCTGTGAAATGACAAGATCTCATAGAAAAACCTGTATTATTGGAGATCCTGCATTTCCAATCGAAAAATTAGCCAAACGACTAATATCTATTGATCCAAATTGTCGGATTGTTGTATGTGAAAATCTGGGTTACTCAGATGAGAAGATTTACGAAGGAACAGCTCAAGATCCTCCAGTGATTGAAGGAAAAATGTTTATTCTATTTGTTACCGGAACATAGAATAGAAACATAAACAAATTTTTAAGGAAAGGGGATTGGTCTCTGCTCCCTTGGGGCAGTCAACCAGTGATAATGGGTATCACAGAGACCAATGGGGTCTTCATCGAACATTCTCCTCCTACAAGAACCTCATGAATTGATACACACATTTGATGGGGGGTGTGAAATGAGGCATTTCACATGTATGCGTCAGGTGTTATTCGGATGGGGGGTGTCTCCATGCAGGTTCTAATGCAGAGAGGTAATTATAGATTATCACTGAGATATATTAAATTTAGCCTTTGGGATCCTATAAATTGCTGTTTAGAATAATATTTCAGGATATAAATTTAGGCAACCAGATTTAATGCAAATTTAGAATTCATTATGCTGAAAACAAAAAATTATAAAATATATTGCATGCCTATTAGGATATGTGAAAACTACAACCCGTGTCAAAAAGATCAACGGGCATGAATACCTGTATGAGATCACCTATTATTACGATAAAGAAACCAGGAGAACCAGACAAAAGAGCAGATACCTGGGAAAAAATATCGATGGGCAACCGGTCAGAGTAAGGGAAAAAGCAAAAACCCCTGAACGGGTCTATGCTTTTGGAGAATTCATTCCCTATCTTCAGGCAGTAAAAACCTTGCATATTCAGGAGATCTTAGCAGCACATCTGACAGACCATGAAGTCAGGCTCTTTTTAACCCTCCTTTTTGCAGGTATTCATCATCCAGATGCATTACATTCACCCGCTTCATGGTATGACGGGACTGTTCTTCCACGGTTTTTTTCTGGGCTAAAAATAACTGCACAAAACATTACCCGACTTTTGAAAAAACTGGGAGAAGGATCAATACACCTCAGTATCTGCCGTTCCTTATCACAGATACCAGAAAGCGGAAATATGAGAATAAGCACGGTTAACATTCCGATGATCCAGGAAACATCATGGTTTAAAGGAATCTCTCACCATGGAATTGAACCTATTGCTCTGTTTTACGATAATATAGAAAATATTCCCGTCGGATATCTTTCAACGGCCCAATACCTCATCACATCAGATCTCATCAAAGCGGTTAACGCCGGAATGCGCCTATTTTCTGGAAAAAAAGGCGTAATCATATCAGGAAAAAACTATTCATCATCAATGAACCTGTATGGAGCGATATATAGTGAATTGCCTGTTATCTTCCCACTTGATCCTGACCATGACATAATAAAAGAGGAGATAAAGCATTACAGGACCGATTTGATGCATCCAAAAAACCTCAAAATTTTCCGCGGTGAAACATTGTTTGTTATTCCGGTAAACCTCACTCTAGAAACAGTGAATTTAAAGGGATATATCATCTACAGCCCACGAAAAGAGGAGGAGATCAGAGAGAGATTCAGCGAAGATGTGAATCTCATTCTTGAAAATTTAAATGATAAACCAATTTATAAGTGGGTGAATCCGGCCGAAGCAGTTGCGGATGTTGCTGGTAAGTATGAACCATTCCTTCAATGGCGAGTCCAGAATAATAGAATATTAGTTGATGTGAAAAAGAAAGCATTGGGTAAATATTTAAAAAATAGTGGAATATCGGTCATCATTTCCGGAGACCCTGAGTACCAGTGGGATACCTGCCTTGAATGGCTCGAGGAACGAGCAAAATCTGAAAATTTCCTCACTACATTTATTAAAAATTTTCAAGTATTCCCACTTTCTGTTGATAGTGAAATTATGCGAAACGGAGCGTTCCTTATTGCATTTATCGCCCATGTGATAACCAACTGGGTTCATGTACAGTATGAAAAATCGGGACTGTTATCTATTTACACTGCCGAAAAAATTGCTCTTGAACTGACAAAAATCCGTCTCATCGGCCTTGGAAATGACAGAGTTCTGATAACCGGGCTCTCATCCAGACAAAAAGAGATTCTTGATACACTTAAATGGACTGCCGAAGTATAATAGGAAGTAGGATTGCTATATTCTAATTAGGCAGCTTTTCTAAAGTTGAAGACCTAATTGAAAAATTAGGCAGGCCATCAAAAACGCATTTAAGTGACTCACAGAAAGAAGTCTTTACTATCAAGAAACCGGATAAGAGACCCATCCCTCATCAGAAGGCCCTCATGTATCATCTGCCCGAGAATCCGATCCGTCCGCTCCTTCTCACTCTGGATTTTCTGATGGATGATGTCAACCGCTGTAGGACCCTCATCTAATAGGATTTTCAGGATTCTCCCCCGAATCTCCCTATCACTCCCGGAGAATTTCGATTGCACCGCATAATGCCTGCTCCGGCGGTTCGGATTCTCTATTGCCCCCGCAAGATATGTTCCGTAATCCATGATACTGTAATACCAATCCCGGGGGTGCGTGTGGTCAAGAGTCCGGTTGAGCACCGGATAGATCTCTTTATCTGATACGCTCCCCCGGTCCTGAAAAAAATGGTGAATAAAAACGCGGCGGACATTTGTCTCAATGAATACTACCGGGCGATCATAGGCGAACACAACTATCGATCCTGCAGTTGCGGCGCCAATTCCAGGAAGCGTCTGTAGTACTGCTGGGTCATCAGGAACAACTCCGTCCCACCGGTTCATTATCTCCTGTGAAATCTGAAGGAGGTATTTTGCCCGTCGGTTATAGCCAAGTCCCTGCCATACCCGCAGGACATCCTCAAGTGATGCCTGCGCAAGAGCCGCAAAATCAGGGAAAATCTGCATAAACTCCTCAAACTTTTTCAGGACCCGGGGGACCTGGGTCTGCTGCAGCATTATCTCAGATACAACAACCCGGTAAGGAGTAATCTCGTCCCTCCATGGCATGGGGCGCCGGTTCTTCAGATAAAACTCTGAAAGCATTGCATTGAACCGGTGTATTGATACAGAATCATCAGAGTCAAAAAATTCGTCCATGTAACCAGTCAACCAGAATCCCAAATATTAGTTATATTCTCCCCGTCTTCAGGATGTAGCATTCAAATATATCTCCTCACCTATAGAACAATCAGACAATAATAGTGCAAGAAAATGGATTATGTACGGAAATCAGTCTGTATCTCGCGGTATCCGAATCTACTTATTCACAGAAACCATTTGTATACACGAATATCTTTATGAAATCTGAAATTTCTGAATATCTAAAAGAAATCACCCCTGATATTATCAGTTCGAATTCTGACCCTGCCTTGGTAAACCGTTTACTCGGTATTATCGAAGAACTGCAGGATGAAGTGAAGCGTCTGAAAAGAACCCAGGGTTTTGATGTCGTCAGGGGCAAGAGACAAAAGCCACTGAACTACATAGCCGGAAAAGATAAGATCTAAATTTTAATCTTAAACCCCTACAGGGAACTGATCTCAATTTTTTTCTCCTGCCATGATGACTATTCCCCTGACAGATGACCAGTCCAGGGTACCTCACCATCTCCCGTGAACTTCTCATTTCCCGGATACACGCAATAGAGGAACGTTCTTCACCATGTATCCTCTGTCCCCGTCACTGCAGAGCCCTACGCTCCGATGGGGAGTATGGATTTTGCAGAATCGGTATCCATCCCCATGTTGCCTCATTCGGCCAGCATTTTGGCGAAGAACAGCCAATATCGGGGACCAAGGGATCAGGGACCATCTTTTTTACCGGATGCACCATGGGATGCATGTTTTGCCAGAACTATGAAATTAGCCATGAGCGGATGGGGAGGGAAATAACCGAACAGGATCTCGCAAACATCTATCTCCATCTTCAGGCGCAGGGATGCCATAATATCAATCTGGTCACCCCAACCCACCAACTCCCGGCAATCCTGAAAGCGCTCCTGATTGCATCAGATACCGGTCTTCATATCCCGATTGTGTATAATACAGGAGGATATGAAGACCCGGACACACTCCAGCTTTTGGAAGGAATCATCGATATCTATATGCCGGATTTCAAATTTGCAGACGAGCGGACAGGCAGCATACTGGCACATACACCTGATTACCCACAGATTTGTAAGGCAGCACTGAGTGAGATGCATCGTCAGGTGGGTGACCTTGCCCTTGAGAACGGTATTGCAACACACGGACTCCTCATCCGGCACCTTCTCCTCCCCGGAAGGAGTGAAGAGTCAGAAAAGATTATCCGTTTCATCGCTGATCAGATCTCCCCGAATACCTGGCTCAATATCATGGACCAGTACCGTCCGGCTGGTGATATCAGGAGAACCTGTCCAGACGACTTTTCTGATCTTCTTCGCCGGGTATCACCTGAAGAAGTGGCGAGGGCAATCAGGATTGCAAAAGAGAGGGGCCTTATCAGGGGCCTTGAGTAAATTAGCCAACATCAGGTTCAGGAATAGAGTTCAAGTGTCCGATCTACCCATCCATCCAGCCTGAACTTCCGCCTGAGTCCTGCCTCATTCATGAACCGGATGGTTCCAAAAATAGGTCTCTCCTTCCATGGCCGGTCATGTTTTCCAAAACACCAGGCAACCCCGCAGAATCCGTTCGGGTCCCGTCCATCGAGTTCATACCGGTTATTGAGAGAAAGCGCAACAGCATATGCCTCTTCAGGTGTTTCGGTCCATTCAAGGATCTTTTTCCCCCAGTACATTCGCAGGTATCCATGCAGATAGCCGGTCCGAATCATCGAGAGTTGCATCGCATTCCAAGCCGTATCATGAGTCCTGCACTGCTCAAAATCTGCCAGTGTGTATGAATACTCCCGTGAATCCATCCGGTGTTTCCCAAGGGTCTTCCTCGTCCATTCCGGAAGGCCATCATAATGATCATAGCGGGGATTATACCAGACAAAATTATGTGATAACTCCCTCCGAACGATGAGTTGTTCCAGGAACGCATTTGTTCCTGGTCCGGGATGGTCCATCACTCGGAGGGCGATATCAAGCGGTGATATTTGGCCGAAATGAAGGTATGCGCTTAAATATGATGTTGCCCGGGCTGTCGGATCATTATGGGTGGCCTCATACCGGTCGATAGTCCCGGAAAGAAATGCAGAGAGATAATGGTCTGCAGCGGTCTCTCCTCCGGGAAGGAACTGAGGAGAAGTATCATCAGTAACAGGTTCCTGGTTAAACTCGCGTTTTGTTGCGGACGAAATTTCCATGAATGGCTGATAGTCCGTCGATTCTACCTGCACATGCCGGGTGGTGAGGGGGTGCAGAAAGGCAGGCAGTTGTCGGGTAATTTTTGGCCTGAATGTTCCTGCCGACCATTCCTCTTTTGGTGAAGCAACCTGAACCGGTACGATCAGATTGGTCTCAACAACTACTACCTTACAGGGAACGGCATCAATGACCTTCTGCCTCCATTCCCGCTGAAGCCGGATCCAGCCCTGATCAGTAACTACCATGCAGGCATCGTCTGCTATCCGGGGAATGATATCAACCGGACTCCCGGACAGGATCTGAAATCCGATTCCCCGCTCGGAGAGAGAACGGTTCACATCCTGAAGACCTTCCCATAAAAACCGGTAATGAACAGGTGTTGCCTCAGAATAGGAGCGGACAAGGCAGAAGACGACGATAAGTGGTTTTTTCAGATCGTTCGATCTTTCGATGGCATATTCAAGGGCATGGTTAAACCTGGTCCTGACCGCTGATTGCATCCAGTAGAGGATGTACGAACCCTTCGGTTCCTGGTTATTGAAAGAAGTAATTCGTTCAGGCTGGATCATGAGTAATACCAGATGGCACAGGTTTTTTATATGGAAATATTACATGATTGTAGTAATCACAGATATGTAGTTCATCATGAGATGAGGACTTATGACTTGTGCATACTCGGTAATCTCATTATATTCTGATCGTTCTTCGACAACTGGGATTCACCGATCATAAAATTGATAATTTGAACCTTAAATAGGAAATAAAATGAGGATATTACCATAATATTTTCCCACAACGCTTATTATTATGTGACATCACTTTGTCTCTATTGAGAAATTTTTCATAATATTGCTTATTATCTGCTGACTCATGTTTAGAAGCTCAATACCAACAATTCGGTTATCTTCATCATAATCGAGAATAACTCCAGGTTGTATCTCCTCAGAATCCATAATCGGTGAGTCATGAAACCTCAGATAAAGAGCCTCATTTGCAGAATCTATTGTAATTTTCATTTTCGAACCCTCCGATCAAAGAACACTGTGATAATTCTTTGTGGATGAACAGATGGATTGACAATTACCCGTAAAAACTTCCCCTTCCTCTCTGGTATTGCAGAAACATAATGCATCGTCCCATCTTCTCTCAATTCTGTGTAATCAGGATCTTCAATTGTTTTTCTAATCCACTCATGAGAAATATCACGTTCTTGGGCCATTGACAAAGCATGGATAGAAAAACAATAATTTGACATGAATGATTCCATCAATATTTGTTATCTATCATTTATTGAGATCGCATTTCATGAATGATTCTGCGAACTATACCCTCTTAAACATTTTACTTAATTCCTGACACGAAAACGAGATTATCGTCGGCCGGCCATGTGGACAGGTCCAGGGATCAGCGGTCTGTGACAACTGGGTGATAATATCCATCCCCTGTTCCGGAGTAAGCACTGCTCCGGCCTTGACCGCACTCCTGCAGGCAACCAGCCGGAGAACCTGCTCTTTTAACCTGACTGGTCCATCATCCTCTGAAAGGATGGTTCCTATTATCTCCCTGACCGTTTCAGGATCTTCATATCTTCCGAGGACCACCGGAACACCCCGTACACACCAGGTATCCTGACCAAAGGGCTCAATAATAAACCCTTCATCGGAGAGGACCGGAAGAACAGACGGGATAAGCCCGGCCTCGGAAGGGCTGAGGGTGAGCACTACCGGGGCAATCAGTTCCTGGGTTTTCAGGTGTAAAGACTCCTGCTCTTTTAGTTTATCATACCTGACCCGTTCATGGGCTGCATGCTGATCAATGAGAAATAATGCCCCGGTCTTGTCACTTGCGATAATATATGTCCCACCAACCTGCCCAATCCAGAAGAGTTCAGGAAACCGTTCATCCCTGACCAGACCCTCATCGACACTCTCCTGTAACCTCGTCTGCAGGAGCTGGCGTGACGTGGTCCGGTACCCGGCAAGAGTTGCTTCACATACCTGGCGTGCAACCGGTGCTGCTGCCATCGTCCCATACCGGATCGGAGTTGGTGCCGGAGAAGGAATATCAGAGAGAGAGATCTGGGAATCTTCATCCGGTTCAGTCGGGAGGTCAAGGAGATCTGCATCTTCAAGTGCTCTCCTGACGGTCCGGACAAGCAGGTCAAGGATCTTTCGTTCTGCAGAGAACCTGACTTCACGCTTGGTCGGATGGATGTTCGCATCGACCTCTGCAGGAGGGATTTCAAGCATCAGGACCGCAACCGGCCATACATTGCCAGGTATCAGCGATCCATACGCCCGTTTTACTGCAGATATCATCGCAGGAGACTGAACAAGACGACCATTTACTGCAATGAGAAACCGTTGCCTATTCTGCTTCACCAGTTTCGGGAGTGAGATCAGACCGGTCACGAGGGTATTTCCTTCCTCGCCTCTGATGGGGATCATCATCCCCGCCTCAGACGGGTACAATGCCCGGAAGATATCAGAAAGGTCAGATCCTCCATGGGTGGAATACTTCTCTATCCCGTTTACGAGATATCTGAAGGTGATGCCCGGATACAGGCAGGCAAATGACTCAAGAAGGGATGTGATGTGAGTAACCTCTGTCTGCAGGCTTTTCAGGAACTTTCGCCTGGCTGGTGTGTTGAAAAACACCTCCTCAACCATTATCGAAGTCCCGTTTGGAGCACCGGTCTCGGCACATTCGACGACCTCTCCCCCCGTGATCCGAAACCTGATTGCCGTCTCCGATTCCTTTGGCTTTGTAACCATCGTCACGTAGGAGACTGCTGCAATGCTTGCCAGTGCTTCACCCCGAAACCCAAGAGTTCGGCATGAAAGCAGATCATCACCGGTCCTGATTTTACTTGTGGCATGGGCAAGAAAGGCAATACTGACCTGATCAGAAGGGATCCCAACCCCGTCATCGGTGATTCGGATGCGGGATATCGCACCATGGGCGGTTGAGACTTCCACCGTAATCCGTGATGATGCTGCATCGATCGCATTCTCAACCAGTTCTTTGACGATTGAAACCGGACGATCCACCACCTCACCGGCAGCGATCAGATGGACGGTGGATTCATCAAGGACCTGGATGACCGGGGCAGATTCAATCATGGATGTTGTGCTTTCTCCTGCAGACCGGCGAGGATGCCAAGTGCCTGCATCGGTGTGATCTCATTCACCTGAAGCGAGCGGAGTTCTTCCCGGAGGGGATCCGGCCCTGACTCTCTCACCGGCTCTGTTCCTGCATCAAGAAGGATCATCTGGGTGTACCGCTTGACACCTCCGCCCATCGGATCCTCCCCGCTCATGATACGTTTCATCAGTTCTTCAGACCGGGTGACAACCGAAGCCGGGACTCCGGCCAGCTGAGCTACATGAATACCATAACTCCGGTCAGTTGCACCGGGCACCAGTTTGCGGAGAAAAATGATATCCCTGTCAGTCTCCTTTACCGCGAAATGACAATTCCTGACTCGCTTTAGGTCTGCTTCTATCCCGACTATCTCATGGAAATGGGTCGCAAAAAGACATCGCGGCCCTTTTGACCTCTTTCCATGAAGATGTTCAAGGACCGCTTTTGCAATACAGTACCCGTCAAGGGTGCTGGTCCCTCTGCCGATCTCATCCAATATGACCAGGCTCCTCTCCGTTGCATGGTTGAGGATAGTTGCAAGCTCCATCATCTCGACCATAAAGGTACTCTGCCCGGAGGCAAGGTCATCAAATGCTCCGACTCTCGTAAATATCCGGTCAACAACCCCGACTCTGGCGTAGGTTGCTGGAACATAACTCCCCATCTGGGCAAGAATGATGATCAGGGCCACGCTCCGCATGTATGTGGACTTTCCGGCCATATTTGCCCCGGTGATGATGAGAATCTGGTCCTCCCCTGCCGAGAGCTCTGCATCGTTGGGGACAAATCCTCCTCCGATGCTGCTTTCCACCACTGGATGACGCCCCTCCCGGATCAGAAGGGTTGGTTCATCAATCAGTTCAGGCCTGACATACTGGTGTTTGAGTGCTGCTTCAGCAAGTCCGGCATAGAGATCAATCATTCCAACCGCCTGGGCGATCTCCTGAATGGCCGGGACCTCCAGGCTGGCCTTTTCGAGAATATCCCTGAATATCTCCTCTTCAAGACTCAGCAGCCGCTCATCTGCCGTTGCAATCTGTGACTCCATCTCGCGGAGTGCAGGAACGGTGTATCGCTCTCCGTTCGCTGTTGTCTGGCGGCGTTCATAATCATCAGGAACGCTCGCGAGATTTGCTTTTGTTATCTCGATATAGTATCCAAAAACCGCGTTGTATTTTATTTTCAGGGATTTTATCCCGGTCCGTTCCTTCTCCTGCTGCTCAAGATCCGCAATCCACTGCTTCCCGTTCCGTGAGATAGACCGGAGATGATCAAGCTCCTCATGATACCCGTCCTGTATCACACCACCTTTTCTGACCAGGGCGGGTGGATCCAGGGCAATTGCCTTGGTAATAAGATCAGCGAGAGGAGTAATATCCCTGATTCCGGCGATTGCATCAGACAGTTCTTCAGGAATGTTACTCTCGTTAGAAAGGATAGACTTGAGATTTTTCACCGATTCATGTGCTCCTGCAAGGGTTACCAGGTCACGTGGACTTGCATTCCCATAGCTGATCCGGCCGGCAATCCGCTCAAGATCAGGGAACCGGTGGATACAGGTCCGAACCTCATGCCTGATTGCTGACCGGTCAATACAATATGAAACGGCATCAAGCCTGCGGTTAATCGCATCTGGATCCAGAAGGGGTGCTGCAATCCGTCGCCTCAGCAGACGGCGCCCCATCGGGGTCAGGGTCATATCAATGGTTACAACAAGGGTCCCTTCTTCGGTCCGGTCCCGGATATTCGAAAGCACTTCCAGATTTCGCAGGGTGACGGCATCAAGGACAAGGTGTGATCGGAGATCTGATCGATGAACTGACCTGATATGGGATAATGCATCAAACTGAGTCTTCTGGGCATAGGCAAGGGCAGCCCCTGCTGCAATGGTTCCTGCAGGATAACCGGCACAGGGCAGATCTTCCAGGGATGTGACACCAAACTGCCGGCAGAGAACCTCCTCTGCGGATGCCATCGTGAACAATGAGGGATCCTGGGATGATACAAGCGGTAGGGCAAGATGCAAAAACCGTACCAGATCCTCACCGGCACCTGCAGGGATGATACATTCCGACGGATGATATCGTGCTGCTTCAGACCGGATGCCATCGTTCATATCCTGTAAGGGGATATCGGTAAACTGAAAATCACCGGTTGAAATGTCGATGAAAGAAAGCCCGACCCGTTTCTTTTTCAGGTCAGGCCAGACTGCCATCAGGTATCGTGCCTGTTCGGTTGAGAGGAGAGCGGCATCAATGACGGTTCCCGGTGTGACGACCCTGACAACCGCCCTCTTCACAATCCCTTTCGCTTTTTTCGGATCCTCGACCTGCTCGCAGATGGCGACCTTGTATCCTTTGCTGATCATGCGGGACAGGTAGGTATCGACAGCATGGTACGGAACCCCGGCAAGCGGAATCTCCTGACCGTCCGGCATCCGGCCCCGTGAGGTCAGGGTGATATCAAGTTCTCTGGCACAAATCCGGGCATCCTCACAGAACGTCTCATAAAAATCACCCATCCGAAAGAAGATGACACAGTCCGGGTACTGCTGCTTTGCATCGTAAAATTGTTGCATTGCCGGCGTAATTTTCCCCGGTTTCTCTGCATTTACTTTTTGCCCGGTTTCTTTCGGGGCTGCCGGATCACTCATAACTAGTACACATTTAGGAAGAAAGGCCAAAATGGTAACCACATCCTTCTGAAACCATACATGTTTCAGGATGATTTACAATTCAAACGCGATTCAGCCGTAATAATGATAGTATTAAACCTCTAAAAAATGAGAAACTCTTCTATGAAAGCTGCAATCATCGGCGCTTCCGGATACACCGGTGGCGAACTGATCCGACTGATGCAATCACACCCTCATGTGACCATTGATGTCGCAACATCCCGACAGCTGGCAGGAAGGCCGGTGACGTCACAACATCCCCATCTCAAAGGTTTTTGTGATCTTACCTTTGAAAACCCGGAGATATCTGCACTTGATACAGATATCGCATTCCTCGCAGTCCCACACACGGCCGCCATGGCATATGTTCCGGACCTGATGGAACAGGGAATAAAAATAATTGATCTCTCTGCTGATTACCGGCTCCCGAAAGCAGTCTTTGAAGAAGTCTACGGGACGCCACATACCGCATGGAAAGATATCCCCTATGGATTATGTGAATTACATCGTGATGCCTGTAAAAATGCACCCTTCGTCTCCAATCCTGGCTGTTTTCCAACTGGTGCTACCCTGGCATCAGCTCCCCTGGCAAAAAAAGCTCATACAGTCATTTATGACTCAAAGACTGGGGTATCAGGTGCCGGTGACAGCCCGTCAGCAACGACCCACTTTCCAAATGTCGGGGACAACCTGACGGCATATAAACTGACCAGTCACCGTCACCTGGCCGAGATGAGACAGGAACTAGCCCACCTTGGATCAAAGGCCCGGTGTTACTTCACCCCCCATCTGCTTCCGGTGAACCGTGGTATTCTGACCACCGCACATATCCTGCTTGATGAACCACTCGAGCAGAAAGAGGTTGAGAAATTATACCAGGATTATTACCGGAACGAACCATTTGTCCGGTATCAGCGACCCTCCCTCAATGCAGTCAGGGGATCCAACTTCTGCGACCTGATCGTTGAAGCTTCAGAGGACCGGATCGTCGCCGTATCAGTCATTGATAACCTGGTAAAGGGAGCAAGTGGTCAGGCAATACAGAATATGAACCTGATGTGCGGATGGGACGAAACACTCGGGCTGATGAATCCGGGGATGCTTCCCTGATGGAGAGAATATGATTGTTCGAGATGCAATGACCAAGGACCCGGTGACCTGTCAGGCAGGCGATTCAATTGCTGATGTTGCCGGAGTAATGCGCAGCAGAAAGATTGGTGGAATTCCCATTCTTGAGGGGAATACACTTGTTGGTATCGTTACCGAGACTGATATCATACAGCTCCTCATGACAAAAGGACCCTCTGATGATCTCTGGCTTCCATCCCCCCTTGAGATCATCGAACTTCCAGTCAGGGAATTTATCAACTGGGAACATACCAAAAAGGCCCTGACCGATATCAGACAAAAGAAGATAGCAGACATCATGAGTAAACCGGTGATCACCATCTCCCCGGATGATGATATCGAATCTGCAGCACAGCAGATGCTCGAGAAGAAGATTGATCGGCTCTGTGTTACAGAAAATAACAGGCTTGTTGGAATAATCACCCGAGAGGACATTGTCTGGTCCCTGGCTGGCGATAAGGATGCGTAAAATGCAGTCAATTTGTGCGATAGAGGGAGTAAAAGCAGCAGGAATCAAAGAGGGCAAATATGGTCTTGCACTTATTGAGGCGGAAGGAACTGCAGCAGCTGCATTTACCATGAATAAGGCGAGCGCAGCCCCCATCATCCTCATGCGTGAACGGATGAAGAAGGGATACCTGACCGCCACCATAACAAACAGTGGATGTGCAAATGCCCTGACTGGAAAACAGGGAATATCAGATGCCATGGAGATGGCAGTAATTGCCGGTGAGTACCTTGGTGTAGAACCGGAGACGGTTGGTGTTGCCAGTACCGGAGTCATCAGCCGGTACCTGAACCTGCCCCTGATCCGGGACCAGTGCTCACGCATCTCCCCAACCCTCACCCATAGTGCGGATGCAGAGATCACCGCAGCACGGGCCATCATGACAACCGACCTGACCGAAAAACACGCTCTTGTGGAGCGTGACGGTTTTGTTATCGGTGGTATATGTAAAGGATCAGGGATGATTGCACCAAACATGGGCACCATGCTCGGATATGTGTACACCGATGCAGAAATAAGCCAGCAGGATCTGCAGGGTGCACTTAAATCAGCAGTCAGACGGAGCTTTAACCGGGTTGTGGTTGACGGAGATACCAGTACCAATGATGTGGTGTTTCTCACCGCAACCGGAGCAGCAGGAAAAGTCCCGAAGGATGAGTTTGCCAGAGCTCTAGAGGAGTGCTGCACCATCCTTGGAAAACAGATCGCAAAGGATGGGGAGGGAGCCACAAAGATGATCGAGGTTGTTGTCAGAAACGCTCTGACCGAAGATGACGCAGACCTCATCGCACGGACCATTGTCGGATCTCCCCTGGTTAAGACCGCCGTGTACGGAGAGGATCCGAACTGGGGACGTATCGTTGCTGCTGCCGGCCGGTCTGGTGCAGAGATAGATCCTGAGATCGTCTCATGCTGGATTGCGAACCGGAACATCCGGGCACAGGTATGCGACCGGGGAACTATCGCTGCAGATCTCTCACAGGCGAAGGCTGCCCTCTCCGGCGGTGAGGTCAGGATTGAACTTGACCTTGCCCTTGGAAAAGAGCATGCGACGGCCTGGGGCTGTGACCTGACTGAAAAATATGTTGAGATTAACGGGAAGTACACCACATGAAGCGTGAAGACGTTCTGATGGAGGCACTGCCCTACATCCAGAAGTTTCATGGCAGGAGCATGGTCATCAAGCTGGGCGGTCATGCCATGGTCGACACCTGCATCATGGACACGGTCATCCGTGATGTTGTTCTCCTCCAGCTGGTCGGAATCAAGTGTGTAATTGTTCACGGAGGAGGGCCTGAGATCACCGAGAAGATGAAGGCCATGGGGAAACAGCCCCGTTTCGTTTCCGGGCTTCGGATAACTGATGATGACACCCTGGAAGTTGCCCAGATGGTCCTTGTCGGCAAGATAAATTCAAAGATAGTGTCCCTCGTTTCCCGTGCCGGGGGGCGGGCTGTTGGAATCTCTGGAAATGACGCCAACCTCATCATCGCCAGAAAGATGGACCGGCAGAAGGTCAGAGTTGACAACCGGGAGGAAGAGGTTGATCTCGGGCATGTCGGGGAGATAGAAGAGATTCGGCCTGCTCTCCTCCATACTCTGCTTGATAACCAGTTCATCCCCGTCATCTCTCCGCTTGCCATTGACCGGAGCGGCAATGATCTGAACATCAATGCAGATACCGCAGCCGGTGAACTTGCAATCGCTCTTGGTGCACACAAACTGATCAGCATGACTGATGTGGATGGCATCATGAACCGTGAGCGGACTGAGGTATACCGGCGGATGACACCACAGGATGCCGAGGATCTGATTGCATCAGGCGTAGTATCCGAAGGAATGATCCCAAAAGTGCTGGCAGTTCTTCGTGCCCTTCATGGCGGGGTTCCCTATGCCCACATCATCAACGGCAACCTTGCCCACAACCTGATCATGGAACTCTTCACTGCTGAGGGAGTAGGGACCATGATCACCGACCGAAGCGACGAGGTGTAACGGCTACGACAATACTGCAGAAATATCTCCTCGCTGGCATTATAACTGTCATTCTCCTGACATGTCTGACGGGACCAGCCAGTGGTTCAGTGTATCTGAAGAACGGAACTGAGATAAGCGAAGATACTGCGTATATCACCATTCTCCAGGATCCGAATACAACAGCAGAAATCCTCTCCATCCAGTTTTTTTACAATATCCATTGTGGTGCCTGTCACAGTGCCATAGCGTACTTGGATGAATACCGGTCTGCCAACCCGGGCATCGTTATCTCGTACCATGACCTGTTTAATAGTACCGAGAATAGAGAATTGTTTGAAAATAGCAAAGCGGAGTATAACCGGCAGTATGCATCAGTTCCGATCATCTTTATGGGAAATGCAGTACTTGAGGGGGACTATGCCATCAGGACAAATTTTGAACCCCTGGTGAGTGGATATGAAAAGCTGAATCAGAAAGGATTCTCATTCCCTTCACTTCCACAATTTACAACCTCGTCTCAATCAAATACAGACGGGACGGATATCAGTATTCCTCTGATAGTCGGAGCAGGACTTCTTGATGGTATTAATCCCTGTGCTTTTGCAGTCCTTGTGATTCTGCTGATATATCTGATGTCACTTGGTAGCAGACAGAAGATGATTCTGGCAGGGATCGTCTATTCAGCGGCGGTCTTTTTCTTCTACTTCCTGTCCGGAGTGGGGATCTTCACCATTATCCAGACAACCGGGCTGGTCAAAGGATTCTCCTTTGTGGCGGCAGTGATTGCGATCATTGCTGGTATTCTGATGATAAAGGATGCATTTTATCCGGGAAAGGGTCCATCATTAGCAATTCCGGAGGGGAGAAAAGGAACAATAAACCGGTATATTGAAAAGTCAACCATCCCATCGGCTTTCGTGCTTGGAATTCTGGTCGGGATGTTTGAACTTCCCTGCACTGGTGGAATTTATCTCGCCATCCTGTCGATGATATCGCTCCGGACTGATGTTAGCGGAGGTCTTGGATACCTTCTCATCTATAACTTTGCATTCATCATTCCGCTTCTGGTCATTATTGCCCTGCTTGCCTGGGGCCTGCCACCGGAGCGGGTGAACGAGTTCAGGATTGAACAAAGAAGAGTGATCCGGATAATCATAGGATGTATTATGTTTTTCTTTGCAGCCATCATCCTGATGGAGTTATTCTAACTATTACTCCTTTTTTTCCCGCCACTGCTCCTGAAACTCTTCGCTCATCCTGACCAGTATCTGAAATATCTCCCGGATGGGTGCAGGGTCCAGGCCGAGATTATTGGATTCTGTTGTGGCCCGATCAAGGACAGCATTGGCCTGATCAGGGATCCGAACGGGAAGTCCCTGCCGTTCTTTTTCCCGGGCTATGTCCTCTACAATACTCATTCTTTCTGCTATAAGGGTGATAATTGCATGATCTTTATCTTCGATAGATGATCTGAGCGTATCAAGTGACATGTCGATACATCATTGGTTTTGATACCTAATAGGAGAAACAGATGGCTACCATGAAAGAACGGATTGGAATTTTTTTCTGACAAGTCTCCCTTTCCGGAGACTCTCACCCTTTATTTGATCACAAGGTCACATATCTGAAGATGAATTTCACGTTGAAAACAATCCTATATGGTATTCTCGTCTGGCTGGTTCCATTTATCATCGCAATTCCATTCTATTCACCCGAAGGAGCACTCCTGGTTGATGTGCATTTTTTTAAGACAATCATGATCCTGGCCGGTGGAGTTATCGGTGCAGTACTTCTGACCAGACTTTTTTCGGAGATATCTGACCGGTATGTCAGAAAGGGCTGGATGATCGGGGGAATATGGCTTGTCATCAACTGGTTTCTGGACATCGGGATACTTCTCCCTCTGAATGGTATGGATATCCCAACCTACTTCGGAGAGATCGGACTCCGGTATCTTATGATTCTGATCATGAGTGTAATGGCAGGATATATCACAGAAAATGTAATCAATAAAGCCAAATAAGGGCTAAAAATCCGTAAAAATCGAAAAATGCATAATATTGAGTAGTGAATATATGAAACAGAACTCCAGCGGTTCTTATCTTTGGCCTTGAGTAACAAAAATACTCATGAATTGAGCCGGAATTCTTATTATTTATATGGGACAAATATTCGGGAACAAAATCCCCCATATTATAACTTATTCTTGAAAATGATGGCGCAATGCAGACATATAGAAGCCCACTATTCCAGATCAATTTAAAGGGGTGTTAGACATAGGCTCAGGGAATGATCAGAGAATAGCGTCCCGTTATAAGTATCACATTTTAAGTCATTTATTATCTTAAATATTGAATTAAATTGCAATATGAACACGAATATTAAAAATAAATTTAACCCCGTGTTTTAAGGAAAGGAACTCAAAAAAATAATTCTGGATAAATACACAGGGATTATTGAAGAAGAAAAACAAAGTAAAATGAAGAGTCACATGCTCACAAAAGATCTGCTTGAGATAATCTCTCATGGTGAGAACTCAGGTGTCGAATTCAAGAGAGACGGGATAAAACCTGAGCTACTCGCGAAAGAGATCGTGGCTCTGGCAAATCATCGTGGTGGAATGATCCTCATTGGGGTAGAAGATGACGGAACCATCTGCAGAATTCAGCCTGATGATCTGGAGACCTGCGTATTTGACACCGTTTTTGCCAGATATGTCCATCCTATTATTCTTCCTTTTTATGAAACGATCCAGGTTGAACCGGGAAAGAAATAGTTCTAATCAGCCCAAAAAAATTAATTGGAATAATCTGGTTTTCCAAGTTTTGGCTCAAAAGCGAGATCAGCCTCACTCCTGATCGCATGAGAGAACAATGCCAGCGGAATATCCATAGCACATAGCTCCTCACACTGACCACAGTTGACGCATGAATCTGAAATATGGGCAAACCGTCTCATATGGAACATGGGTGACGGGGGCAGTGCACCCTGCTCGACCATGAGCGATTTCGTCTCAACTCCGTTATTCGAAACAGGCATACAGACCGGGCAGTTCTCAATACAGGAGTAACACTTGATACACCGGGACGTCTCCTCTGCAATTTTATTCCAGAGATCAGCCTTGAGTGAGGTAAAGTCCTTTTTCCGCCACTTCTGACCAAGTTTCACCATCGCACCCTCAACCTTCTTTCTGATCTCAATTCCCTTGGGATCAGCCGGAGCAGTTGCAATAGCACCACCCTTTACGGCTTTTTGCAGGAGATCTGCACCCTTGTCACTGCAAACTTCAACAAAAGTTGCTTTCCCGGCCTTATCGCCGATGACTCCCCAGTTACCACATGCAAGATCAGCCTGACGGGGCACTTTGTACAGGCATCGGCGACAGTTGGACCGTCGCCCATAGCCGCCATCTTCCAGTTCATCTATCGAGATCCCCTTATGCCCCCCTTCATATTCGATGATGAACTGACCCTTGTCTATCTCCTCTTTGTGGACAAGGTTCGGATCCACATCATAGACCTCCTTTATCATTGATCTGGCCTTGACCGGGGAGACGGTACCACCACAGTTCACCCCGATGAGAAGCAGGTTAGAGAGGTTCACCCCTTTGCGTTTTGCGAGTTCATGGAGCGCCATGAGATCACAGCCTTTAACGGTAACGGCAAGTTTTTTGTCTGGTGAACCCTTCTGGAACTTTTGAACCACTTTTGCAAGCAGGAGCGTTCCACAATGCAGGGAACCGGCAGTTCCGGCAAGCTTGTCTGGATCAGTGACGATGGTCGGAACCGCATCATAAATATCCTGTCCTCTCTGCACAGCAAGAACGGCATCCACCATTTTGTTGGCAAGGGCATATTTTAAGAGACCTGTGACCGCACCACCACATTCTGCCTTTTGTGCAATCTTGTCCTCAGTCGTCCATGCATAAACCATTTCACCAGCCTTGACGGCAGGTTTTGATTCAAAAAGTCCCATCTTACTTCGCCTCCGCAATCTTCTCAATCTTCACCGCACAGGCTTTGGACTCGGGAATTTTTGCAATCGGGTCCAGAGCATTGATGGTCAGGACATTTGCGGCGCATTCTACATAGTGGAACGGTATGAACACAACACCTGGCATAATATCCGGTGTCACCCGTGCAGTGATGGTTATCTCTCCTCGTCTTGTTTTCGCTTTTACTTTCTCCTTATCTACGACACCAAGTTTCTTCGCATCATCAGTGTTTATCTCAACCCATCCGGTTGGTTCTTCACGCTCAAGACTTGCAGACCGGCGGGTCATAGTGCCGGTATGCCACTGCCAGATGGAACGTCCGGTGGTCAGCACAAACGGGTATTCATTGTCTGGAACTTCCTGGGGCCATTTGAACGGAATACCAGTCATGAGACCCTTTCCATCAGGCATACCGAACTTCTCTCCATGGAGAATCGGTGTTCCCGGATGATCCTGGGCCGGGCACGGCCAGTGAAGTGCTTCAGGCCGGTTCAGACGCTCATAGGTCATCCCGCCATAGGACGGAGTAAGCGTTGCCATCTCCTTGAACACATCTTCTGAAGTTTTCCAGGGGAACTGGGCACCATACCCCATCTTAGCAGCAATGGATGCGATGATCTCCCAGTCACCTTTTGCTTCTCCTGGTGGATCCTGAGCTTTTCTCCACATCTGAACCCTGCGTTCGGTGGAAGTCTGGGTTCCATCCTTCTCTGCATAACAGGCTGCCGGCAAAACAACATCTGCAAACTCTGTCGTCTCATTCAGGAAGATATCCTGGACAACCAGGAAGTCAAGAGTTTTGAGTGCATGCTCCACATGAGTCAGGTCAGGATCTGAGATCATCGGATTTTCGCCCATGATATAGAGACACTTTATCTCTCCCGGCTTTTCTGTCAGGACATTCATCAACGTCGTGACTTCGTATCCGTTCTCACCTTTTGCAATCCCATCAGGAAACTTCCATGCATCTGCAAACTTCTTCTGGGCTGCTTCATCGATAACCTTCTGGTACGCCGTGTAGACCACCGGAAGACATCCCATGTCACAGGCACCCTGTACATTGTTCTGTCCACGAAGTGCATTCACACCGGTTCCTGGTCGTCCGAGATTTCCGGTCAGCATCTGCAGGTTTCCACAGGACTTGACATTGTCAACTCCGGTGGTGTGCTGGGTGATACCCATAGAGTAAAGAATTGCACTCGCCCCGGATTTTGCAAACCATTCTGCAGCAGTCTTGATCTTTTCAGCTGGAACACCAGTTATCTTTGACACATTCTCAAGGCTGTAGTCATCCTTCATGACCTCTTTTTTCAGATCATCAAACCCGTTACATCGGTTTTGGATAAACTCCTTGTTTTCCCAGCCATTCCTGATGATCTCCTGCATCATCCCATTCATCAGGGCAACATCGGTACCTGACCTGAACTGAAGGTACAGGTCAGCCTGTTTTCCGGTCGGAGTATACCTGGGGTCGGCATAGATGAACTTTGCACCCTTTGCCTTTGCCTGCATAACCCGGCGACCAATAAGCGGGTGGCATTCAAAGGTGTTTGAACCGATAATGAACACACATTTGGATTCTGCGATATCACCGATCGAGTTTGTCATTGCACCGGACCCGAAGATATTTGCAAGGCCTGCTACCGTGGATGCATGGCACAGACGGGCACAGTGATCGATGTGTTTTGTTTTGAGCACTCCACGGGCAAACTTCATCATTGCATAATTATCTTCATTTGATACCCTGGCGGAGGCAAGACAGGCACACTCGTCTGGTTTATAGGACCTAAACTTTTCAGCAACAAGTTTGAGTGCTTCATCCCAGGAAGCCTCGACAAATTTCCCATCTTTTTTGATGAGTGGTTTTTTCAATCGGTCAGGGCTGTTGATAAACTGGTGGGCATAGGTCCCTTTCGGACATAATTTTCCTTCATTCACCGGAGAACGCTGATAGGGTGCAACCCCGGTTACAATCCCTTTGTCTACGACCAGATTAAATGAACATCCGGTTCCGCAGTACGGGCAGGTCGTCTGAACATACTTCATAAATTCCCTCTTATGGATGCTGTGGGCTATCACGGGTGCACATACCGTGATAGGAAAGCCCTATCGACCTATATATCCCGAGTTTCCAAAGACTGATGCTCGATTATCAATGATCCAAAAGAAAATTTCTGCTCATGTATCATTTTTTGAACAGTCAGGATTGGATACCTTTTAGGAAGACGTGCGTGGTTAGAACAAAATAAGAATTCAGATATCCTTCGTAATTTTCTTTCAATGACCATTCCATTATCCTGCTATCTTTGGCACATATTGCGATGAAGCTCGTATTATCATAAATCCTGATCGGAACGAAACGGGTCAGTTTCCCATTTCATTTCGTAAATTCCATCGCCAATTGCCCCCTGATGGAATAAATACATCTGGTTCCTGTCAGGCATGAAACTGGAGGCAAATAAATTATTGCAACCTTTGAAGTATAATGATTTGCATTTCAAATTTGCAATGATGCATCTCGGAATTAACCATTTTAATTTGTTTCTTTAGAGGAGTTATGGAGTGAAAATTAAAACAGAAAAAGGATAAGATCAAAATTATTCTACTCTGAACCGGGGAGAAGGAGCATTCATCGCAAGAGATATTCCTTTTCTGATGCAGGAAAGTCCCTCTTCCTGACAACCTGTCTTTCGAAGAGTCATACCTTTGTTATACCAGGTTTCGGCATTGTTCGGATCATACTCGAGTGCCCGGTCATACCACACAAGAGCTTCATCATGGTTACCCATATGATCCAGAACGTCAGCAATACTCTGAAATGCACGGACATTATTCGGTTCTTTCCCGACAATTTCTTTGTATAACAAAAGAGCGTCAGCAAAATCACCTTTCATCTGGCATTCAGTGGCTTTACAAAAAATCGCTTCAATCATTGGATTAAGCGTGGTATACATCCGGTCCTGATTCATTTCTCCCTTTGTTGACATGTGTACCCTATCCTGAGAGAGCCAAGATCGGGAATATTAAACCCCAAGACGCCAATCACACACTATAAATACCCTGTCAGTTCCCGATCATGTAGCTGTAACAATTACTATTGTAAGATAAAATGAACCGCTCATGTTCATGATTCTCTTGTCCAAAAGAAACAAACGATGATGTATGGTTCATCCATATCATAGTGGATCCTGAGGCAATTGAGCGTTACATTGCAGATACTTTAAGAATATGCCATTCAGGAATGCAAACCAATAATGCCGTGCAAAACCCCGGAAAACCGGGATGTGAGAAATTATTTTCACCGAATATTGTATTTAATTCCTCTATTCATATGATTATTAAAAGCGAGAGTAATCCCTTATTATCAAACACTTCAAACCCATCCCATTATAGATCTGCGGCAATCTTTTCAATCATGGTTCGGATATCAAGCCAGACAACCAATCCGTTCTTATCTTTTTCACCAACAGATTTTGTCTTTTTCCGGATAACACCAATAATGTCACGATGAGTCTTTTGTGATGAGGTATTTTCTTTGTCTATATCTTCCTGACCATACGTTGTAACCGAAAAGACATCATCAACAAGAATCCCTATTGGTTTCTCTGTAATTGATCGATCAAGAACAATTATTCGCGACTTCTTCTTTCCTGAAGCTTCTGTTGTAATATGCATCAGGTCTTTCAAATCAATTATTGTGGTGATCATACCACGAAGATCAATTATTCCCCTCAGGTATGGAGGGGTATTCGGGAGGGGTGTCACTTCTGTCTGGGTTATTACTTCCCTGGTGTCAAAAAGATCAATTGCAAAGAGTTCATTTCCAAGGATGAACTCAACAACCTGTACTGTTCCTGCCCCTTTTGTTCTGATCCGTGATAATGTCTGTACGGGGGCCTGAATTGCAGGTCCTTCTTGTTCTACGGCTGCCTGAGCATCTACACTATAGGTCGCCATGATTATCCTCTGCTGATAGTTGATGTATGCATTCATAAACTTACCCATCAGAAAATCAATCAGAACCACATATATTCTGGAGTGGAAATAAAGGGGTCATCCAATTTTTTTATTACAATGGGATGCAAAAATGTCTAAAAAGTAACCAATTTATAATGATATTGTGTTACCAACAAAATCATTTTTTTGATGAACCAGCTTTCCGTCAAACCATTGTATGATAGAGATCTATATCTAAGCCATGCATATATGGGAAAAAATACCCCTTCATGAAAGACGAGACCTTCTCGTCGCATGGCTTGCCCTTTCTGCTGCATTTACCCTTGCAATGGTCTGGGGGCAGCGATTAGATCCGGTTATCATTGGTCAGTTTTTTATAATCTCACTTGTAACGGCAGGTATTGCATTTATTGTCCATGAAATGGCACACAAATTTACTGCGATGAAGTATGGATACTGGGCTGAATTCCAGATGAACAGTATGATGCTTGTCGTAGCTGTCGCGATGGCAGCTCTTGCGGGTATTGTTTTTGCAGCACCAGGAGCTACCGTGATTTATGGGAACTATATTTCTCGGGAAGAAAATGGTAAAATATCACTCGCAGGGCCGGTTAGCAATCTTATTCTGATAATTCCCTTTGCAGCGATGATTTTTCTTGGCCAGACTACCGGATCAGCAATTATCGCAATCATCGGGCTTGTGGGTGTGAAAGTCAACGCTATGATCGCTGCATTTAACCTACTCCCAATCGGACCGCTCGATGGTGCCAAAATACTCAGTTGGAACCCGGTGATTTTTGCTGGTGTGGCACTCATTGCCTTCGGTATACTGTTTGGATCACTAAGCGGATTTATCTGAAAAAAACATCCCTATTACTTCTTTTTTCCGCTACCATAATCCAACGGAGGTTCTTCTTCGTTGATTCGGAAATTTTGCTTTAATTTGTGATACCAGCTAGAATATCTATTATTACGTAGAGGTATGTGCTAGTCATGGTACTTGAAGAAGAGATATGGTTTTCATCCGAAGAAGAAGCACAGGAATGTGCACGAATTTTTAAAGGATTGAATGTTTCGGTTCATATCAGGACGAAAGTTGACCTGGACAACCGGGTCATCTACAAAGCACCATATACAGCATTAAAAGGTGTTCTGGAAGAAGAGATATCCTGGATACAGGAAGAAAACCAGGAAGATGGTGATGAAATTACTCAGGTTTTCCAGGATCTCATAACAGATCTTTCTGAAGATCGTGAATTACTGGAAAAAACATTTTCAGAGCATAATCCTGGTGATCACATTGGCATAAAAGTATTTGATGTTCTCATCAATGATGGTGTCATTCCGGATACAGAAGAGAGCATGAACGCATTCTTAAAGGAGGCTACACTTACCAGGATCCTGGAACTCAATAACCTCCTGGATCTGGATGAACAAGGGATGATCCTGTCTAACACTATCTCACCTGACGATGCGGTTATGTCATTTTTTGGAGATGATATCCCGCCGTTGAGGGAGGAATCACTGAAAAAATGGAATATTATCCGAAGTCTTGAAGCAAAAGATACATTTTCATTTATTGTTACGACCGGTCCGGATGTTGTATTCCTTGAAGAACTAACAGATCTTGAGGACTTTTTTGAGAGGATAGAATATGATGAAAATACCAACCTCTTTTTCATCAACCTTCAGGTAAAACAAGTGCTTGTGGCTGAAATCTTAAGTATAATCCAAAATGAGGGACACCGTTCTAAAGATGAACTGATTACAGATTTCATGCACCGGACCCTGCCAATCGAAGATGAAAAACTTCACATCGGTCTTCATCTGTCTCCCGGATATATAGAGGGAGTCTTAAGTGACCTTAAAAAAATTGGAATCCTGAAAGGAAAGGACTCAAAACTAAAGATTGTTATCTCATAGCGATTTTTATATTACTTTTTTTTCCCAGTATGTTTCTTCCATTCCCCTGATAACAAATATTCAGGGTTGAATAGTGCCGTGAGCCGAAACACAAGTGTTTCGGCTTGATTTCCATCAATAATAGTTCGTATTAGGTCTTCGAAATCAATCCAGACAACGTCATCACCACCAGCTGCATATTGTCTCCCATTCTGATGCAGAAAAGTGTCGAGAGATATTTTCAGAAATCCGAGCATGAAATTGTTCTGGATTTTACTGTCAGACCGATCTAGATGAGATACCACGTTATCTGGAACTTCCATAATTCCAAACACATCGTCTACAAGGATACCAAACCTGGTTGCGTTGGTATCCTCAGGGACAAAAACAATGATCTTTTTTTTCAGACGATCTTTCCCCAGGGGTATGATTCTTCTGATATCAATGACTTTTACCACTTCAGAACGGATATGAATTATTCCTGGAATGAAGTCCGGTGCACCAGGGAGTGGAATTTTCTCCTGATCCGGCACAATCTCCCGGATATAGGAGACCTGTGCCCCATATAGTCCGTCACCAAGTGCAAATAGTAATAACCGGTGAAGAATTCCCTTATCAGTTGTCATCCAAATAAAACCCCAACCAGAACCTGTTATAACGACCGGCCTGCCTCTATATGTATCTATGAACAGGATAGGGGATAGGATTTTGCATCATAGCCAGCCTTTTGATCGAAGAATTTGAATACAGGGAACAGATAAGATAACCATAGCTGACCGGAACCATGCAGGACCATCTGACACTTGTAGAGATTTTGCTCGGAAAAGATCATTACCTCATTGACGGAGATATGGTCGATAGGTTTGTCCGACCATTGACAACTATTTCAGTCTATGATGCTCCCCCTTATATCGAAGGTATGGCTAAATGGGGAGAAGGTATGATTCCGGTCATTAATATCGCTCCTCTTTTGGGGATGGACCGTGCAGACACAAAAAAACACAGGACACTCATCATTCACAAAGGAGCAGTAAGTGAGACTGAGATGGCAGTATCAGTTGATGATGTGTTTAATGTAAGGACAGTTCTCCCATCAGATATTATGCCGGCCGATATATCTGCCTGTGAAGGGATGGAAGAGTATGTAAAAGGACTCATCCGTCTGAAGATCAAAACTGATGAGACAGAGGAAGACCTTCTTTTGCTATACCTGAACCTCTATAAGATGCTCACTGATCTCCTACGAGGAAAAATTGCGCGTCCTGCACCTGATTTCTACATCTGGAGATGGGACACCGGGATTGTTACATCATAATGGAACGTTGAACTGCGGTATTCCTGATCAGGCCATACCACTTTTTTGAAACAGACGTCTATGTATTATCCATGAACTGGAGTCCGGTAACGCTAGATGACTGGCTTGTCAGACAAAAAAATACCCTTGATGAGGTAAAAGGTGCTGTCGAGTCAATAATTAACGAGGTCAGATCCCGGGGAGATGCGGCGCTGCTGGATTATGCTGAAAAATTTGACAAAATACGGCCTGATGCAGTCAGACTCAGCGAGCGAGACTGGGATGCAGCATATGAATCTGTATCCCCTGACATTGCTGAAGCATTATCAGAAGCATATGCACGAATAAGCAGGTTTCACGAGCTGCAAAAACGTGATGATTTCTGGATGGTGGAAACTGAACCAGGAGTCACACTTGGAGTGAAAACAACCCCGCTCTCACGGATTGGGATTTATGTCCCGGGGGGGAGAGCCAGTTATCCCTCAACTGCTTTGATGTGTGCCATTCCTGCAAAAGTAGCCGGAGTCGAAACGGTCGTCTGCTGCACACCACCTCCAGTCAATCCACTTACCATCGTTGCCTGTGATATTGCCGGAGTTGATGAAATTTACCAGACCGGAGGAGCACAAGCAGTAGCTGCGATGGCATATGGTACTGAGAGTATTGCTCCTGTTGAAAAAATTGTAGGCCCAGGTAACCAGTTCGTGACCGCTGCAAAGATGATGGTCCGTGATACTGCAGAGATAGACTTTCCTGCAGGACCATCTGAAATTGCAATTATTGCCGACGACCATGCACGATCAGATTTTATCGCCGCAGATATCCTTGCCCAGTCAGAACACGATCCCCTTGCTGCATCAATACTTATCACAACAAGTGAACAGGTTGCCAGGGATGTTGGTAAATATATTGAACAATTGACTGCAGATGCTGAAAGAAAAGAGATTATCACCCAATCACTCAGGCGGTCCGGATACCTTCTCGTGAAAGATATAGATGAAGCAGCAGATGCCGTAAACAGAATCGCTCCAGAACATCTCGCCATTCAGGTCCAGGACTCACTCTCCATCCTTGGAAAAATTAAAAACGCTGGTTCCATCTTCATTGGCCCATATGCAGCGGTCGCATGCGGTGATTATGCATCAGGAACAAACCACGTCCTCCCCACCGCAGGAAACGCCAGATATTACTCAGGTCTTAATGTCGCTCACTTTACCAAAACATCTACCATCCAGATGATCGACAGAGAAGGTCTTGAGATGATTGGTGATATCGTCGAAACAATTGCAGATGCAGAGGGTTTACGATCCCATGCGGACTCAGTCCGGATCAGGCGGACATAACCTACCAACTGATCCTCAATACCGCTTTTTCTTCTTCAGTCAAAACTGGTTCAAGTGACTCAGGTTGAATATCATACCCACTCATCGGATCAAAGTCAGGGTATAGATCACATTTGTCCAGGATATCCACGAATTCGCGAAGAAAGATCCGTGGCATCACATCTATTCTTCCCCCAAAATGACTACAGACTCTATCCACCATGGTCCTGATAAACCGGTGTGAAATACGAGTTCTATCTACCTCTCCATATGCAGCCACATATACACTGATAACCCTGAGTGCGACTTCTTCAAGTTTCCTTGCATCAAACGGTTGTAGCACAATCTGGGTCTGTCTGGGATTTGGAAATCCCCCATGCTCCGGAACCTGACCAATACGCTCATAGAGAGGGGCTACTGACTTCATACCTCTGGTACCATCATACAACAAGGGAGTCCCTGCAATAATGATGAACCAGTGAGGAAGCTGACCTCCGTCAAGTGCATCAATTATCTGAACAAGATTGCGATACCCTCTCTCACGAAGATTCCGGGGAAGACTTTGCGTGATCTCAAGTTCATCGAGGGCCAGGGCACATCCCTGATATCCGGCACCACGTGCAATTCTGGCAAGTGCCTGCATAAACGAAATGACCGAGGACTCATCCACTTCACCTTTGATCCCTGCCTGTTGTTTTATTGCTCTTCCGATCTGTGGTTCACCAGCTAGCCACCCTACTGCTGCCTGGGCCGTTTTAAAATCACCCTGTTCCACTGCAAGATAATATGTCCTGATGACCGCTGCAAGTGCAACATGGAGTTCACTTATGTCAGATAGGGCTTTTTCTATCTCTGAATAAATGAGATTTTTCTGAATTTCTGGATCATCTCCGGGAGTACCTGCCCGATTTGTAACCCGTTCCTCAATTCCATAGAGCCACCCATCAATCAGAGAGCGAAGTGCGTTTTCTTCCCCTCCAGCGACAAGTGATCCGGCCGTTCTGCTATAAATAGTGCTTAATTTATACAGAGGAGTGGTCGGAGATATCGTGGTCCGGGCAGTAACAAATCCTTCTTCTCTTGCTATCTCAAGAGCACGGGAGATAAGGAAGGTTTTTCCAGAACCATATTCACCCCGTACTGCTTTCATATCAGCGCCCGAACGTGCAACAAGTCTGAGTTGATCCCGTATTGCCTGCTCCTCAGATTCAAGACCGACAGAAAACCGTGAGAGACCTGTTGCTGGGACAGTGCCCCGACGAAGAGCATTCATAATCCCAATACTCTCCAGAACAACAGGCTCAATAGGTTCAGGGGCCAGCATACCGATACACCTCACCAGATTCGCTCATTCCATCCTTCATGATTATCTGCCATCCCTCTGCAGAAATTTTTCGAATCAGCCGATTCATCAGACCGGCAATCCGTCGAGTCCCACATATCGGACGAAGATCGAGTTCAGAACAAACCCGATGCCTGCGGATATAATGATAAGCAGCTTCTTCAACAGGAGTAAGATCACTTATAAGTGGGCCTTTATCTGTCGTTTTACTCTTCTCAGTATTATCTCTTCTGGAATAATCCATGGGAAGTCCGGGTTTTTTACAGGCCATTAGAATGGAAAACAAGTATTCAGCCGTTCGAATGTCATGAGTAGGAACCTCTGCCAGGGCATTCAGACAAAGATTCATGCCTTGACTGTACCGGCCGGCAGACAGTTCTTCAGAGGCAAGAATCCCTGCAATATTACAATAATTACTTTTCCCTTTACTTGTTAACAGGACCAGAAGATTTTCCAGTTTTCCATGGAAAAACCTGAGAAGAGAGAGATTACGAGTTATCTTTGGAAACAAGGTATCAGTAACTAACTCGATATCCCTGATTTTACTGGTATTTTTCAGGATATAGGTTATTGTCTTCTCCCATTCACGCGAGTCAGAATTTCGTTCAAGGTGAGATGCATACCATAACCCTCCACGAACAATATCTGAACGAAATGCTTTTTGAAAATACATCCGGGCAGATTCATAATTTCCTTCATCTTCGGACCATAATCCGGCACAGGCAAGATATGCCGGATGAAGAACTGATCCTGCCTTATGAATCAGAGCCTGTGTGTCTCTGCCTTCTTCCAGAATTATATCCCGATACAGGTTAAGCCATGAAAGGATTTTATCGGTATCTGCAGGAGGAGGATCAGGGTATAAGACATTTTCAAGCAATTCTCCAGCTTTTGTCATATCTCCAAGTCCTGCAAGAGCTGGAACAATGAGAACCTGATAGTCTGGATCAGGATTGTTCTGGAGATAGGTTGACCATACACCCACAGCTTCTTTCAACCGGTTTTGTACAATAAGAAGCCGGATGTATGCAGAAATCGCTGCTTTACTGCACCCAGATATAATATGGGGAAGTATACATGCGTCTGATTTTTCAGGTGATTCCTGCTCAAGAGATGTGATGAGAATAGTAAACTCTTCATCCGGACAGTCAGCAGGATTTTTTATCTCTGATAAAATTTCAGAGTTCCTACCAGCTTCTACTAAGGCAGAAAGGTATTCTATCCTACAGCAGGATGGACTTCCATTTCCAAGATAGGCCTGCACTGCATATTCAGGTTTTTTATTTTTTCGAAAAGCATGCATAAGCCGTGACAAATCCTGTATTTCATCTGATATGGTGTAAAGCCTCGTCAGAACAGGGACTGCTGCAGGATAGTCATTCTGATCCATTACATACTTTGCATACCAACGAAGACCTTCCGGATTGTCCGGATCTAAACGTACAGCTTCTGAATATGCATAACGAGCCTCATCATCACCCCTGACCTGAAGAATTCTGCCCAGATACAAACAGACTTCAGATAAATCCGGAACACAAATACGCAGGTCACGAAGACACCGTTCAGCCTCTTCATAAAGACCGGTTTCAAAAAGGCACACTGCCTCAAGAATGCGAAGAGGTCCGTCCCGCTGAAATGTGCCTATTGCATGAATGATATTCAGACACTCAGCGTAACGTCCTTTTTCAAATAAGCCAAATGCATCCTTTTGAGCGTTCTCATTTATCATACGACAGAGTATTTGTCCGGATCCGGAACAGGGTTATGAGCATGGATATCGTATCAGCCATACGAAGCCGTGAATCCTCTGTATCGTTCCAGATTACAGGAACTTCAATAATTGAATATCCCCTTTTTTTCAATTGCCAGAGCAGTTCTACATCAAATTCAAATCCTTTTGAATGAAGATAGGGGAGGACTCCATCTATTACATCTTTCTTAAAGATTTTCGCTCCACACTGGGTATCATAGTAAGGCAGACCAAACATCAGTCGGATGATTCCATTGAATAATCGACTCTGGATTCGTCTGGTAAGTGGCTGTTTTCTTTGTAAAACCTGACCCGGAAGATGCCTTGAGCCGATTATTCCATCATAATCAACAATGAGAACATGTAACCGGATGAGCTCAGAGACCGGAGTTGAGTTATCTGCATCCATAAAACCGACAAGAGGGGCTGAGGCTCTTCGAAAACCGGCATATACCCCTCCTCCTTTCCCAAGCCGATGAGGAAAAGACAAGCATACAATATTGAGCTCCGGATGGTTCTGGCTATAATCACGGATAATATCTGCAGTATTATCTGTTCCATCGCACACAAAAATGAATTCAATACCTGGATCAGTTATTCCAAGAAGGAGTGGTGCAAGACGGGTCGATTCGTTATAAGCGGGTATTACAATACTGACAGATGGTTGTATCATGCTTCGGAAAACGGATTATTTTATTGCCATATGTGGTTTATCTGAAATACTCATATGCATTCCCCATTTCAATCGGCAAACTCTTCCTCATACAATATGAAACAATTATGAATGAACTACCTTGATGAAATCACCGCAAAAGGCCAGGATGCAAATCCATTCTTCTGCCTGATGGGTATCAGACCGGTTTATTTCAGTGAGGGAAAGGCCCGGCTTGTCATGGATGTCAGGGAAGATATGAAAAATGGAGAGGGATGGCTTCAGGGTGGTATGTATACTGCTCTGGGTGATGAGGCGATTGCTCTTGCCATATACACGCTTCTTACAGAAGGTGATACCATCGCTACCGTTTCATGTACCACCAATTTCATCAGAGGGATTCAGAAGGGATCAATCCATGCTGATGGTGAAGTCATCAGAAAAGGAAGACAGATGATCTATGCTGAAGCAACCATATCAGATGCGAAGGATGGTAATTTGCTCGCCAGGTGCACGGCTTCCTTTCTGGTACGATCAAAAGCCGGCACAGGATAAAGAGGGAAGAGGGTTAACCTTTCTGTAGGTTTTTGGAGGAGTCACGTGAAGTATATATTTATCACCGGGGGTGTCATGAGCGGGCTTGGAAAAGGGATTACCGCAGCATCCATCGGACGACTTTTGAAAAACCGGGGATACCAGGTTACCGCAGTAAAGATTGATCCATATCTCAACATAGATGCGGGAACAA
The DNA here is from genome assembly GCF_019263745.1 of Methanospirillum hungatei. Classification (NCBI taxonomy): domain Archaea; kingdom Methanobacteriati; phylum Methanobacteriota; class Methanomicrobia; order Methanomicrobiales; family Methanospirillaceae; genus Methanospirillum; species Methanospirillum purgamenti. The sequence goes on from NZ_CP077107.1 coordinate 2,028,297, forward strand.
TGAACCCGGCCCAACATGGAGAAGTATTTGTTCTTCATGACGGCGGGGAAGTTGACCTGGACCTCGGGAACTATGAACGGTTCCTTGATATCGAACTCAACTCCTCCCACAATATCACAACAGGTAAGGTATACCGGCTTGTCATCGACAAAGAGCGGAGGGGAGACTACCTTGGTCAGACGGTTCAGATAATTCCGCATATAACCGACCAGATTAAGGATTGCATCAGATCAGCAGCAGAAGAGCCGGTTTTTGACGGAAAACCTGCAGATATCTGTATCGTTGAGGTTGGCGGGACAGTCGGTGACATAGAGAGCATGCCATTCCTTGAGGCAGTCAGGCAGATGAGAAGTGAACTTGCCATTTCGGATCGTGCACTGGTTCATGTAACCCTGATGCCATCTGACTCCATGGGGGATCTCAAAACAAAACCAACCCAGCATTCAGTAAAAGCACTTCGTGAATTGGGAATATTCACAGACATAATTGTCGGTAGAAGTGAAAGACCATTAAACTCACATACAAGGAAAAAACTTTCATCACTCTGTGATATACCCCAGAACGGTGTCATCAGTGCCGCAACAGTTCCTGATATTTACCAGGTTCCCATGGAACTGGAGAAAGAGGGCATGGCAGATGTTCTCTGCCAGCTTCTTCAGCTGGGAAAAGACGGAGCTGATCGTGAATGGTATCATGTGGTTACCAGGGAGTATACGAACCGGATTACTATTGGCATTGTGAGTAAATATGGAAAAGAAGATGTCTATCTCTCCATTAAGGAAGCGCTCAAACATGCAGGGAGAAAACTCTCAACCGAAGTAACCATCCGGTGGCTTGATGCAGAACGGGTTGAGCCATCTGATCTCCGGGAATGTGATGGTGTCCTTATTCCAGGTGGATTTGGCATACGGGGAATAGAAGGAAAAATAAGTGCCATCAGGCTTTGTCGTGAAGAAAAGAAACCTCTACTAGGGCTTTGTCTAGGTTTTCAGCTATCAGTCGTTGAATATACAAGAAATGTCCTGGGGATTGCTGATGCATGCAGCAGTGAATGTGGTGATGGAACTGCTGTAATTACCATCCTGCCTGAACAGGAGGGAGTAGAGAATCTTGGAGGAACCATGCGGCTCGGGGACTGTCCGGTGAATATTAAATCAGGAACACTCGCACACAAGCTGTACAAGCAGTCTGAGATAATTGAGCGACACAGACACCGATACGAAGTCGATCCGGTTTATATCAGTCAGCTTGAGGATGCAGGCCTTGTATTTTCCGGAACAAATAAGAACAGAATGGAGATTGCAGAGATAGAAGACCACCCGTTCTTCTTTGCAACACAATTCCATCCGGAATTCAGATCCCGGCCGACCCGGCCATCACCACCATTTCTGGGTTTTGTTGAGGCATGTCTGAAAAACAGGGGGAAGGGAGAATAATGGTAAACACAAAGAAATTTATCGCAGAAGCAATTAAGAAAATTCAAACTGAATCAAACGGGGAAAAGGTAGTTATCGCATTATCCGGGGGTGTTGACAGTTCAGTATGTGCAGAACTAGCCTCCCGTGCGATCGGTGACCGGCTTATACCCATTTATGTCGATACCGGCTTGATGAGAAAAGGAGAGACCAAACGTATATCGGAGATATTCGGACATCTGGGACTAAAGGTCGTTGATGCTTCAGAAGAATTTCTTGATGCCCTTGAAGGAGAGAGCGATCCAGAAAAGAAACGAAAAATTGTCGGAGAACGATTTATTCGTGTGTTTGAACGGGAGGCACTGGCAACCAAAGCAAAATTCCTCCTTCAGGGAACAATATATCCGGACTGTATTGAAAGTGAGGGCGGCATTAAGAGCCATCACAATGTCGGTGGTCTTCCACTGACAATGGAATTTACCGGAGTTATCGAACCACTCCGGGAACTTTACAAAGACGAGGTCAGAGAGGTTGCAGAGGCTCTTGGACTTCCAAAGGAGATCGCCCACCGGATGCCATTCCCTGGTCCAGGGCTTTCAGTCCGGGTTGTCGGCAAGGTAACCCGTGAAGCTATTGAGGTCGTCAGAGAGGCAAACGCAATCATAGAAGATGTGCTGGTTGAAAGATACCGCCCATGGCAGTGTCTTGGTGCTCTTGTGGGTCTTGGAACCGGAGTCAAGGGAGACAACCGGCTTCATGGGTGGATAGTGGCTGTCCGGGCAGTAAATTCCCGTGACGGGATGACTGCTGACCCGATTGAGGTTGCATTTAAAGATCTTCAGGAGATTGAGTCACGGATAACCTCCACCATTCCAAGTGTTGCACGGGTTGTGTATGACGTCACCCCCAAGCCCCCTGCAACTATCGAATACGAATAAAAAATGAGTTGATATTGTGAAATTCGAAGATAATTATCGTGAACTGGAATCATCATACTATATGCCTGCATTCAGTCGGGATATGATGCTGGTCAAGGGATCAGGCTCAACAGTAACTGATGCAGATGGAAAAAGTTACCTGGATTTCGTTGCTGGAATTGCTGTCTGCAGTACCGGACATTGTCATCCGAAAGTTGTAAAAGCTATTCAGGATCAAGCTGCCGAACTCATCCACTGTTCAAATCTATACTATGTTCCCCACCAGGGATCCCTTGCAAAGCGGCTGGTCGAATACTCCGGACTTTCGAAAGCATTCTTTTCAAACTCCGGAGCAGAGGCAAATGAAGCAGCAATTAAACTAGCACGGGTTCGGACTGGTAAAACGGAATTTATCGCCTGTGAGGACGGATTCCATGGACGTACCATGGCATCTCTGGCCTGTACACATAAACCAGCCATTAGAGAGCCATTCCTTCCCTTAAACCCTCGCTGTACCTTTGTACCATATGGGGATGCAGAGGTCATCCGTACAACTATCACCAAGGATACTGCCGGAGTTATCGTTGAACCGGTTCAGGGAGAAGCAGGAGTAATCATACCTCCTGAGGGATATCTTCGGGAAGTTCGGGAGATCTGTGATGAAAAAGACGTCCTCCTTATTCTTGACGAAGTTCAGACCGGAGTCGGACGGACAGGAAAATGGTTCGCATACCAACATGAACGGATCATGCCTGACATCGTCACCCTTGCAAAAGGAATCGCAAGTGGATTTCCGATGGGAGCAATTGTTGCCCGTGACGGACTTGAATTTTCTAAGTCAGAACACGGAAGCACCTTCGCCGGTGGCCCAATAGCCTGTGCTGCCGCACTCGCAACCCTTGATGTGATTGAAGAGGTGCTTCCTTCAGTCATGCAAAAAAGTGAGCACATGAAAAAGGCCCTTTCTGCACATGAAACCCGTATAATTGGTCTTATGGCTGGTGTAACTATTGGAGATTCGTGTCCGAAGGTCCAGCAGGAATGCAGGGATAAGGGGGTCCTCGTGAACTGTGCCGCTCATGGTAATCTCCGGCTTGTGCCACCTCTCGTAATCAGTAATGAGGAGATTGACAGGGGATGCGGAGTCATTGATGCAGCCATCAAATCGATCTGTTGATCTGGTCCGTGAACTCTACCGGCAGGGCACCTCCTATGTATTTGCAAAAAGGCCTGAGGCGATAGCAGAGGAATTTGGATTTACCGAAGTAGCCAGGCTAGCAAGTAATGAAAATCCCTTTGGGCCTTCTCCTCAAGCATTACAAGAGGCCCAGAAAGCACTAGTGTCCATGCACCGGTACCCTGATACCACCTATACAGCCCTTATCAGTGCATTACAGGAGTATCATGGGGATTACTCATTTGTGACTGGTGTGGGAATGGATGGTGTGATTGAGACCTGTATTCGGGTTCTTATTAATCCTGGTGATCAAGTTACTATCTCAACTCCAACCTTTTCATTTTATGGTCTAGCAGCAGCTGCCCAGGGAGGAGTAATCAGTAACGTTTTGAGGAATGCTGATTTTTCAATAGACATCCCTTCGTTCATCTCATCTGCCAGAAATGCAAAAATTTCTTTCCTCTGTACCCCAAACAATCCGTCTGGAACAGTAACACCTCTTTCAGACATCGAGGAGATCCTTCAGAACATTCAGGGGATATTATTTCTGGATAATGCATATGTGGAATTTTCATCAGAAGATTACCGTCAGCTCATGAACCGGTACAAGAACCTGATCATCGGAAGAACCATGTCCAAGGTCTTCGGGCTTGCCGGGTGCAGGGTTGGTTATGCATTTGTACCTGACTGGTTCAAACTAATGTATGAGAAGGCTGCAACACCCTTTACTCTGAATACCATATCAGCAGCTGCAGCTGTGGGTGCACTTCAGGACCATGAATACATTGAACGGACCATTTCCTATGTGAAAAAGTGGCGGGATGCATTTACTCATGAGAAAAGAAAACCTGTTTTCACGAGTGGAGCAAATTTTGTGATGATTGATGTTGCTCCGCTCACTGGGGACCAGGCTACAAATTTCTTTGCGCAGAATGGTGTTCTGGTCAGATCATGCCGGAGTTTTCCTGGACTTGCAGATCATTATATCAGGGTATGTGTCGGAGAAGAATGGGAAAATATCCGATTCCTTGAGGTATTTAGAAAAATATGATGATCGCTCTTACCGGAACACCCGGATCAGGAAAGACATCAATTGCACAGGAACTTTTAAAGAGAGGGATTCCGGTCACCTATGCGTCAGATACCGTCGGACCATATCGTCTGGGCACTGACCCGGAACGAGATACTGATATTATTGATGATGAACGCTGGGTTTCAGAGTTCATACCAATTGAAGGAGTTGTTGAGGGCCATCTGACTCATCTTCTTCCAGCTGACCGGATAGTTATCCTGAGATGCAGACCCGATATCTTAAAGGACAGACTTTCCGCACGAGGATATACAGAAGAAAAAATTCAGGAGAATATGGAAGCAGAACTATTGGATGTGATTCTGGTAGAAGCAGTTGAGATTCATGGGGAAGAGAATATCTACGAGATTGATACAACAAAGCACAGTATCTCTGAGTGTGCCGATTATGTTAATGAAGTCATCAAAGGAACAGCTGTGCCCACCCTTAGCACTGTTGACTGGCTGTATGAATGCGGAGATATGATATGACGCTTGATTCATATCGGGACCACGTTAAACCAATCATTGATCCGGTTGTTGCTGCCTGTGTCAGGCTGGGTATCACCCCGGACAGTTGCACAATTCTTTCTTTAGTTGCTGCAGCAGGAGCAGGAATTGGATTTTATTTTTATGAAATCTGGATTGGAACGGTTTGTATTCTCCTGAACGCAATATTTGATGCACTTGACGGCTCCATTGCTCGAGCCATGAATCTTCAAAGTCTGAGGGGAGACTTTCTTGATCATACTGTTGACAGGTACGCCGACATATTCATGATATGTGGAATATTTGCAGGCCCTCTCTGTCCCTGGCAAATAGGCGTTTTTGGTCTGACCGGCGTTCTGATGGCATCATATCTTGGGACACAGGCACAGGCAGTTGGAATAGGAAGATTTTATGGAGGTTTTCTGGGTCGTGCTGATCGGCTCATCCTGCTCATCGGTGCAGGGGTAGCTTCGCTCATTTCATCCATCCTTATAATCGGGCTCTCTCTCTTTGCCTGGGTTTTACTCATATTCGGAATATTCGGGCATATTACTGCAGCCCAGCGGTTTATGCACGTGTGGAAACAATTATAATTGTTTCCCAACCATCTGTGCAGTCTCATTCATATAAATCCAGTACCCCTGTCGCGGATCCAATGATATCACTGCACTATCTATTCCATTTGTAACCGGTGCAGAATATCTCTGTTTTTCAGAATCAAATCCGATAATATAACTCCAGAATTCTTCTACTGAACGAAATGCTTCATCGGCGGATACCATCATTATATCAGCAAAACTGACCAGGTTCCATCCGGTTGTAAGGATCTGAGTCAGATTATACTGAGGACCTTCACTGGACATCATGATAGGAATCTGATGAGTGTCCGGAGAATAAATAAAGAAAGCAGACAACGGAGATATCTGATCTGAAGAAGATACTCGTTTCCATGAGCCTGATGAACTATTCCAGGAAAATATTGAATGGCCTGCAGTATCCACACTGGAAAGTATCTCCATGGTGTCTGAACCTGGTTCAAGAGATACCGGAACTGACACCAGGTTCCATCCCCGCATAAGGCTGAGATTCAAATATAAAGGCGGTACTGCAACAACATATGCAGGTTTTTTTATCTCTTCGCACCCTGATAGTGAGTCACAGGCATGTAGTACAGGAGAATATATGCCAGGTGTATCATAACAATGGAATGGATTTCGTTCAGTTGTCTTCTGTCCGTCACCAAATTCAAGTTCTGACTGCTGAATAAGACCGGTCACTTTATAAGAGGTACAGATTGGAGCCAGACCTCGTCTTGGAAGACCGGAGAAATCATAGAGAGAATCCTCTTTTTTAAGAACGTGAACAGTCTGTGATTTTGTCCCAAAGCAGTCACCTGCTCCCCAGACAGTGAGGGTAACATTATACTCTCCTGGTTCATCAAAGCGGTGTTCGACTGATTTTCCGGTGCCTGATGAACCATCTCCAAAATTCCAGTACCTTTTTTCGGTATAATCGATTGTGGTATCAGAAAATTTGACCGTAAGGGGAGCGTCTCCTTGAGGAGGAAACATTGTAAAAGAAGGTTTTGGGACTGCATGAACAGTTATGAAATCCTGCTTAACCTCTTCTTGTGTTTCATTTGGGAAAGTATCAGTAAGACGTACGGTATATGGGCCTGGAAACTGGAAACAATGGAATGGATTCTTATCCGCACTGGTATCTCCATCGCCAAAAACCCACAGCCTCGAGAGAGGGATCTCTGGGGATATCTCATTAAACTGGACACAGTGCGGAGCACATCCAGAGACCGGCGTAGCAGTAAAATCTAATTTCTCTTTTGGTTTTATCTTCAGTTCCTTCGTATTTATTGCATTACAACCACAGATACCATTCACAACCAATGATATTTTATAAGTACCTGCAATCTCAAACCGGTGGGTTGCAACTGCTCCTTCTGCTCCCGTCCCATCACCAAAATTCCAGATATATTTCAGTCCTTCCGTGGCGTCTGTACTAAATTTATACTCATTCGGAGTGTTGCCCTGTGATAAAATGATTCGTGGCTGATGAACGATGACAGGTTCCTTACTTTCAACTTTATCACAGAGGTTATTTGAACAATATGTCAAATATGGAAAAAATGTGCCACTTGTGCCATAACAATGAGTAGCCTGTGCACCTGTTGCTGTGCTGTTGTCTCCAAAATGAAATTCCCAGGACTGAGTTGGATTTTCTATAGAATATCTGACACAAAGTGGCGCGATTCCCTCAACTGGTGACATTGTGAAATCAGGTGCAAGTTGTGAGACATATCGAAGGTACCCTTTTTTTGTTATGGTATACGGAGCACCATCTATTGTGTAAGTTAAAGAGACTGTATAGAGACCGGGGTCCGGGTAACAATGAACAGGACTTTTGTCATATGAAATCGCGCCATCTCCAAAATCCCACTTACAGGTTTCAACATCTCCCTGGACAACAAATCGTGTACAGACCGGCGCTGTCCCATTTTGTCGTTCAGCAAGAAAATCAACCGCACTGCCCGGACCTACCTCGATATAATGAAATTTTGAGATTTTTTCACATGACCCTGCCAGACAGTAGGTGAGTGACGGACTATAATTGCCAGGTTCCTGAAACTGGTGTCTTGGATTTAATTCAGTGGTGTCTTCACTTCCATCCCCGAAATGCCAGATTATATTTGTTGGATTCCCAAAAACGGTGAACTTTGTGGTAAGTGGAGCAGGACCACTCGTTGGATCAGCTGAATAATCAACATATAGATCAGGATCATTGACTTTCACACAATCTGGTTTTGATACTTCTCCAGTAATAGTGCCATAGTAATACCTGAGTTTTACCCAGTATGATCCTTTCTGTTTATAACAATGAACTGGATTCATAACATTGGATGTTGTCCCGTCACCAAAATCCCAGACATATTCACCATTCGGACCAGATACAGAAAATTTCACACAAAGAGGAGGGTACCCTTCAAATGGGGATGCAGTGAAATCAACTACCCATTCAGCAGACACATTGCTGGTATTATTTGTGATATTTTCTTCCAGTTCATCCGCTCCTGTAAGGGAGGGTATGAATATCCCAAGCATTAGCACTACCAAAAAGAGAGAAATGACATATTGAAAAGATGAAATATACTGCATATTACCAGAAACTCCCATCCGTTATAGGTAATTACGTACCGTTTGGTAATGATAGTATAAAAATAAGGCCCGAAAAATAGGATTAAAACCAGCTCTCAAGAGTTTTTTGCTTTTCCTTTTTCGCAATTTTATCAAGGACGGGGATTACCCGATCAGGAGAAAAACCATACTCCTCACAGAGAAATGATAATAGCCCATCTCTATCAACCAGCGATGACTGGGTATTATATGAATCAGTGACCGGGGGATTCTTAAAGAAATCTCTGATCGGATCAGGATCAAAATCAGGAAGCTTGTCTCGAATAATTGCATCAAAGTCTCCGGACTTTACCTTTTTAAGTCCGGTTTTCGCCCCTATTCCACGAATACCCGGATTAAAGTCAGTTCCGGTGAGAATTGCAATATCTATCAACTGTTCCCTGGTGATATCAAGATTTTGGAGCACCTCTACAAGATTTACCCGCTCTGGTTGAATCGTAACCTGCCTTCCATGAATACGACGCTTACCAGAAATTGTCAGATTTCTGATGAGAACCGGTGTTCCAAAGAGCAATGTATCATAATCCTGGGAAACCACGTAATCAACATCGCCTTTCAGAGCCATGTATGCCGCTTGGGCTTCACCTTCTGAAGGTGCTTCAACAACCGGCAGCCCCATCAGTCCGATGAGTGTTCGGGCAGAGGAGATAACATGACTGTCAAGAGCAGAGGAAGACATGGCATATCTGAAGGCACCAGAGAGATCTCCTTCGCGTTTTGCTTTTTCCCATTTTTCCTTGGACTCCTCCCGGATGTTTCTTCTCTCCTGGATGGTACTGGTTTTCATTTCAGGTGGGGCACCATCAAAAACAAAAACAGGACGAATGCCTTGTTGGAGGAGATTTGCTGTCCGGAAAAAAATACCGGAGAGATGTGAAGTAACCCGGCCTTCATCATCCATCAACGGGGTTCCATCTGGTTGTCTGATAATTGAGAGGAATTGATAGAGCGCGTTAAACGCATCAACCGCAGCCACCCCTGTAAGTTCTTCTGCAGTCACTGGAATTTTGTAATCAGCAAGAATGTCCCTGAGAGCTACACCCATAGTATCCTATCGGTATATCCTTCTGGAAAGTTCAGTGTTTAGATCCAGCATCTTTCGCATGGTATCATCATATCTTCTTTTTGAATCAGCGGACTGGTCATCAATAGCCCGTTGTAATAATCTGCCTTGAAATTTTACTCCTGACGTCAGATGTTCAATTCTAATAAGAATATACCACATCAGAAAGATCAAGGGAAGAGTCAGAAGAAGTAGTCCAAGAATTGCCTCTAATGGAAACGAATATGAATATCCGATAAGTATACACCCGCTCGCAACCATCAGGAGCGGGATTATACCAGCCAGAAGGATCCGATCATCCATATATTCAGATAGGTGATTCTCCCATGATGTAAGTACTGGTTACCATGATTTCTAAGGAACTAATCCGGGAATTTTTTGCCCTGTTAGCTATGCCGGTAATGCTCCTTGCAGTTGGAGTTGGATCTGTGCTCCTCGCTGTTCCGATGACTGCATCAGGATATGCTGTTTTTGAAGACCCCCAGTCATTATCTAATCCGATATGGTTTATCGGAATGTTACTTGTGTTCACAGCGTTTCTCCTTATTCTAATCAAATACAAATTTAAGCGGATTATTGACTGGGTAATTCGGTTATCGCTCTTCATCGCATATATCTACGTCTTCTCTGGACTCCTTGGGCTCATTACCAACCTGGATTATGCCCTCATATTTGGGATAATAGGAGCAGCTCTTGCAACTCTCCTTTTATGGAAGTTTCCAGAATGGTATGTCGTCGATATTTTAGGTGTACTTCTCGCAGCAGGAATTGCATCCATGTTTGGTATATCTTTAGAGCCAGTGCCTGTCATTCTTTTACTGATTTTACTTGCTTTGTATGATGCGATATCAGTGTATAAGACAAAACACATGCTCACCCTTGCAAATGGAGTGATTGAAGGCAGGATGCCCATTATGGTGGTTGTTCCAAAAAAGGAGGGGTATTCCTTTATCAGAGACGGGGTAGGGGGATCGATCGATCCGGATAATTCTTCAGATCCACAGTCAAAACATGAGCGGGCTGCATATCTTATGGGGCTTGGTGATCTTATCATGCCGTCCATTCTGGTTACTTCTGCAGCAGTTTTTGTTCCTGGAGGAGGAATTGGTATTTTAAGCAACTCGGCAATCGGTGCACTTCTGGGATCTCTTGCCGGCCTATGTGTCCTTCTCTTTGCCGTAAAAACAGGAAAACCACAGGCTGGTCTTCCTCCATTAAATGGTGGAGCTATCCTGGGATTTCTGATTGGATGGTTTGTAATGACCTTGTAAAACAATTTACATCACATGACATCTACTGTAATTTTTGCTGATGGTCTCATAAAGCGCTATAAAGAACTCACTGCAGTTGATTCAATCTCCTTTTCAGTTTCAGAAGGGGAACTCTTTGGTTTTCTTGGACCTAACGGGGCAGGAAAAACTACCACGATGAAGATGGTTCAGTGTGTGTCACCTCGTACAGGAGGCAATTTACAGATATTTGGGATGGACCCGGACCTTTCTGGCAGGAATATTCGGAGGCGGATCGGAGTAGTCCCACAGGAGACAAATCTTGATCCTGATTTGAGTGTATGTGATAATCTTGTTGTCTATGCCCGATTTTTTGATATTCCACCAGGAGAAGCAGAGACCAGGGCAATGGAACTTCTGAGGTTTTTTGAACTTGAGACGAAAAAAGATACCATCATTGAAAAATTATCAGGTGGAATGAAAAGAAGGCTTCTGCTTGCCCGGGCTCTCATGAATCAGCCGGATCTTCTCATCCTTGATGAGCCAACAATAGGTCTTGATCCCCAGGCAAGACATCACATGTGGGAAATTCTCTATAAACTACGTGCTGATGGACATACCATTGTTCTTACTACTCATTATCTCGAGGAAGCAGCAAGGCTCTGTGACCGCCTTGTTATCATGGATCAAGGGAAAATTCTGACAGAGGGATCTCCGGAAGAACTAGTAAAACAGTACATTGGCATGGACATTGTTGAAACAGATAACATTCCGGAAGTAGTTTCATACCTCACCAGCCTCGGTATCTCGTATGAGACAGGAGGCGAGACAATTCAGATTAAAACTCAAAATCCGAGAAGAATTTCTGACGCATTATTAGACTCAGTTCAAGGAATACGGGTGATCACCAGACCAGGAACCCTTGAAGACGTTTTCCTCCTTCTTACCGGACGGAGGCTCCGCGAATGAAAAACTGCATGAAGTCCCCTTGGATCACCATTATCGGAGCATACCGGGTATGGATGCGAAATGCACTCGTGTTTCGAAAAAATATTCGAGTGAACCTTGTCCCTCCGTTTATTGAGCCACTTTTGTATCTAGGCGCAATAGGATTTGGAATCGGAGCATATATTACAGACATTGACGGTATGCCATATGTCAGGTTTATAGCACCGGCAATCCTTGCTGCTTCGGTAATGAATGCCTCTTTCTTTGAATGTGCGTATGGAACCTATGTCCGGATGTACTACCAAAAAACATTTGATGCAATTCTTGCAACACCAGTAACACTCAAAGAAGTAATTCTTGGGGAAATTTTATGGGGAGCGACAAGAGGGCTCATCTCTGCATTATCTATTAGCATAATTTTACTCATTCTCGGTCTTGCATCTCCGATTGGTATTATCCTTGCTCTCCCCCTGTCATTTCTAGCAGGGATTTTATTTTCTGGTATCGCAGCGTGTTTTTCATCAATATCCCCCTCAATTGATACAATATCCTACCCGGCAACCCTGTTTATTGCTCCTATGTTTCTTTTTTCAGGAACATTCTTTCCATTACACCTGCTTCCAGAAGCGGTCCAGATTTTTGCCCTCCTGTTCCTTCCGCTTACTCATGTGGTCAGCCTGATTCGGGGTCTTTTAACCGAAACTGCTAATCCACTCTGGCTTATTAACCTTTTATGGATAGGTGTTGGAATAATTGTCTTTTCATTTCTAGCAATCAGGTTATTTGAACGGAGGCTTATCGTATGAATCAAAATGTTGACAAAGGGCAGGAGTTGATAGATGCAGCAAAAAACTGGCTTGCAATTGACGGCCTATGGTTTTTAGCTATTGAAGAACGATATGGGCTTGAGACTGCTATTGCTTGTGACGCTGCTGTGTGGAAGGAATTTTCAAGGATAGAAGCAGATCGAATTATGAAACGTCTGAACCTGCCTGAAAATGGCGGACTTGAGGCACTGGAAATCGCTCTTCATAACCGGCTTTTCTCCCTTCTGAATTCATATGAAATACAAAAGCCGCGTGAGGGAATATTAGAATACTATACCATAACATGCCGGACACAGGCAGCACGAGACAGAAAAGAACTTCCTCTTTTTCCTTGCAAGGAGATCGGGATTATTGATTATGTCACATTTGCAAAAAGAATTGACAACCGGATACAAACCGAATGTATCTCATGCCCCCCTGATCCATCTTCCGGATCATATCATTGTGGATGGAGATTTACGCTTCCATAAAAAATGTGGGGGTTTATGATAATACCCGTGATAACCTCCGGACCCCTTCTTCTATCTGATCGCATGAAGAATTGGTAAAATTAAGCCGCAGGGTGTTGATACCTCCTCCATCAGTGTAGAAAGGAATACCAGGGAGTACTGCAACTTTTTCTTCGAGAGCTTTGTTAAAGATGTCAAGAGAATTGTAGCCTTCAGGGAGTGTAATCCATAAAAACATCCCCCCGTCAGGCACAGTGTAGGATATAGAATCAGGAAATTCCTGACGGATTGCCTTGACCATACAATCACACTGTGACCGGTATGTGTCAGTAATTTTTTTAATATATGAATCAATCGGGTACTCTGAAAGGTACCGATAGATTATCCGCTGCGCAAGAATGCTTGAATGTAGGTCAGTCGCCTGCTTTGCAGTAACCAATTGGGTCATCACTTTCTCTGGAGCACATATCCATCCCATCCTCATTCCAGGTGTTATGATTTTGGAAAATGAACCATTCATAACTACATGATCTGGAATACTTTTTTTCACCGGTTGATAATACTCGTCCCTGAAACGAATTTCTCCATATGCATCATCTTCAATAAAAACCCGATCGTGTTCGGAGATGATTTTCGCAATTTCTTTCCTTTTTTTATCAGACCAGGTAATTCCGGAAGGATTTTGAGAATTTGGTACGCCATATACAATCTTACAGGAATCCACTTCCATGCATCTTCGGATATCATTCAATACAGGCCCATCAGACTCGAGTTTAATAGGATGAAATTGAGGTTCGAACATTGAAAAAGCCTGTATAGCTCCAAGATAACCGGGTTCCTCTATTCCTACCGGGGTACCTTTATCAATGAAAACCTTCCCGCAAAGATCCAGGGATTGTTGGGATCCATGAGTAATAAGAATCTCTTCCGGGGTTACAGACAGACCATACCGACTATTGTAACGATTCGCAACCCATTCACGAAGTGGGTAATAACCTTCAGTGGTTGCATACTGAAGAGCGGCGGCACCTTCATCTGTGATAACATCTTTTGAAACCTGTGCCAACTCCTCTACTGGAAAAACTGATGGATTTGGAAGTCCTCCGGCAAAAGAGATAATATCCGGATGTTCAGTGACTTTCAGGATTTCACGTATAAAGGAACGGGGTGTTTTGCTCATCCGTTCAGCAAACAGGTAATCCATGATGCGTACATGTTTGTCTGAATCCTATATGACCTTCCTGCACAAGGGATAAGATCAAAACAAGGAACTGAATCAGATTATAATCAAATAAAAAAGAAACCCTGGAATTCCAGGGAAATCAGATGTTAAACCTGATTTATTTACGCAGTCTTGTTGACTGGTTCTTCAACAACAGGTGCTTCTACAGATGCGTTAACATCTGCAGTTGCGTTTGCTTCTGCTGCTTCAGTTGTGACTTCTACAACGGGTGCTTCTGTAACGACCGGTTCTGCTACTGCGACCGGTGCTGCTCCAGCTTCAACAACGTTGAAGAGTGAGGTCTCAACTACATCGGTGGTGACACCTGCGACACGGACAATGTACTCATCCGGCTTGAAGGTGCTTGCATCGACGGTAAAGCTCCACTTGTTCAGACCGTCAGTGCCCTGCTGGACCTTGACAGTTCCGGTTGCACCGTTGAACTCTCCACTCTGTGACTTGTCGGTCGGCTTGAATGAGGAAGAAGTTACCTCAACAAGGAGATCGTTGTCATCATACATGAGGTTGGTAGTACCGGAGATCTCAAACTTGGAACCTACAGCCTGCTCACCGATTGGGTTGATGGTAACCTTTGGCTCCTCTACGAGGAACTGCATCTTGGTGTAGATATCGTCAACCATTGCAGAGTCGATTGCTTTGACAAGTGCTTCTGCTGCATCGGTTCCCTGGAGTGCTCCTGCACCGCCGATTCTGAAAACTTCAGAGTCACGGGTTGGGTATGCACCAAGGATCTTCTGTGGCTCAAGCGCGTTGTCTGGGTAGACATCGAACTCATTGTTGTACATTGGGTGCTGGATAACTACGAAGTACTGTCCTGCATAGAGAGATGCGGTTTCTGCACCCTTGATTTCGTGCTCGAATGACATGTCATCGTTCACGGACTCAGTTGCGTAGAGAACCTTGTTCTTTCCGAGGATCCAGATTGCAATACCCTTGGACGGGTCGCCTTCTGCGGTACCACGGAGGTACATCTTGTCACCCTTTGCAACAACACTTGCGGAAGCGGTTGCCTGGATGTACGGTTTCTTGATCACGAGTGAGACAGTGTCGTACTGTGCGTCACTGAGGTGATCCTTGTCGCGCGGAGCGCTAACTGCGTAAACGGTGTAGGTACCTGCATCCATCTCAAGGTTGGCAGTCTGCCACTTGAACTCGTAGGTATCGTCATCCTGAACGTCAGCCTGGTCAAAGGATGCCGGCTGGTCGTTGTTGACTTCCTTACGTGGGGATTTCAGCATACCACCTACGTTCGGGAGGTTTGGACCGGTTATGAACAGATAGGTAACGTCAGTCTCGGAGTTAGTACCGGAGATCTTGACTTCCTCACCAAGGTAGTAGCTCTGGTCACCAGATGCGACGATGGTTACATCGCCCTTCTCTACCTTGACATCGACTTCATCAGACTTGTACTGGCTTCCGGATTTGCGTTCTACACGGATAGTGTACTTCTTGTCCTTGGTGTCTTTGGAGGTCTTCCACTCAACGGTTCTGGTTCCACTGGAATTGAGTTTTACAAGTGCGTAGAACTTGGTTCCGTGGAATTCGGGATCATCGGGGACATCCTGCTTGATGCTCTTCCCTGCTCCTCCCTCATACTGGTACTTACCGATTTCGTACGGTCCTGCGGCTGCGTCCTGCTTGACATCAGCCTGGGTGGACAGAATCATCGGTGGCTGGTCATCAGGCTGGCCGGTCATTGAGCCGGTTCCCTTTGCCCAGACGTAGTACTCAGCGTTCGGGACACCAGTGATGGTGACAGAGAATGGGTTGCCACGGACAACTGTGTCCTTGTTGGCTTCGATCTTCACCTGGTCGGTGGCGATCTGAACACTCTTTACTGCAGAGATAGTCTTACCGGTGTAATCTGAACCGTCAGGTGCAGTGTACTGGTCCTTCATACCGTTGGCGTTACACTCTGCCCAGACCGTGTAGGTACCTGCCTTGTACATGCGGTTACCATACTGATCCTCGGCTGCAGTGTTCCATCCATCGTTCGGTGCCGGCTCAGTGTGCTTGTTGTCTGGGGATACCCAGTACCAGAGCTGCTGGTTGACAGCAAGCTGGGTCAGCGAAATTTCCTTGCCGTTGTTGCCAACGAGGTTGGTGTAGACACCACCATCTGCACTCTTTACTTTGATCTTGAAAGGTGCATCTGCAGGCTGGAACCCTGGACGGGTGATGATGCTCTGCATGTTGGTCTCAACCACAAAGTTTCCGTAGTTGCCTACAGGAATAGCCTTGCCAGTTACATCTTCATCAACAGATCCATCCCAGACCTTCAGGTTGAGTGATGGTTCTTTGATGTTAAATGCGAGCGGGCCTTTTACGCTGCCGTTCCACTGATACCAGTTGCCGGTCTTTCCGACGAAGATATCAGGAGAAACATAAAATGACTGTGCGTTGGTAACCTGCTGGATATCTGCAGGCTGCTCAGTCTCAGTGTTGGTACCTGGCTGCCACCATGCAATCTGGCTGGCGCCTCCGGTTGCTGCAGAGACATCAAGCCCCTTCTCACCAAGGAAAACTTCTCCTCCGGCGGGGATCTTGTTGATTGCTGCAGTAGCGGGGAATGCCATGATTGCAAGTGCAACAAGCACCATCATGACAACTGCAAATCGTGCGTTCATTACATGTCCTCCGAATGAATTCAACCCATACCTGAGGCATCAGGCTATCTATCCTGATGAATACAGATATGGAATACTCCGAGAGTAACTCCGAAGTATCATTACTTAGTTGTCTGGTATATTTTATATTCTTGTGATCTGTTTTGGGATTGAAAATTAAAGAGACACTATAATTGAGACAGGAATTCGTTAATAATGCCTATTTTTTAAGAAATATGACCTATTTTACCCCTAATCCTTTGATCAGAGAAAGTATTTAATATATTGTGTAAAGACCTAAAACTCATATCTTTTTTTAATCAATTCTTTCAGCGCCATGAAAAAGTATCTCTGGAAGATTCCAATATTCCTTCATCACCTGCCCGCCTCACTCTGAAAATTAATTATTAACATTGAAAAAAGTTGTGAAAACTTATAGGTATATGTTTTTAAAAAAAATGTGAGAAGAAATAATATTCGGAAACTGACCGTTTCAAGATAAAAAAAAGCCTTTTTTTATGATAATTAAAAAAGTCAGATCTATAAAAAGAATGAAAAGCCTCAGCCGAGATTTGAACTCGGGACCTGTTGATTACAAGTCAACCGCTCTGCCAGCTAAGCCACTGAGGCGCGGAAACATGTAGTATTTTTCAACACATAAAGATACTGTTTGATCGGTTTCTTTTTCCACTTTTGGTACAGACCAATCTGGGATGGTACAGCTGACTGTGGATATCGGGGGCAGACCTGGCGTAGATTGCCGTGGATTTTGTTCATATTGTTATTTTAAGCATGCAAAGGAAGTTCCTGCCTTTGGATGCAAATACTGTCTTCCATTCACAAAAGGCTGTGATTACTGTACACGGAGTGTGCAGGAAAAATATTCGGGTTTTATTCCTCTCCGGGATGTCACAGAAAAAGTTTTGGCTGATCTTCAGGTGTTAAGTGGTGATCTTACCAGGATCACAATTTCCGGAGGTGGAGATCCAAGTTGTTATCCGGAATTTTCTGATCTCATCGAGCTTTTAGGAACACTAGAAGCGCCTCTCCATATTGGTTATACCAGTGGGAAAGGTTTTGATAATCCTGATATCGCAGATTTTCTCATAGAGAACGGACTGCAGGAGATTTCATTTACTGTATTCTCCCATAAACCGGAACTCCGCCGTTCATTTATGAACGATCCTACACCTGATGCTTCATTGGAAGTCCTTCTCCGGCTTGCCAAAGAGATCGATGTATACGCCGCGCTTGTGATACTTCCCGGCGTAAACGATGGAGATGCTCTCTATGATACAATCCGTTGGCTTGAACAGGCAGGAGTCAAAGGAACGATTTTAATGAGGTTTGCAAATGCTCCAGAGCAGGGTCTTATCCTCAATAATGCTCCTATCATATCAGATCAACCGGTTCATTCAATAGAGGAGTTCTCAAGGCTTGTCAGGAGTGTTAAAAAGATAACACACATGAGAATCTCCGGAACACCCTTATGTGATCCCGACCTTGAATCCCCATTTATTCTATTGAAAGAGAATAAGCTTCTGCAGACACTCCCAAAAGTCGCCAAACATGCAACAATCATCACTGGAAGCATCGCAGCCCCATATATCTCTCAAATAATTGAAAGCAGAGGGGGAAAAAAACTCGTAACACCAGTGAAGAAAGAAATTGCAGATCTCATAACTATTGATGATTTGAAGGAACTCAACCTTCACGAATTACCTGAAACAATAATCATACCAGGAAGATCCTTTGTCCATAACTCTGAAGCTGAAAGAATATTATCCGCTGACGGAGTCCAACGGACAATTATCCGCGGTCCTGACATGCTGACAGCTGATGGGGAAACGTCTATGGGCATGACTCGGGATGAAGTTCTCTCCCTGGAACTGGAAGGATTTCGAACACTCATAAACCTCATCAACCAATGGGGTTCCTGACAGTACCCTTATCATCTGTAAAGATTTACTATATACCGCACTTTTCATAGTGCTGGCAGACGCAAATCCGACGTGATTACAATCACTGCCCTCAATCCGGGGCTTTGGGATTGCAGAGAGTTAGCAGGTTATATTATCTGGCTCTTTTCTCTCTCAGGATTTTGCTCTGTTTACAGGAGGATATAGAAATGGCACGAATGCATGCCCGTAGAAGAGGTATTTCACGTTCAGTCAGACCCTACCGGACACAGGCACCGGAATGGTCCAATACTGACAAGGAAAGCATCATCAAGCAGATTGTCGACCTGCGAAGACAAGGAAGTTCAACCGCTGAAATTGGGCTTGTTATGCGTGACAAGTACGGAGTCCCCAGCGTAAAACTTGCCACAGGCAAGAAAATTACACAGATACTCCGTGAGAATGACCTTGGAACAGAAATTCCTGAGGATCTTCGCAACTTGATTCAGAGAGCACTCGGTATGAGAAAACACCTCTCTGAGAACAAACGTGATGTTCATAACAAACGCCAGCTCATGCTGACCGAGTCAAAAGTTCGCAGACTTGTAAAATATTACGTGAAAAGCAAAAAACTTCCAAAAGGCTGGGTTTACAAGCCAGATACAGCAGAAATTCTCCTGTCCAGATAATCCTGCGATTGATATGTCCATTGATACTGCTGCAAAAGATCTTGCAAATGAGTTATTAAGACAGAGATACGTTGAAGTGCTCTGTCACCATGATGCAGATGGTATTGCAGCAGGATCGATCATGGCAATGGCACTATACCGTGCCAGCATCCCATTCAGACTCCGGATAACCCATCGGTTATCTGAAAACGACCTCCCGAAAACAAAGCCTCTTTTATTATGTGATCTTGGATCAGGTCTTGCAGAACTGCCTGAGGATACTATGGTCATTGATCATCATCTGTCATTTTTTGAGGGGCCATACCATGTCAATCCAAGACTTGACGGAATCGATGGTGATAAGGATTTAAGTGCAGCAGGTGCTGCCTATCTTGTTGCAAATGCCCTGGGAGATAACAGAGATCTTGCAGGTCTCATCCTTCTTGGGATTATCGGGGACAATCAGACTCTTACCGGAAAAAACCAGGAAATTTACCGTGAAGCCCTTGGAAACGGGATAATCAGTAAAAAAAGAGGCTTTACTCTTCCTGGCAGAAATCCAGCCGAACAAATAGAGCTTGCAACAAAACCCTTTCTCAACGGATTGTCAGGATCAGAAGAAGAGTCTAAAAACCTGATCCAACAGGTTTCATCAGGAGATACCCTCCAGACAGATCTCCTCTGTTCACTCCTGGTTCTTCAGGCTTCAGAAATCTGCCAGACAGAAACGTTGAGTTCTATATGGGGAGATGTATGGGTATTAGAGCGTGAAGTTGTTGAACACGCACAGGATATGGCATTTGTTGTTGATTCATGTGGAAAAGCAGGTGCAGGGAGTACAGCGGTATCCCTTTGTCTGCGTTCATCTAAATTGACTGAAAAAGCCTTTGATGTAGCACGATCACATCGAAAGGCCTTGATTCATGAGATGAACCAGTTTCTTACCATACCGTCATCAGATGCCACCACACCTGTTTTATGTTCAAATCAACATCTCGCCAGTGATCTTGCTGACACAATCTTCTATAATATCCCTCTTTCATTCCCTGTCATTGTCGCAGTGAAGAAAGAGGATGGCAGTTGTTCCTGTTCCATCAGATCAAATCCAAAAAAGGGAATAAATCTAGGAGAGGTAGTCCATGACATCGCTCTGGAATTTGGTGGTCATGGTGGAGGTCATCAGAGTCGGGCTGGAGCAACATTCGACTGTGAACATCTGGATAAATTCGTTTCAGGAATAGCAGAGGTTTGTGGGTCATGAAGATTGAAGGTATAATAAAGACCTGCCATGCACAGTCAGAATGTATTGCCGGATCGGTTGCAGCAGATAATCTGTCGGAGATGTCAACGACTGCAGAAGGTAATTATGTTATTACCCGATTCTGTAGCACAAAAACCAGATCTGTTATCGCTTCAATGGACGATTACCTCATGAATATCATCGTAGCTGAAGAAGTATGTGAAAGCCCTGCGCAAACTGGGAAAATTTCAGGAGAAAAGGGCATTATAAATCCGGATTGAGACAAAAGCCGGTTCATAATTAATTCATCAATAGAGGAAGTCAGAACATATGCATCATTATGTAAAAAGGTGTGAATAATGGCAGCGAAAAAACCAACTGGAAGAAGAGTTGACGGATGGAAAGCAAAATCCTGGTACAAAGTATATAGCCCTGACAATGTAGGGAAAGTATACCTTGGGGACACTGTGGCTGATGATCC
The DNA here is from genome assembly GCF_019263745.1 of Methanospirillum hungatei. Taxonomy (NCBI): domain Archaea; kingdom Methanobacteriati; phylum Methanobacteriota; class Methanomicrobia; order Methanomicrobiales; family Methanospirillaceae; genus Methanospirillum; species Methanospirillum purgamenti. The sequence goes on from NZ_CP077107.1 coordinate 2,049,221, forward strand.
TGGCAAACTGATTGGCCGGGTAATGCATGCACCACTTTCAGAACTAGTAAATGATTATACAAAGCAGAACGTGAAGATGAAATTCGCAATTACGAATGTTGCAGGTGATGCCGCATACACATCATTCATCGGTCATGAACTTGCGCGTGATTTCATCAGATCACTGGTAAAACGCCGGACCTCAAGAATTGACTGCGTGGTAAATTTTGTCACAAAGGATGGATGCAAAGTACGTGCAACAGTCACATGCTTTACCCTTACTCGTGCAGATCAGAGCCAGCAGCACGAAATTCGGAGAATACTTACCGAAGATGTTCTGGTATTTGGTAAAGAAAATGAGTTAGGTGTATTTGTAAACAATATCATTAATGGGGACCTTGCAAAGGAACTCTTTAAGAAAGTAAAAGAGCTTCATCCAGTCCGCCGTGTAGAAGTAATAAAGACGAAAGTAGAACTACCGAAAAGTTCTGCATAATCTTTTTTTCAATCATTTGCAGCAAATCTACGATAGGAACCTTATTTCGTTGCATATAGTACCCATTCATAGATCTGTGATCATGGTGATGTATGGGTAAAACCAATGGTAATGGCAATCCTAACCTTTATGGCATTTTCGAAGGATCCAGGTGTACTCAATGCTAGATATACGATTCATTCGCGCTAATCCTGATATCGTGAAAGCAGATCTCAGGAAAAGAAATGATTTAGATAAAATAACTTGGGTTGATGACCTGATAGCGCAGGATATTCGTCACCGTGAACTTATTGGGCTAACGAATGAACTGCGTCATAGAAGAAATTCTATCTCCTATGATATTAACCGGGCAAAAAAGGCTGGAGAAGATGCACGTTCACTCATCACCGAAGCAGCAAATCTGCCAAAACGCATTAAAGAAAATGAAGCTGAAATGGAAGAGATATCAGCAAAAATCCGGAATTATCTGATGCGGCTGCCGAACATCCTTCATGAGAGTGTCCCTGTTGGAAAAGATGATTCAGCAAATGTTGAAGTAACGAAAGTAGGCACTCCACGAAATTTTGATTTCGACCTGAAAAATCATGGACAGCTTGCAGCAGATAATAATTGGGCAGACTTTGAACGGGCAACAAAAACCTCGGGTGCCGGATTTTACTTCCTGAAAGGAAACCTGGTGTTGCTCGATCTCGCTCTTCAGCGCTTTTCCCTTGATCTTCTGATGGAGAAAGGATACATTCCGGTTATCCCTCCGTACATGATCAACCGAAAATCTTACGAGGAAGTTACAGATCTTGACGATTTTGAAAAGGTCATGTATAAAATTGAGGATGATGATGCATACCTGATTGCTACCAGCGAACATCCTATGGCTGCAATGTACCAGGATGAAATATTTGAAGAAAAGGATCTTCCTCTCAAACTTGCTGGACTATCCCCCTGTTTTAGAAGAGAGATTGGATCACATGGATTGGATACCAAAGGTCTTTTCCGCGTCCATCAGTTCCATAAGGTAGAACAATTTGTTTACTGCCATCCGGATGATTCCTGGACAATACACGAAGAACTCCGGGAGAATGCAGAAGAAATATTCCAAAAACTCGAGATACCATATCGTCTGGTAAACATCTGTACTGGAGATATTGGAACTGTTGCAGCGAAAAAATATGACATCGAGGCCTGGATGCCAAGAGAGAATGAATATCGGGAAGTTGTTTCATGTTCCAACTGTACGACGTATCAAGCAGTCAGGCTGAACATAAAGGTAAGAGATAAGGAAGATTTTGAGTCCAAACAATATGTTCATACTCTCAACTCGACAGCAATTGCTACATCTCGGGCAATGCGGGCAATTCTTGAAAATAATCAGCAGGAAGATGGATCCGTGTTAATACCAAAGGTATTACGGCCGTATATCCATAATAAGGAATTTCTCTGATACTTGAATGAAATTTTCATAAAATATCCATTTTTATATAGGTATCATGCAGGTTAAACCGGCAGCTCTTTTTTTTCTTACTTCTAATTCTTTCTGGCCTGCAATATGAAAATTACAGAAATGCTGGAACTTGAAGAAATCTCTCTCATAGAACCGATGTTTTCTGACCTCGTATACCCGGATATGGATGAATTTATGGTGCAGAGACCTGGAACATCTGGAAAAATCCTGGTTGATGAAGATGAAAGACCGGTAATTTTTGCTCAAAAAGATGAGAATGATGGGTGGATAGGATGTTGCACCCTCCTGAGAGAACCCTCTTTATCTCTCATTGAACATTTTGAGCAGTTTGATTGTGACATGTACCAGGAAGATAACGAAATTGCCCAAGATGCGATAAGGAATTATTTTAGTACAATTTTATGCAGTTCTGTTCAACCCGGACCAAATGATCTGAATCCTGCCAGGGTACATAGTATTGAATCATTACTGAAAAAAACCATAGGAACAGATTCACACCAGACCGGTCTTGACTGTTGTTGCGGAACCGGGGTCGGTGCAATGGTTATGGAACAATATGGGATGCATCCCCTTGCTTTCGACAATGATGAATCTCTTCTGGTCAGGGGGATGATGGAAAAAAGATTACGACCTGAACGGATTATGTGGATAGATGGCAGGATGATTTCCCACTATCTTACAAAAAAGGTTTCAATTGCCTGTGGTTTCATGATAGGAGAGATTCATTCATTTAATGCACACATATGGCAGGAGATAATTTCTGCAACATGCTTGGTTTCTGATAACATCTTATTCACTACCGGAACTGAACCTGAAATAAATCTGATAAAAGAATGGGTTTTAAATTCTGGAAAAAAAGCGGAGATATTTGAATCAGATTCTGATCCGATTTATGATAGATGGGTATGTTATTCAGAGTAAAAGAGGATAATCAAAAATCCTGTACAACCTCTAAGGGAAGATGGGGGGTGTCATAATCACTGACAATCCCCCGTTCATTCATTTAATATCGTTTATTCCCGAATTACTTCTCCGGTCCTGATTTTAATAGATTCTTCAATGGGGAGAACAAAAATTCTGCCATCACCAATCTTTCCAGTATAAGCTCCTTTTTTAACAGCTTCAATAACCTGTGGGACTTTTTCAGCTTTTACTACAATCTCCATCTCAATTTTGGGAATAAGATCAACTTCTATCGTTCCTCCACGATATTGCAGGCTAATTCCTTTTTGTTCTCCACGACCCTGCACTTCAGTAATTGTCATGCCGAAAAATCCAGCCTCTTCTAAGGCAGATTTTACCGCATCCAGTCTTTCTGGTTTGATGATAGCTTTTACGAGTTTCATAATTCAACCACCTTATGAGCGGGCCCGTTCTCCATGCTGGGAGATGTCAAGTCCCACATATTCTTCATCTTCTGATACACGCAGTCCGATTGTTTTGTCGATGACAAGTGCCAGAATATAGGTCACTACAAAGGCATATGCCGCAGCAATGAGTGCATCTACTGTGTTGATGCCAAACTGGTATACATTACCAGCGAGAAGACCACTCTTTCCAACACTTGCGAATATTCCAGTTGCGATTGCACCCCACAGACCACCAACACCGTGGATGGCCCATGCATCAAGACTCTCATCAAATCCTCTCTTAAGGCGCCAAAGCAGAGCACTATAACATATCAGACCTGCAACAGCACCGATAATCAGGGCTGCCGGAACATCAACAAATCCAGCTGCAGGAGTAATTCCGACCAACCCTGCAATAGCTCCAGATACCATTCCAACCGAACTTGGTTTACCACGAATGCTGCTTGCAAGAAGCCACGTAAGCGCTCCGGCTGCAGCGGCAGTGTTTGTTACCATAAAGGCATTTGAAGCCAGACCATCGGCAGCAATTGCACTTCCGGCATTAAATCCGAACCATCCAAACCAGAGTAACGCTGCACCGAGCAGAGTCATCGGAATGTTATGAGGTTCCATCGAACTTTCTCCAAAGCCCATCCGCTTTCCAATCACCAGGGCAATTGCCAGAGCACCAAATCCTGAACTGATATGAACAACTGTTCCTCCTGCAAAGTCCAGAGCTCCAAGGGAAGCTGCCCAGCCACCACCCCAGGCCCAGTGTGCCAGGGGATCATAGACAAGTGTGGTCCAAAGTAATCCGAACAATACAAATGCTGACAGACGAATCCGTTCAGCTACACCAGATGTCAGGATTGCCAGTGTAAGGGCAGCAAAGACCAGTTGGAACGCAGCAAACAGGATATCCGGTATAGGAAGATTTGTTGCTTCCATCCCAATCCCAGCCAGTCCAATATAATCAAGGCCACCTATGAATCCTCCAATATCAGAGCCAAATGCGAGTGAATATCCGCAAAAGACCCACTGTACACTCACGAGAGCATAACAGAGGAACGCTAACGCCACCATTGAGATGACATTTTTCCTCCGTACCAAACCTCCATAGAACAGCCCGACCCCCGGAGTCATGAGCATGACCAGGCAGGTAGAGGCAAGTATCCACGCAGTTGCACCACTATCTAGCGTCATTTTCTAATCACCTGATTGATCACCAGTATTGCTGATCCTGTATCTACCTGATTAGAGGCTTTCGCCTGATAAATTATCCACAGGCGACTGATACTTTCAGCCTTCCCCAGTGGGTCTCATCCACATGGGTAGTAAGAAGTTATCTTCTACCATATATAAAATTAACTATAGTGCGAAAAATAACCGACAACTCAATAAAGAATAACTATGATATTAAAAATTAAAATTCCTAAAAAATCAAATTATAATATTATTTTCGCTTTACCCTTCTTCCCCGGCGCTTTTTCTTTTTCTTGGAAGTATCGTCTTCCAGATTATTTTTATGCTTTTTATCTTTGGCTGCTTCTTCATCAGTTGCGCACTCGAGATCGGCCAGAATATCCAGAGGATCTTTCATATCATTTACCAGCCGGATGATGCGTGATAACCTCTCAACACCAATGAAATGCTCAGCCATCACTCGTGCAAGGGGCGTGAGACGGATATCTCCATTCTCCTTATAGACAAAATTTTTGTCAAGCAAAAGTTCTTCAACAGGTTCAGATTCACCAACCAGGTTTCCCTCAATTTTATCTATTGCACTCTGACTGCCTTTCGAGATAACCGCATTAGCTACATAGAGCTCAGAACTCTGTTCCAGAGTGTATTGAGGAGCGACTTCACCCATTTCCCCTTTCAAAAGACCCATTGCAACTTCTTCTTCAGTAAGTCGGGACCCCCTTATATAACTGGCTCCGGGCTCTGCAAGAAGTACAACCTTTCCAAGGTCATGAAAATCAGGTCTTCCGGCTCGACCTGACATCTGCTGAAATTCCTGAACGGTAAGCCATTCTATCCCCATCGCCAAGGAATCAAAAATTACCTGGGATGCTGGAAAATCCACACCCGCTGCAAGTGCTGCAGTTGTAACGACGGCACGAAGTTGTCCTTTTTCGAACTTTTCTTCAACCAGACGTCGTTCTGACTGAGTAAGACCGGCATGATATGGCGCAACACCATCACCAATCTTCTCAGCAATAATATGACACCGGGCCCGGGAATTGGTGAATATTATAGTCTGTCCATGGTAGCCCTTATCAGATATTCGATTATACTCTTCTGCAACTAAGGTCCGTTCGGTTGGAAGCTTCTGTTCTCGTTCAGAAAAGATCAGATAGCGTTCGAGAGTTACAGGACGATCATCATACCTGACAAGTTTAGAATTTAACTTGCCTGCAAGTAATTTCGGATGTCCAATCGTCGCGCTCAGATACAAGAACTGAGCTTTTGGTGAAGAATATTTCATGCGGGCTATTAAACCATCGACCCGGTGACCACGGTCGCGATCCTCAAGCATCTGCACTTCATCGATAACAACCGTCCCAACATTGGTAAAGGACTCGCCGAGGCGCATGAGATGATCCACACCCTCATATGTAGCAACAATAATTCCACCATCCCGGTTCCTGTTGGCAGCTCTCCGGTTTTCCTTAACAGCTATGCGACTTGTACCGGTAATAATAGATACATCGGTTAAATGCCCGTATTTTTGAGAGAAACGTTCATATTTTTGATATGCAAGGGCAACCAGAGGGACCAGGAAAAGAACGCGACTTCGTCTTTCCAAATAATTTTTTAGACCGGCCATCTCACCGATGAATGTCTTACCACTCGCGGTTGCAGAAACAACAAGCAGGTCTTTTCCATATAAGAGTCCGGCTTCTACAGCCAGTTGTTGAACTGGCATAAGTGATTCAACACCACAGGCAGTCACAAACTCATGGGGAAATGGTAGTTCCTCAATCCTACTGGTCTGCACTACAGGGTGAGCTTCAAGGCGGTCATACATTGTATGTCCAACCGTTAGCCGGTCTGGTTCAATCGTCGCTAAAACTCTGTCAACACTTCGGTACTTTTCTAAAAGTTCGTCTAAATGAGAGAGTGCAGATCGGCCAAGACGGCCCATGTGAACCAGTTCTCTACGAAGCTCTTTCCTCGCACAGTCCATACAAATCTGCTCATTTTCCCCAAATCCTACAGTATTTTTTTTATCAAGTTCCGTTATCCGGTCATCCATCAGACAAAATCTGCATAATGAGACAAAGGCAAATGAAATCTGAAGATCCTGCAGGAATGACTCAAATGGTTTATCTCGTCCAGTCAGGTAAACCCGAGCCCGTCGTAAATGGGTAATGAGATCCTTGCTGGGAGTGTTGCGATACCCACCACTTTTTGTGTGCCTGATCCGGTACTTTACTGGTCTGATCCCTTTTGGGGTATCAACAAGTTCAAGCATCCCGGTAATCCGGATGTGATGAGTGTCAATATATAAAATCCGGTAATATTTTTTTGTCGGCTGAATTATCGCCTTCATGAAGACACCAGGTCATGGATCTCATACGTGAGATCCGCCTGTTCAAGCTGTTTCAAAAAGTCTGTAAAAAATTCATCAACAATTACAATAGCACACGGAATTCCATGAAGAGCTGCCTCAACCGCTCCTTCCCGTGAACCATAATATAGATCCGGAACTCTGTCAATTTTTTTCAGGGATACCCATGCTTCAAGACCAACACAAGCAACAACTGTCACCCTGTTGATAACCTCTTTCAGAGCATCTAATCTGACCTTGCGTGAACCACCCCGTTCTACCCTTGGAACCTTACATACAAAAACAGTTGATTCACGATGGGTGATGATTCCTTCAAGACCAGATACCCCGGCGTCCTCACCCTTAGGAGTGTCGGACACTACCATACCATTTGCTGACTGTGGTTGTTTTGAGGCATACAACAGACCATTTTTCATGTATACCCCAACAGAATCTCCTATTGTCAGATTTTCAGCAGCAATGGCTGTCCATACAGAGACCTGCTTAATTACATCATTTCTTATGTGGCGTGCATATGATTCAAGAACCTCAGCATGATGCAGAATCCATTCAACACCCTCCCTTGTGACTTCATATCTACCTCGCCCGGGTGCTTTTAGCATTCCCTCATCTGTTAATTCCCGTACATAATCGGAAATAGCCTGAGGGGTGACGCCTAGACCTGCTGCAATCTCCTGTTGTCGTATTGCAGGCTGATGGGCTGCGATATCTACCAAGATTTGAAACCTGGTGACATCACGCTTATTTTTCAGGATGGTGTATCCTGGATCATTTTCATTCATTCAAAACGACCAGTCCCTGACCTTTCACATCAAGATGTGGAATTCTCTTTGCAATTCCTTTAATAAACACTGGTGATACTCCGAACTTTCTGGCAATATCACTAATCGAACTATTCCCTCTGGATAATTCAGCTTCCACACTGTCACCTTTCATCCTGAGATCATCCCCGTTCGTAAATGCGATGGCAAGAAGATCCCCAAGATCTGAAAAGTTACACTGGAAGTTAGCACGGACCTTACTATAATTAGCCCGGTATTCCTTCTCCGGTTTTTTCCCTGGTTCGGGCATTCTCCATTTCTCCTCAATGAGATTCCCTTTTCGAAGAAGAAGTAGCCCATCTCTGACATATTCTGCTCCGACAACGTCACTCAGCTCCGTTGGGGTCATCCAATTTTTATTCAGGAGTTCGAGAATTTTCTTATAATGGGTATTATTAAATACCACGAAAAGGGGAACCAGTTCTACCGGATCATTCACAATCCGCACATGACCCGTCAATTCAAAACCCTATTATAATAACGTTGGATAAAAAATTAAAGGTTTGTTGTAATAAAAATGCCAAAACAGGGCTATATAATAATACGGGGAATTGTTCAGGGCGTAGGATTTCGACCATTTGTATATGCCCGGGCGATTGCGCATAGCATTCATGGATCAGTCTGGAACACCGGATCAGAGGTCCGCATAAATGCATGGGGGGATAAGTTTGACGATTTCATAGAAGACTTGAAACGAGGAACCCCCCTTTCCATTATCGATTCAATAGAAATTCATCCATTGTCTGGATCACCCCCAGACTCATTTTCTATTCTAAAGTCGCATGACGGCATACGAACAGGTCTCATTCCACCGGATATTGCCACCTGCCCGGAGTGTGTGCATGATATCTTTACTCAAGGAGGGAGATATGAAGGATATTTTGCAACATCATGTGTAAATTGCGGACCAAGATATTCCATCATCAAAACTCTTCCATATGACCGGGAAAGAACAGCAATGGATATTTTTCCACCCTGTCTGGAATGCTCAGATGAATACAGTGATCCCTCCTGTAGACGACATCATGCACAGACAATCGCCTGCGAATTATGTGGACCGGTTCTTATGCTACATACAGGTGATCGTCAGGTAATCAATGTAAGTAATCCAATCCAAAGGACTGCAGAACTCCTTGAACAGGGTAATATTGTTGCTATCAGGGGAATTGGGGGATTCCATATCGCCTGTATTGGAGAGAGCTCAAAAGAGTTAAAAAACCGGCTCGGAAGAACAGAACAACCCTTTGCCATAATGGCCCGGAAAGAGTGGATAAAAAAGGAAACGATGATCTCACATGAAGAGGAAGAAATGCTTCAAAGTGAGATCTCACCAATAGTTATCCTTGATAAAAAAAACTCACGAGCGCATGACCATATCAGCAGCCTCCATACCCTTGGCTGCATGGTTCCCTATACCGGTCTTCACCATCTTTTATTCAGCCATCTAAAGGCTCCATATCTCATCATGACCAGTGCCAATGCACCAGGTTACCCCATGATAACTACTCTGAATGATGCATTCGTAAAGTTAACCGGTATTGTTGATTATTACCTGACTCACACCCGCGATATTGTTAACCGGTGTGATGATTCAGTAATCAGAAATGGATACATTATACGATTGTCACGTGGATTTGCACCCAAAAGAACTAAGATTTTTCTTGGGGAAAAAGCAATACTCGGGACTGGTCCTGAACTTAATTCAACGGTGACTCTGTATACACATGGGTTTTGTATTACTTCTCCTCATATTGGAAATGTCAGAAATCCTGGAACATATGGATATTTGAAAGAGACCATTGCATGTCTTCGGGATCTTATGCAACCTGATATTTCCATAATAGCACATGATCTGCATCCTCAGTTCCTCTCAACCAGGTATGCAAAAGAACTTAGTGAGGTAACTGATGCTGTTTTAATTCCTGTTCAACATCATCAGGCACATATTGCAGCAACCTGTCAGGAAGAATGTATCGGAATAGCGATTGATGGTGTTGGGTATGGATCAGACGGAACTATCTGGGGCGGCGAGATCTTTGAAGGAGCTGCCCCAGAATACAATCGTGTCGGACATTTAATGCCGGTACTTATGCCTGGAGGGGATCTTGCGACAACCTGGCCGGAGAGGATGCTATATGGTATTCTCCCGGATGAAAAAACCAAAGAATTGTTGTTAACACGAACATGGACTGAGCAGGATCTCTCAATTCTTGAAAAACAAGTCTCAAGAAGGTTTAATACAGCAATTACAACCAGCACCGGAAGAGTCCTCGATGCAGCAGCTGCTCTTCTTGGTATCTGTAGAAAAAAGACATATGACGGAGAACCTGCAATGAAACTAGAATCTGCTGCTTTTGGATCTTCTCCTGATACATGGGAAATTCCGTTAACCAGAATCGGTGAAGCTCAGGTACTTGACACACAGAGCCTTCTGAAAAAAGCAAGGGACTTATATTTACAAAATCCGTTTGATACCAGTGCAATAAAGCAGATTGCAGCATCTTTCCAATATAATCTAGCCAGAGGAATCGCAACCATCGCTTGTAATGCCGGGGCAGGTGCAGGAATTAATACCATTGCACTGTCTGGAGGAGTTGCTTATAATGAAATGATCCGAAAGACTATTGGGGATGTTGCTCAGCAAAATGGATACACTCTCATAATAAACCATGACATGCCACTGGGTGACGGATGCATATCATTCGGCCAATGTGTTTTTGCAGGGAAAAAAGATAATTTATGAGGTTGCTTTCAGCATAACCTTTGGAATAAGCTTCATCTCATTCGGGCGTATCGTTACAGTTACCGTCTTTTTCTGATACCCCTCTTTCTGGTATGTAAGTGAACGTGAGCCTGCAGGAACGATTAATGTTGCCGGGGTAGTCCCAAGATATACATCACCCATGTACACTTCTGCTCCTGTAGGTTGTGAAGTTACCATGGCAAATCCAGCAGGGCCTGTCGGGTAATCCCCTACAATCCTGATAATTTCAGGTTTGCGTTCAACTGAAGAGTAATTATCACTAATTACTTCAAGAGTGACAGTATACCGCCCGATTCCTCCATACACATGGCTCGGGTTCTGGATAGTTGACATTGTTCCATCACCAAAGTCCCATCTCCATTTTTTCGGACTTCCGGTGGAATGATCAGTGAAGTTCACTGTCAGAGGAGGGGTTCCAGTCATTGGCATTGCGGTGAATGCTGCAACAAGGGTTTCTGTTACTTTGGGTTCAGGAGTTGGTTCTACGGTCGGTGTTTGTGTAGGCTGTGTTGTAGGGATTTCAGTTGGAATAACTGTCGTTGGAACAGCCTCTGGTTCTTTTGTAGGTTCTACGGTAGGTGATATCGTTGGCGACACCGTGGGAGATGTAGATCCAACCTTAATGTGTGGACTATCTACAGTAACCGATATAGGATTACCTGAATCATCTGTGAGTTCAGTTATTTGCACCTGAACATCTGCTTCTCCATCTGTTAGCCCCTTTATTCCTAGAGTAGCAAGGATGATATTTGAGGCTCCGGATTTAATCTGGTCAACCAAATCCACTGCCACAATATTCACTGACGAGCTAGGTAATTTAGATGCCGAATTCATGCTGAAACTAGCCGGAAAATTAACAGAGATTATTTCAGCATTAGATCCAGGATTTATCGAGATTTCAAGCTGGTATCCCGCTATTCCGGATGGGGCCTGATCCAGCATAATATCCATGGTTCCAGATACACCTGACGAAACAAGATTCAAATCAGTTCCAGATATTGTTGCCCCATTCACTGCAGATCCTATGAAAAGGATCAGGCATAGTACAGTGATGATTACAGATTTTTTTGTCATATCATTCACCTGTCCTGACCATCTGACATGATGGTATTACCACATCATAAAAAAAATGGATGGGTTTTCTCTGCTCAGGGATACTGAACATATTCAACCGTCCTGTTCAATGGGAAGTATGGCTCTTCAAAGTGATATGTCTGAATCACTGCAAGACCATTCTTTATCTCAAGGGTATCATTCCAAGGTTCATAACCGGCTTTTTCCAATGTCAGATTGTGTGTGCCCACTGCAAGGTTCATAATCATGATATCGGTTTTTCCAACCATTGTTCCATTAATCCGGACATTAACAAGCTCCGGATATGAGACAATATATGCTGCACCTGTTTGTGGTGGATCTGCAGATAATTTCCCAATTTCTGCCAGATGTGGCATCATCTCAAATCCAGATATAAAGGTTGGAAGGACATTTTCAAGTATCCTTATTGGCGATACAACATCGTAATACCCTTCTTTATGCAACCGGAGCTGATAATCACGTGTTGAGAGATTGGAGAGTTCTACCGGAGTAAGACCCTGATATGCATTATTAAGATAAACCTCTGCTCCGTCAGGAACAGAAAAGATAGTAACATTGTTTTTTGCACCTCTTGTTGGAAGATGCATCGGTTTTACAGATATGAACCCCGCTTTTTGTGTCGAATTCGTGTACACACTGTTAGAAGCGGTGAGAGAAACGGTGTATAAACCGGGGATCCGATAGATGTGCTGTGGGTTTTGTAAAGGTGACGTATTATCACTTGAACCATCTCCAAAGTCCCATAAAAATTTCGTTGGGTAGCCGGTTGAATTATCAGTAAAGAATACTGTCATCGGTGCTGATCCTTCCTGAAGCTGAGCTTTAAAACCTGCAACAACTGTTGGAACTGGTGTAGGGGTTACTGTCGGAGTAATTTCCACAGTAGGTACAGTGTTATCAGTGATCTCCGGGGTTACTACAGGAGTAGGAACCGGAGTAGAAGAGGTTTGAGGAGTTTGAACAGGTAATGGGCTGGAATTCTTACTTCCGACCTTGACAGATACCGGTGCAATTTCAACAGCTATCGGACTTCCGGTATCATCGGTAATTTCTGCTATCGCCAAGCTCATAGAGGTGGTTCCTTCAGATAGCCCCTCAATACTCAGCTTACAGATTTCAGTTTTTCCAGCACCTGCTTCGACTTTCATGTTAAGATCAACCGCAGATACCAGAACCTTTTCCCCGGGAGTCCCCTCAATAACTTTAATTGGAGCCCATTCAGGCATTGTTACTGCTGAAACACGGGCAATCCCTGTTGGTTCAAAGGAGGTGTTGAATTTATATCCTGATATTCCAGCAGGGGCCGTATCAATAGTGATGGGGAGATCTACTTTCTGTCCAACTGTACTGATATGGATATCCTCAAGGGAGATCTTCACAGCACTTCCTGCTCCACACATGAACAGGAGAACCATACACATGGTCAGGAAACTTGTAATGATTGATTTTTTCATAAGATCACCAATAATGATTACCAGATTAGGTTGTAGTATTTGACAATATCATCAGGATCAATTACACCATTTCGATTATAGTCAAACGGTGCAGGAGTTAATCCATCTAAATGCCCATGAGCATAGGCATTAAAGAACACTACAACATCCTTTGTGTTCCGTTCACCATTGCCGTCAAAGTCATCGAGCAAACCATCATGAACTAATAACGGCCACAAATCTTTCGGCTGATTCTGATATCCTGGGAGAGCCGGAACTGCTGATGTTGTAATAGTTGCATCAATTCCACTAATTACCATCGATGAAGATTCGTACCATATCTGGGGTTTGTGTTTGTCAGTTTTGTTAAACCTTAAGACATCTGAACCAGGAGATGTTCCAAGTAGACTGATATTTCCTAAAGAAATATCACGTGATCCGGCAGGCCAACTCCAGGTTTTGTTCATACCAGTAATTGTCATAGATCTGAACGAATCAGAACTGGTATAACTTGAATCTGAAACCCAGGTCGGAGGGAGATACCAGTTCTTAATTTTAGCGTGATCTACCGAATCAAGATCAATTCTTAATTTAAATGAATGTAAACCGAAATCTGCTTTTTTGAGAAGTATATTCAATTGCCTGTCATTTTGAGATCCGTTAATGAGGCTTACTGAACTTGGAACAAATACCAGATCACTTGTGTTTGTTGCTGAGTTTATAACGATTTGTTTGGATGTCCAGGCACCTGCATCATATTTATTCCATCCAGTGAGCACAACCGGGAAGGTGCTACTTGAATTGTAAATATGCTTCACAACTGATGAGCCATTTGCAGTCTTCGTATCTCCAAAATTCCATTCCCAATCAATCAAATCATCAGGACTGGTATCAGTGAAAGTAAATTCCTGCCCAACCACTCCCGGAGGGGATGGACTTATACTAAAACTCACTGTTAATGGGTTGTACACCCCAACATGATCTTCATAAACCCGATAGCCATTTTTATACGTCGTGTTCGAAATTGCTACCATCGGAGAATAATCTCTGACTGTTGTATAGTTATGTGAGATATATGTCCAGAGATTATTTTTTGATCCAGCAGGACGTGTTTTTGTTGATTTAGTTCCATCACCAAAATCCCACTCAATGCTGTCTATCAAGGTTCCATCTCCAGTATCTGCGAGAAATGTCACATTCAGCTTGGGTGTTCCATTTACTGGGTTTTGAGAGTTTGGATATGTATTATTTCCGAAAAGACAAATCGGAGTCATATTACCATTAACGGCAATATATTTTTTACTTGAAGTATGTTCATTCCCACAAGGAGATGTAACAGTAAGATATGCTGGATAGAGTCCAGGCTTCTCATAGATGTGATAAGGATTCGATTCGTGGCTATTTGGTGTATTATCTCCAAATACCCATGTATATGCACCTACGGTACCTTTTGACATATCTGTAAAGTTTACTCGGAGTGGGGCGATGCCGGTTTGTTTATCAGCAGAAAAGCCTGCAGTAACATTTCCACTGATAACAACATACCCTGGCTTTTGAACGGTGCTGGATCCGGCGATATTCGATACGGTCATTGTGATAGTATAGACCCCTGCTCGATTGAATCTATGAGTGACATCTGCTTGAGTTGCATTATCTGTATTATCTCCAAAATTCCACTGCCATGCTGTTGGTACTCCACACGTTACATCAGATGTTGAGAGATCTTCAAAAGACACATCTTGCGGTGCACAGAAAGCCAATCCATCCCGCTGTGTTGTATTCTGGAAATCTCCACATGGAGGCGCCAGGACACGGATTTGCTTCGAACCATGCTGTATGTAAGAATCACAACATGTCCCAGTGGTTGCCGTAAGATTTACAGTATACGTTCCTTGTTCGTAGAATGTATGCCTGATCGCTCGGGAAGAACTCGTCTGGTTTTCTGTTCCATCATCAAACTCCCATTTGTACTGGGTAGCAGTAAAATTATCAGATATGGCATTAAAAGTGATTTCCCGGTTAATTGGAACATCAATAATCCCATTCGGATTCGTTTTGTTACTATATCCGACAAGAGTAAAATTATCACTCATGGAGGGCTGACAAACAGTGATTCTTTTTGGATCACTCACCATCATGTCGGTGTATGTGTAAATCGTTAATGTGGCATCATACTGCCCCGGACTCGTATAATTATGTTTGAGATTATAGGCTGGTTGAGTCCCGGCATCATGAGAGGACTGATCACCAAAATGCCAAATTCTATTCACAACATTTCCTGAGCCGATTGTTGTATCATTAAAAGTAACCGTGAGATTCTTAGTACTTGGATCAACAGGTCCACATAATGTGGATACATTAAACGATGGGCGTATTGAGGGTTGGCCAAACTTCATTACAAAAGCATCAAAACTGCCCTGATAGTTACCAGTGAAATTTCCTCCAATATATCTTCCTCCCTGGATGGTCTGATTAATCCATTTGTAGACAGGAAATGCGTCGTTTTCACAGTCATCACCACAAATGAGATTGTTTATTGTCGGAGAACTGGTATAACCAGTCACAAAACTCGTGTTTCCATTTGGTTCAATCGCTACTCCTCTCCCAACCTCATCGCGATATCCACCAAAGAGGGTAGAAAATTCTGCAGATCTTCCATCCTCTTTTATTATTGTAAGAAATCCATCCTGACCACCAGATGCATATTTAATCGGATTGACAAGGCTATCCCGGGGAATGCTGGTAGAACGGCTATATCCAGTAACAAAGGCTCGCCTCTTGTCATCTACCTTTATGTCATATCCCCAGTCATCCATGCTGCCACCTAGATAGGTAGAGTAAATCAGGCCCCTTCCATCAGTGCTGAATTTTGTAACATATGCATCCTTTTCAAATGCATCATATTGCCATCCCTTCACCGTCTGTAAGGCCATATTGGTAACCGGAAAATCTGTGGAAGCTGTTGCTCCGGTAACATATGCACTTTCTGAAGAATCCACCGTAACTGCTTCACCATAATCATAACCGGTAGATCCTCCCAGATATGTGGCATAGACCGGTTGCACTCCAGCCTGGAAATTCAATTTGAAAAGGAAAGCATCCTGCCCACCCTTTATTGATTTCTGGTATCCAGGAGTTGTAGCTGGAATTAGATTTGTGGAACTGGTTGTTCCGACTATATACGCCATCCCCTTACCGTCAACGGTTATCCCATTGCCATAATCCTGTCCAGAACCAGATATATATGTAGAATATTCAAGTCTTTTTCCGTCTGGACTTATTTTTACTGCAAATGCATCACCCATGACAGCATCAGGATTTGGTGCAGTTTGATACGCAGAGGGAGTTGTGGGGAATACCTGTTCCAACTTTTTATAAGGACTGTTTCCGACCGTCTGACCTGTCAGATATACAGCATTCAAACTGTCAAGAGCAATATCATTCGCCTGATCAGCAAAGTTACCTCCAATATAATCAGACCACCATATATTCGCTCCATCTGCTCGAATTTTTATGACAAAAGCATCGTTGGATCCATGAAGCTGGTTCCCGTAGGAGAAAGGAAATACAATGGGGAAATCCTCTGAAAATGTATCTCCAGTTACATACATATTTTTAAGAGAGTCAACTTCTATCCCCCTTCCAAAATCAGCTTTTGTACCACCCAGATAGGTAGAAAATGCAATAGTTGCATTTCCGGTAGCAGAATCAACTGAAATTTTCGTTACAAAAATATCCCGGCTATTATGACAGTATGAACCATTGAATTTCTTAGGAGAAGTAGTTATGAGAGGTTTATATACTGGAAAATTACAGGACGATGTGTACCCTGTCACGTATACATCACCATCAGAGTCCCTGGCAATATCCATACCGTAATCTTCGAGAGAACCTCCTAGTAAGGTTGAATATTCAAGATATGGATCTATGACAAGAGGATATGCAGGATCATAATCTCCTAAAGCGTACCCCACCTCACCATTTTCAAATAATTGGTATGATGATTCTACCTGAACAGTGGTTCCATTTATCTTCTGATAAGAGTACGGTGCCCGCTCAGTCAGATTACCAAAAGATGTAGACACCTGGAGTGAACCATCATCAGTAATTGATAGGCCATCAGATCCCTGGTACACCAACTTGATGATTGAGGGATCCACCTCTTTATTTACAATGAATTCTCGTTTAAGAACACCTTGTTTTCCAGAATATGTAAGATTAATTCCTGGAAGGATGTTCACATACCGGATTCCTCCATACCAGGGAACGTATTTCTGCCAATCGGTCTCATTTTGACCGATAAGAAAGTTTGCATACCCCTCAAGCTGATCAAATGCTTCAACAGAAACATTACTGTCCGTTCCGGCAACGGTAACGATTATCGGAGAGGAGACTGCTTGATCACATTCTTCACAATCTTCTATCGGTCCATTCACCAAAAGAGAATCATGGGTAAAATCAAAAGAAAATTCAGCAGATTTTACCTGGTAGAGAATATCCTCATGTGCCTGCCCGGCATTTATTATAAACTGCACAGGATGAGCAGAAATATCAGGATTTACCCCGTCCTGAGTATCTGCCATCCCTGGATAACAACAGAGTATACATAAGAGCGCAGCAAGCACTCCTTTAGTAATATTCCGGTTCATCTCATCCTAACCCCCTAGTCTTGTATTGACCCCATGGTAAAAATCCTGCATTTTTTCCCGATTTATAATTATCAAGAGATATCATCTCTAAATAATTTCATCAAACAATGCAGGGTTAGTTCTCCCGCAAGACACCTGTTTTATGCCATGTACAATATGACAAGGATGTTTTTTATTGACGTATAATATTTTCTAAAAAATATTAGATAAAAACATAGATATTGAAAAAAAAATGTCAGGAACCATCTTATATCTAAAACAAAAATCTCATTAATTTTGAAATATTTTGGCAAATAAAAGGATTAGGATAAAAATTTATTGAGTCTCATCAGATAAATTAGATGATTTATCATCTTCTTCATCAGATGTGATGACTTCCCGTTTCATGGATGGGAAAAGAATGACTTCCTTAATTGAGGTATTTCCGGTTATGAGCATAACTAACCGATCAATTCCAATTCCTACTCCACCTGTTGGTGGCATCCCATACCCAAGTGCATTTACAAAGTCATAATCATGCATCTGTGCTTCTTCATCACCAAGGCGCCTTTTCTCTTCCTGGGCCTCAAATCTCTGAACCTGATCAAGAGGATCATTCAATTCAGAGAATCCATTTGCAAGTTCCATTCCGGCGATAAACAATTCAAACCGCTCAACAAATCCTTCTTTTTCCCTATGACATTTGGCAAGTGGTGAATTTTCAACAGGAAAATCGGTAATGAAGGTCGGTTGGATAAGTTTTTCTTCAACAAGAGACTCAAAGAAGAGAACAAGCATCTCTCTTTGTGAATGGACATCTTCGACGCCCTCAACACCTTTCTCATTCCCTATTTTTTTGAGAACATCTACGTCATGAGCAAATATATCAACTCCGCCAATTGTCCTGACGGCATCTTCCATACTCATAACTCTCCACGGAGCAGCATATGAGATAGAATTATCCTCAAAAATTACTTCAGAACCACCCGTGATATCCTTGACAATAGTGCTGATGACTGACTCTGTCAGTTTCATCATATCTGAGTAATCAGCATATGCCTGGTATATTTCAACCATTGAAAATTCAGGGTTATGACTGGTATCAATGTCCTCATTCCGGAAATTCTTTGCAACCTCAAATACCTTCTCAAAGCCACCAACGACCAGTCTTTTTAAATATAATTCAGGGGCAATACGAAGGTAGAGTTTTTGTCCAAGGAAATTATGGAAAGTGGTGAACGGGCGAGCATTTGCCCCACCATAGAGTGGCTGCAAAGTAGGTGTTTCAAACTCAAGAAATCCATTTCCGGTAAGGTAATTCCGTAAGAGAGAAATGATCCTGCTTCTGGTTCTGAATGTTTCACGACTCTCTTCATTCACTATGAGATCCAGATATCGCTGCCTGTACCTCTTTTCAAGATTGGTAAGGCCATGGAATTTTTCAGGCAGGGAGCAGAGTGTTTTTGTGAGTAAGATCAGATCATCAACAAAAATGGATATTTCTCCTACTTTCGTCTTAAAAATCCTCCCAGTGACTCCAATTATATCACCTCTTTCTATACAGGCCTTAAATGTCTGAAATTTTCCTTCCGGAAGGGCATCCTTGCGAATATATAATTGAATTCTTCCGGTTTCATCGCGAAGATCTGCAAAAAAGGTCTTCCCATGATCCCGTACCCCATATAGTCTTCCTGCTGTTGTAACCACTTCTACCGAGGGGTCATGACCTGCCTCACAAAATTCTGACCGCACACCTACTATATTGTGGGAACGTCTAAACTCATGAGGATACAACGGGATACCCGCCTCTATGAGCTGGTTACGTTTTGCAAGTCTCTGATCATCAAACTGAATAGATGGATTGTCCTGCATGAGAAAATCTCCGATATTTCAGACAGGATACTGAGGTACCATACACTGGTCAATCCTGCCGTCTATAATCTAAGCTCTCTACATATTGCCCGGCACGGTATATATCTGCACGGAAAGAAAGGAGAGGATCAATCCTCTTCGATTTTTCTAGAAAAGATAAGAAGAGCAGCGACCAGGACCATAATGATAACAGGAACAGCCGTGGCAGGAGTTTCTTCAGGTTTTTCAGCCAGTGGATTCAATATAGTATTTATCTGAAGAACCTGTCCGGGGATAAGCTCCACTTCTGATGAATATTCCTGATAACCGGCTAGAATGAACCGATATGTGTGTTTACCTGAGCAGACAGAATCAACTGTGGCAGGAGTTACCCCGACAAATTTTCCATCTACATATATATCGGCTCCAGCAGGTTCTGTGTTCAGGATGAGTTTTCCACAGTCCTGAGGCATCGGACTTGGGTTAAGCTGGGCAGATACCGGAGTTACCTCACCGGCTCTCACCTCCACTGTTGTAGAGAAATCCTCATAATTACGGGTACTTATATAGACAGTATGGGAACCTGGAGGGATACCTGTTAATTCGAGTGGACGACCCATTTCAGTAGTACCCCTGAACTGATCATTCAGAAATACTGATGCTCCAGGTGGATCAGAGGTAATAACCAATGCACCTCCGGATATTTTTGTAACCGGATTGAGTTTCTTATCAATGATGGTCACCTGCCGGTTCGCAACAACCGCCCATTCCTCGTAATCATCATATCCGGCCCGGGTTATTAAAACTCTACGTTTTCCTGGAGGAACATTCCCAATGACCGTGTTTGTTGTACCTGAATATACTCCATCGACATAGACCGATGCTCCACCTGGAACCGTGCTGATCTGAAGTGACCCAGCTCCAGATCGCACAGTCATGTTCGCGTGAAGTCTTGTTACCTGCCCAGGAATAACATCCATATTAACAACATAAGGCTCAAAACCAGAGAGGAAAAGTGAAACCAGATGGGTGCCAGTGGTAATGTCACGATATGTCCAGGGAGTCATCTGTCCCATACCATTATCGATCGTGACTAAAGCTCCGGAGGGAGAGGATGTCACCTCAAGAGTACCAAATGGAGAAACTGGAATGAGGGCTGCTTTAATAGGAACAACCTGTCCGGCTGCAGGTGTCCCGGCGATGGTCTGCTCCCATATCTCATATCCCTGCATCATGATCCGGATTTGCGTTCCATCACTTTGATTTCGTGCTGGTATCAGGACCGGAGTTTCACCCATGAATTGAGAGCCGATAAAAACATCTCCACCTTCAGGCACAGATGTTACTTCAAAGTATCCTGTTTTTTCATCTGCAATACCCGGACTACAGACACACCACAGACCTGCTGTCAGGAAAAGGATGAGTATTCCAAAAAACCGTACTGATGGATGCTCCATATTAAACATTTATGTATTTTTTTCAACGAGATTATAGTGCATTCCATTTTTATCATATCTCAATGGCGCTTAAAACCTCATCATAAATACAATCAGATAATTCATAAGTCAGATTTTTAATTTTTACAGCATATTCTTTAATGTTGACATTGTATTTGTCGAATCAATAAAACTCAGCCTGATTGAGCAATTGCCATCAGGCGCAGGATGATATGGATATAATCCAGTAATATTTCTTCACTATCTCAATCATATCTGGCAATCAATTTGATAGGATAAAACAGAGCATGTTTTTATTTCCTCTGTACATAGTATGATTCAGGCCAGACAATCAGATAGACCTGTCTGTGTTCTGTGTGGGGGATGTGTAAAATGAAAAGCAGAAAGATCCTGGTACTCATATGTGCCATTTTTCTCTTATCCATGAGCACATGCGCTTTTCAAAACATCCATGCATCCCAGACATTCACGAATGATGACCGGACAATTGCGTCATGTGTCGGGACTCTGCAGACTGAAGGGGATCTTCTTGTTCGAAGCAATGGCATCCGTGAAGTTTTTGGTGCATCTGGAAAAGGAGTGAAAGTAGGAGTGATCGGAAACGGGGCAGAGTCACTTCAATTATCACAAACACTTGGAGAGCTCGGACCTGTTACGGTATATGATGCAGGAACAGGTGATGAGGGTACAGCGATGCTTGAGATTATCCATGATATCGCCCCCGATGCAGAGTTATATTTCCATGCATATGGAGGAAATTCTGAATATTTTAAACAAGCAGTGTCTACTTTGGCTAATGCGGGATGTAACATAATATGTGATGATCTCTACTTTTTCCGTCAACCATTTTTAGAAGATGGTGACGTGGCTGATCATATCAGAGATGTGCTCAAAACATACCCTAATCTGATTTATGTAACCGTATCAGGAAATTTCGCTTCACTTCATTATCAGAAACCATGGAAAAGTGGAATTAGTATCGGACCGGATCAAACGCTTCATGATTTTGGCGAAGGGAACTCTGCAGTTCAACTGACTCTGGTTCCGCGAGATGAAGTAATTGTTACCCTGCAATGGGATGATCCATGGGGAGGGGCAGTGCATGACTATGACCTCTTTCTTACTGATCCATCCCGAGGTGAAGTTGTTGCTACAAGTATGAATATCCAGAATGATACTGCAGAACCTTTTGAACATCTTGTATTCCGTAATGATGGAACTGAATCCAGGCGGGTATCATTATCAATTGTGAGAAATGGAGAAAATGAGACTCCAAATATTCTTGAAATGTTCATCAGGAATATTGATGCACGTCAGGTTGACTCAGATGTCATGAAAGATCCGGCTGATTCTATTTTTGGTCATGCTGCACTGGAGGATGTAATAACGGTCGGATCAGTTGGAATTTCAACTCCATACGCAATTTCTCCGGACTCATCACAAGGGCCGGTTACCATCCAAATACCAGAGGCATCCCGAAGATGGAAACCAGATATCTGTGCACCAACAAATGTCCAGGTGAGTGGAGCAGGAAGTTTTCCAGTTCCATTTCCTGGAACGAGTGCAGCTGCACCTCATGTTGCAGGTGTCATTGCCCAGCTTATAGGTTCTTTTCCAAATTTCTCAAGAGAAGAAGTCATTCAGGCTCTCTATACCAATGCGTTCGACTTGGGAGATCCAGGATGGGATCCTGCATATGGGTATGGACTCATTGATGCAGTAAAATCATTTCAGGCGCTATTAGAAGCAAATCAGGAATAAATATGGATTTAATTCAAATAAACGACATCTATATCCTGAATAACATGTATCAAATGAGGAATGTGAAGATCATCTATACACCATTGTTCCCTGATACAGGATTGCGGGAGTAATTCCAGATCTTTACCATATGTGGAGGGAGGGGCAGCACTTTCTGCCAAATCCTTAACAGAAATCTTCCGAATTGTAGAAAACATTTCTTCAAGGGATTTTCTTGATATCTCTCCGGAGAGGATTATCTGATAAGAGTTCACATCTCTGCATGGATATCCAAGATTTTTAGTCAGATAGGTACTTAAAATCCGGTTCCAGGTTTTTCCAAAGAATGTATAGATAGTGATCTGGTTTTTATGCAGATAAATTGAAATGGCATCAGAAGATAATCCTTCTGGAAAGTTCCCTCTGAATGTGTCCAAGTCTTTTTGAATCGGCTCAGGAATATCAAACGGGGGCGAACATCCAGCAACAAGAGTTCGAATTCCGGATAAAATAAGGTGGCTTTCTTCCACTGGTGAACCAGACCATGCCGGGGGATTTGCAACCGTTGTTGATGATTGTACAACTACATTTTTATTATCCTGCAAAGTGCTTTCCCATGAGAAACCCCCAAGAAGAAAGCGGTTTTTTCCTGATTTCATCTGGATAAAGCCAATCTCATCTCCTTCATTTGTGATAACCGGTAACACTTGTGTATCTCTGATAACTGAAAACAATAGGCCTGGTTTTTTTATAAATCTCTCATATTCAGGTCCTGGAATGAACAGATCTCCATCTTTCGACAACCATCCATTCTGGAGGAGATGACTAATTATTTCCTTCATTTTTGTATTCTTTATAGAGAGGTATGGCTTTTTTCTGATCATTGACTCAATTTTAACCATTGATACCCGCTTACTAGCAAAAACACAAAGTAATATCTCACGAGTAAGAAGATGGTATGGATATCTGACTGGTATTACAGGTTCTACCATTCCTGACATGGCATTCATGAGAGCTGATACTGTAATACAGGTATCTTCCGGAGATGTCGTCAGGCAATACATCACAGGATTCCCATTTCTTCTTCCAGTCCTACCAAGACGCTGAAGAAATGAGGATACACCAGAAGGTGGGCCGATTTGTACAACGATATCAAGATCACCGATATCAATTCCAAGCTCAAGAGTGCTTGTGCAGACTATAGTGAAAGGTAGCCCTTTACGTGCAATATATTCGATATTTCTTCTGATATCTGAAGAAAGTGAGGAGTGATGAACAAATACAGATGGTAATACCTTTTTCAGGATGAATCCCAGTGTTTCAGTTTTTTTTCTACTACCAGTAAAAATGAGAGAACGTTTTCCTGCAAGATTTTTGCTGAGAATTTGAGGAATATAAAAAGGATCGCATGAATGAAGATGAAATTCATGACTTCTTGGTTCACGCTCCTCGCATATCAGAACAGGCTCATTATCTCCAAACCAGGCAAGAATAGTATCCGGGTTCCCTATTGTTGCAGAAAGTCCTATCCTGGTAATCCTGTTTTTTGTTTTTTCCTCGATTCTGCTCAGAGCAGCAAGTATTTGTGAACCCCGCTCTGAACCCGCAAGAGCGTGGAGTTCATCAATGATACAAAACCGGATTGATGAGAGCAATGATGAATCTTTCCGGTATAAAAGAACCATAAGTGACTCTGGGGTTGTCAGAATAAGGACCGGTGACTCTGAATCATCTTTATGAAAGGGAGCATCCCCATGACAGACCAAAAGATCTAAATGAAGAGGAGGAAAGAGATGGAGAAGACGTTCGGCCATGTCATTGATGAGTGCTTTTTGAGGTGCGATATATAGGCAGACCGGATTATGATCCTCATGTTTGAGTATGTTATCAAGAACAGGTATGAATGCAGACTCACTTTTTCCTCCAGCAGTAGGTGATATGATAAGGAGATCTCTGCCAGGTTTAAATGTCCGGATTGTTTTTTTCTGGATATTTCTCAAGTCTTCCCATTTCAACCATGATGATAGAACAAACCGCAGTGAGGGGTGAAGACTGGAATATATCTCCTCTTCGGTCATTGAACCATCTAGAGTTGATACACCGTTTTGATGTGATAATTCAGCTGTTCTTTAGGAAGAACCCCGGAAATTCTGTGGATTATTATTCCATTCTGATAAAAAAACAGAGATGGAATAGCAGAAATCCCAAACTGGTATGCTATTTGTTGATTTTCATCGGTGTTGCACTTGGCAAACTGTATCCTTCCAGCATAATCTGCAGACAATTGTTCAATAACAGGTGTCAGCATGCGACACGGTCCACACCAGGGTGCCCAGAAATCAATTATTAAATTTGGATATTCCCGGATAACAGACTGATAATTATCCTGATTCGCGACAAGAATTCCCCCATGATCTGATGGAGGGATCATTATGCGCTGTTTGATCTCTTCCAATCGTTTCGCCCTGATTCGTTCAAGTTCCTCATCCATATTGCATCATAGGTCAATTATGAGTTTAAGAATTCGCATTCTCCCATCGATACTTATATATGCTCATGCGTGAGACATTAATATCCGCATTTAGCGAGGTGGGGTAGTCAGGATATCCCGACGGGCTCATAACCCGTAGACCGATGGTTCAAATCCATCCCTCGCTATACCTTTTTTCTGGTTTTCATTTTATGAGTTCTGATACGTGTCAGTTTCTTAATAGGTATATACTCAGTACCACAGGTCTTGATAGTATACCATATACTGTCAGAAAAAAGAGTGTTACCCCCAATAATCCATGGTTTGGCTCTTTTTCATTATATCTGGTCACGTTGTCAGATCTAAGACAAATTATTTTTTTTCTCTGTTCAGGGAAAGAAGAACCAGGTGACGATTTAAAAGAAGAACTCGCAATATTTTTTCAGAATTCCGGTGCAGTAACAGGGTTTATCTGTTTCCATGATTCAGTTCTTCAGATAATACCACATCCTGGGAAAAATCCGGATTTCAGTCCGAATATTATTCCTGTATCTTCTTTCAAAACCGATGGAATAATTACAGAACATGCTCTCATAGCAGAAGAACTGAGTCAATATTTAGAAAATCTGCATAAAATCGTATCCAGAATTTTCTATCAGATTTTCGGTGAGAATGAAAAAAAATTCCGTGAACGGACGATTCTATCAGGCATCCTGGAAATCATACTTACACATATCTTACTTGATTATGGTATTGATGAAAATGCCATAAAAAGTAATGAAAATTTTCAAAATTTTATATACTTTGGATCTACGATTCCTGCATATCTGTTTGATGAGAGGAACATATCATCTGAAGATCAAGAGCTCCATTCAAAATTTATTGAAGAAGCATCTCATGTAAAAATTCCAAAAAATCTCCGAATCGGATGTATTGATCCGGTCATTTTTATAAGGGCACTTCATCTCCTTTTAAAACGAAAACGAACTCTTCAGAAACGAAAAAAAGATGATTTATTCCGGGATTGTGATATCTCATCACTCACTTCTTCTCCTGTTTTTCATCTCGCAATACAGGAGGTACAAAAAAATCACAGTGACATCGCAGATATTATTGATCCAAATTCTGGAACAGGTGAATTAGTCCTATTATTTCTCCGATTACGAGATCATACAGAAAAATCCCCACTTTCGCAAATGGAGAATGTAACCAGTTCCTTATTCTGTTCAGATCCCTCATATTCGTCGATCATGATTACAAGATTTGGACTGGTTCTTCATCTACTGAATGGAGAATTTCCTGAATCTAACATGAGCAATCGATTTAAAAACGAAATATTTGAATCAATTAATTCGCACATCAGGGTTGGTGATACCCTGTATACAAAAAAGATTCAAGAGGAGTTTATTTCAGAACAGGAAGCGAGATCTGCTATTTATGCGGTACGACCTCAATTTTCAGGCTGGCCTTGTATCTCATCCGAAAAACCAGGACTCATCATTACTGCCCCTTGTAGACAAACACCATTAATAGCAACTGAAATTCGGCAATATTTATGCAAGAGCTATTCTTCTTATTCTCATGAAGCGATGACATCTCTTTATATTGCTGAGAATGCAATCAGAAACCAGACATATTCATCTTTTATTTTCCTGCCTGCATCATGGCTGTCTGACCACCATGCCGGACCATTTCGAAGGATGGTTCAAACAAGTCGAATAACACACCTTATTATTGAAGAGTCCTCACGTCTGTCAAAAACATCTGAGTTATGGTCATGTATTATTACAGGGAATCCCTCATCTTCTATCAAAATTACCCGTATTCATGAAGATGGTACCAGTACTGTTTTTTATATGGACCGGTTGAGTCTTCCGAGGGATGATGGATGGAGTCTGGAAGATCCCACAGGGACACAGATTCTTACATTCCTTGAGACCGACTCTGTTCCTTTATCTGAATATTGCCTGGGAGCTTTGTACAAACCCACAGATATTTCCTGTGTCTACGATGGAATATGGATCTCCCTCAAAATAACAGATGATAAAATCTCTACGATATCCGGTGAAATACCAGATCCGAATGCCAATATTATTATAAGAGGGCCTGATTTCTATCTGGAGGGTATTCTTCAATCACCGCTTATTCAATGGTACTGGAAATTCATCTCTCATACTCATCGCCCATTGCATTCTTATATTCTGATCCAGTCCATTCCAATTCATCAACCAGACTGGTTTGATCAGGATGAAAGGGACAGTGTCAGAAAGATTACTTCATGGATGAAGGAGCGGACATTTCTTCTCAGGAGATTGAATTGTGCACGGGCATACCACGATAAAAAAAGAATTCAAAGACATCTTCAAAAGATCGGGGAAGAATTGCACGCTGAAATATGCCAATTATATCAGATACCTGAATCTTTTCAAGACTGGGTGTTACAAAACAGCGAATGATTCATGTCCCTTTGAGCTAAGTCTTCTTACGTGACATGATAATCAGGCAATTTTTCATCCCAGGTATTGCTCATAGTTCATATCTTCTTGGTGGAGTCTCATCTTGCGTAATTATTGATCCGGCCCGGGATCCTGAACCGTACCTCATGGCTGCAGATGAAGAAGGATTTAAAATTACTGGCATCCTGGAGACCCACCTTCATGCAGATTTTATTTCCGGGCATCTCGATCTCCACAAAAGAACTCATGCCCCAATTTATGCACCACAACGTGCTTCGTGTGAATTTTCTCATACCCCTGTCAGTGAAGGGAGCTTAATATCCCTTGACGATTGTTCGATATCAGTTATTGAAACACCGGGTCATACCCCTGAGCATATCAGTTATGTTGTAACTCATCTAAGCAGGGGTGACGAACCGGTCGCACTCTTCCCAGGTGATACACTCTTTGTGGGAGATGTTGGCAGACCTGATCTCTTCCCTGGGAGGGCTCATGAGCTGGCTGATGCACTCTATACATCCCTGCATGAAAAAATCATGACATTACCGGATCACTGCGAGGTGTATCCTGCTCATGGTGCTGGATCATTTTGTGGCAGGGCATTATCAGCCAAGCGATCGACCACAATCGGATATGAACGTAAATTCAATCCAGTTCTCCAAATAAAAGACCGGAATAGATTTATTCTGGAACTAACTGAGAATATGCCACCTTCTCCAGACCATTTTCGCAGATGTTCTGATATCAATAGGAAAGGTCCCACTCTGCTCTCCACACTTCATGATATTCAGCCCATCCCTCCCAGAAACGTTATGGATTACCTCAGAGAAGGAACATGTGAGATCCTTGATACAAGAAGATACGATGCTTTTGGATCAGCCCATATACCAGGGAGCTGGAATCTTGATAGTGAGATAAATTTCTCAACATTCACCGGATGGGTGATCCCTCCTGACAAGGATATTCTTCTTGCGGTTCATCGAGCGGATGAGATCACAAGGATTATTCCCATGCTTCACCGTGTGGGTATTGACCGGGTAATCGGATATATAGACGGCGGAGTTGTGAGATGGGCTCTGGCTGGAAATGTATTAGATCACATCCGGACGATATCAGTTCATGAACTTGATGCCCTACTCAGCGAGAAAGAGACTGTAGTACTTGACGTAAGAACAGCAGGAGAGTTCGCTGGATATCACATTCCTGGTTCAATTAATGTACATTGGCCAGATCTACGAACACGGGGGTCTGAACTTTCCAGAGATACACAGATTGCTGTCATCTGTGCAACCGGATCCAGATCCTCCATCGCCTGTAGTATTCTGAAAAGAAACGGCTTTTCAAAGCTTTTAAATGTAGCTGGAGGATACACCGGATGGATTGCCGGGGGATTCGGAGACAAAAAATGATTACTTTTTCTTTTCCATATATTCCTGGATCTTCTTTTCTTCCCAGTCTTTTCCAAGCATTCTCTCGTTTCCGAAGACATCATATGCCTGCCATACAACAGCTATTCCCCAGAAGATAGTGACCCAGTAAAACCACAGGCTATCCGGACTCATTATCAGGTTTATGGCTATGAGAATCGCATTAATGACAACGAAAAAGCCTAAATGCTGGTAAAATCCTTTAAGCTTCGCGACTTTTCTTTTTGCTTCGTGATACTCTTCACTTTGGTCCATATTTTGATATAGAGCAGCAGAATACAGAAAATTATCGGTATCACAGAATTATCGGCTAAAATTTAAATCTTTCTAATTACTGGCATCAGAAGGAAAAACCAAAAATGACTTTCATAAAAAAGTGAATAAAATTGTCAGGCCTGGACCGGGAATTGAACCCAGATCGAGGGAACCACAATCCCTTAGGATAGCCATTACCCCACCCAGGCAGGTTGCACCATATATGTAACACTCTAGATGACTTGAAACTATCCATGCGTTGGGCAGACCTCTTTCATTACGGATCATGAGATTCATATAATTGGAATAATTGTATCCTACAGGAATCTGCCCGGTGTTGTGAATGATTATTAGCCGTGACCACCGATGTATACCACATTATCAGATCCTCCCCCGGCAAGGATATCTCCTGTTTTCAAATAGTATCGGGGCCGGATGAAAAAATATTGGTGGTGGTGTAAAGGTGGGAAAAAAAGCAGTGAAAAAAAATAAAGACGCAGGGGATGTGCCCCATATCAGGACGCCGATTGTCTGCGTTCTGGGACATGTTGATCATGGAAAAACATCCCTCCTTGATCGCATCCGGGGATCTTCAGTGGTTTCAGGTGAAGCGGGTGCAATCACACAACATATAGGTGCGACAATAGTCCCGATAGACTCAATTACCAGCATGAGCGGGAGCATGAAGAGTCTGAACATCAGCATCCCAGGTCTCCTCTTTATTGATACACCCGGTCATCATGCATTTACTACCCTCAGGGCTCGTGGTGGGGCACTAGCAGACATGGCAATCGTGGTTGTTGATATCACAGAAGGATTTCAACCACAAACAATTGAAGCAATTCAAATCCTGCGTAATTGTAAGACACCATTTGTTGTTGCTGCAACAAAACTTGATAGAGTCCCTGGATGGCGATCAACAGAAAAATCTCCATTTCTAAAGAGTTTTGGAAACCAGAATGAACGGGTGACGCTTCTCATAGAGACTAAAGTTTATGACATTGTTGCAACCCTCGCTGAGCACGGTTTTTCTTCTGAACGGTTTGACCGTGTTTCTGATTTTGCGCGAAATTTAGCAATTGTTCCAGTCAGTGCACATACTGGTGAAGGAATTTCCGATCTCCTTATGGTTCTTATCGGACTTGCTCAGCGCTACATGGAAGAAGCCCTGACCCTGACAGTTGACGGACCTGGAGCTGGAACTGTTCTTGAGGTAAAAGAAGAGAAGGGTCTTGGCGCTACTATTGATGTCATACTATTTGACGGGACAATCCGGGTAGGGGATGAAATTGCAATTGCTACTACTGACGGAGTTTCAACAACAAAAGTCAGATCTCTTCTTCAGCCGCGTCCCATGCAGGAGATACTTATTGAAGACAGATTTCTGCGAGTGAAAGAAGTTGTCGCTGCAGCAGGGGTAAAAGTGAGTGCCCCTGGTCTTGACCAGGTTATCGCAGGATCACCTGTCAGAGTTATCGGGGATGAGCCTGAGGATGTAAAAGCCAGCATTGCCAGAGAAATGACAGAAATCAATGTCACCCTCTCTCCTGAAGGTCTCATAATAAAAGCAGATACTATCGGTGCGCTTGAGGCATTATGTAAAGAGTTATCCGCGCATGAAATTCCGGTTATGAGAGCAGAGGTTGGTCCGGTAAGCAGGCATGACGTAATTGAGACCGAAACAATAAAAGATCCACTCTATCGTGTCCTGATAGCATTTAATACACCGGTTCTTCCAGATGCACAGGATCTTTTAAAAGAACCTGCATATGCTGATATGATTCAGTTTTTTACCGGGAATGTCATCTACCATATTCTTGAGGATTACCTTGAATGGAGAAATAACCTCAAGAGAATAATGGACCAGAAAAAGTTTGAAAAGATTATATTTCCAGCAAAACTTCTCATTCTGCCCGGATGTGTTTTCAGACAGAATAATCCTGCAGTTGTCGGTGTCAGAATCCTTTCTGGAACACTCCGGACCGGCGTAAATCTTGTAAAAAGAGATGGAAAAAAAGCGGGAACCCTGAAATCAATGCAGCTTCGAAAAGAGAATATTCAGGAGGCACACGCAGGGGATGAGGTTGCAATCTCCATTGAAGGCGCTACAGTGGGCAGACAATTTGATGTTGAAGATGAATTGCTCGTTGGTATTCCTGAACGCCATGTAAAAGTGCTTGAAACTGAAATGCTCTCACACCTGAATGAAGATGCGAAGGAAGTTCTTGATGAGTATACCCGGTTGTTCAGACGAGACAATCCCTTCTGGGGGAAGTAGAATTAATAAGGATATTGGCTAACCTGTAAGGAGACTTCTCAGCAAAGCCTGAGTGATGGGTTCTTCGGATCGGACGATAATTAAAAATTTGCAACGATCGTTGAATTTAAAAATTGGTGATAATACATGGTTGATTTTAAGGTAGTCCTTTCAGATCCGGCAACCGGCAAGGCATACAATATTGATGCCAGTGGCGCAGGAGCCGGTTCTTTTATAGGCAAGCGTATTGGCGATGAAATTGATGGCTCATCTCTTGGGTTTGAGGGATATAAAATACAGATTACCGGTGCTTCTGACCGCAATGGAACTCCGGCAAGAAAAAGCCTTCCTATCGCCGGAAGACGGAAAGTTCTGATGGCTGGTGGCATCGGATTTCATCCACGAGTTGAGGGAGAACGCCGCAGAAAAATGGTCCGTGGAGCAGAAATTACCCAGGATTTTGTTCAGATTAATGCAAAAGTTACCTCCCAGGGTTCAAAGAGCCTTGCAGCATACTTTGCACCACCGGAACCGGAAACTCCGGCAGCAGAATAACTTCAATCTTTTTTAAGTAACGCCTGTTTAAGAGAGGGTAACAGGTCTTTCACATCGATATCATACATTTTAGCAACAATTACCAATGCTGCTTCAGGTCTGATATTACCATCAAAATTATCTGATTTTACCTGATTCATCTGTGCAATTATCTCCTCAGGCTCTTTTCTGGCATATCTGGTGATCCGATCCAAAAGCTGTTCAAATGGATCATGCGCGTCAAATATTGATGAAGATGGTTTATAACCGATAGGAATCTGGACTTCTGCAAGATCAAAGAGAGGAAAATACATATCACCATCAGTACCCAGGAGCTGTTGTTCAATTCCACGATGGATGAGAAGATCAACCTGTTCACGGGTCATCCATCGCCTGTCAAAGAAATAATAGTAAATTAATTCACTTTTTCCAAGTTTTTGAACTCTGCTGTGATAAAATGGAGCTGCTAACGCTGTTTTAAGTGTCATACCCGGATACCAGAAATAATCAGTCCTCTATCTATTGCAATTGTATATTCATCACACTTTTTATGTGCAAAACGTTTAGAAATTGAATATACCAGATGGAAAAATAATGTATCAAAAAATTTTCAGAGTAGTATCTAATTAAAAAAACTCAGGTAATCAATCTGATTTACAGAAAAATAAAAAAATTATTCAATCAGAACGGCATTAATAATGCCATGCTGACCTGGTCTGCTGGTAATTCGTGCACGGCCCAGTTCAGTTCTGATGATTGCACCGCGGGTGAGAAGGTTACGCCGGACATAGTTCGGATTGGCTGCATTCTCTTCTACAGTCTCAATCTTTACTTTCTTGGTTTCGCCGGTTTTTACATTGCTGATTGCAGCATATTCGCACCGAAGTGCCCGGACCTTGTTATTCCCGCCATATGTACGGGATATTTTTCTCCGGTCAATACCAATATGGGTTTCAGCTGGAGCTGACCCGATCTCCCTTCGTCTTTTTCCCCGGGATGGGCTGTACCTGCCCCCGGTTGATTTTCGAACAGAACGTCCTTGCCATTGCATAATATCTCATCCTCAAGTATCATTTACCCGGAGTGGGAGAGCCGGGTAAACCACGGAGTCTTATACATATCCCCCGCGCCAGTATATAAGATTCCGCTTAGGAGAGGATCTCATCAATCAGGGGATCGATTCCCTCACCTGTCTTCATATTCGTTCTGAAGATCTTCATAGAAGGATTGTACCGGCGCATATCCTGTTCCATCCTGTTCAGGTCGGCTCCCACTGCGTCTGCGAGATCAATCTTATTCAAAACTCCAATGGAACAGCCCCGGAACATCATCGGATGTTTATTAACAACATCATCACCCTCTGTAGAGGAGACCACAACAATTCGTTTCTCTGCACCAAGCTCAAAATCAGTTGGACACACCATATTTCCGACATTTTCTATGAACAGAATATTCACACCATCTAGTGGAAGGTGGTCAAGTGCATGTTCTATCATGTGTGCATCAAGGTGACATTCTTTCCCGGTATTCACATTTTCAGCTG
Source organism: Methanospirillum hungatei (assembly GCF_019263745.1). Classification (NCBI taxonomy): domain Archaea; kingdom Methanobacteriati; phylum Methanobacteriota; class Methanomicrobia; order Methanomicrobiales; family Methanospirillaceae; genus Methanospirillum; species Methanospirillum purgamenti. The sequence continues at coordinate 2,082,809 of NZ_CP077107.1, forward strand.
GAATGCCAAGAGCAATTATTCGTTGAAAATCATCATCACCATATACATCACCAGCAATTGCTGCAGCATGCATACCCCTGTCTTTTAATTTGGGTACAACTTTTTCTATCAAAGCTGTCTTTCCAGATCCGATTCCTCCTAGCAGATCAAAGGCCCTGACACCATGAGCATGAAGGTGCGCGGCATTCGCATCAGCCAGTTTCTTATTTGTTGAAAAAATATCTTTCTCAATGGAGATATCGATATGATGCATACCATAGCATCTCTCCCGCTGGTACTTTATAGGTTCAGATTGCAGATCTGTGATGATGGATAAGGGAGTAATACTCTATCCCTGTTACTTTGACAGTGAGCTCATGCGGTCAGAGGGGCGCAGAGTCTCCCGTGAGACTGGCGTCGCTCAACCTGAACCTGGAGACATTGAACGTATTTTAAAAACCAGTCATATCCCATACACCCGGGAGGCAAAGTCCCATCCCGCATATTGGTGGAAACACCAGGGGAGATTTGTAGTGGAATATGCAGGTTCGAAACGGGAACTCATTCGTCTCATTACTACTTCACTAAAAAATTCCGGTAAAAAGGTTTGAAATGTACGATTTTCACACCCATACGCTGCTTTCAGATGGAGACCTGCTCCCAACCGAACTCCTTCGAAGAATGCAGGTTTTAGGATACACGGTAGTTGCAATAACAGATCACGTTGATAAGAGCAATATTCATGAAACCTTATCTGCAGTAAACCGGGTAGCAGGATCAGCCCGGGAGATGGGAATAAAGCTTCTTACCGGAGTTGAAATTACACATGTTCCACCTGGAGAAATTTCAGAACTTGCCCGTTTTGCAAAAGAGAATGGGGCCGATATTGTAGTTGTGCATGGAGAATCTCCAGTGGAACCTGTCATGCCAGGAACAAATCATGCTGCGGTCTCTTGTCCTCACGTTGATATTCTCGCCCATCCAGGGCTCATATCAGAAGAAGATGCACAATTGGCTAAACAACATAAGGTTGCCTTAGAGATTACAGCCAGGGGTGGCCATAACCGGACAAATGGTCATGTGGTTCGTATCGCAGATAAAACAGGATGCCTGCTGGTTGTTGATTCAGATGCCCATCATCCTGGTGACCTGATGTCAGCCCGGGATCGTGTGGTAATTTCATCAGGTGCCGGAATATCAAATGAAAAACTTGAATTACTCCTCTCCACGGAGAGAAATGAATTCTATCAACGGTTTACGTAATACTTAATAATTGCCATAAATGTTAAATACTTCTTATTTGCACATATATAGGTTGCTTATCTTATCTCCGGTGGGGGGATACAGGCATTTTTGGGGGCGATGCATTGGTACGGGCTATTGGACGAGTTAAAAGTAAATTTGGTCATCACATTCTGATTGTTGAATGTGATGCTGCGAAACTTCCCCGCCTGTACAGCAAAGTTCTTGATAAACGATGGAAACCAGTGGGGAAGCTTATCGATATTTTCGGTAATGTCAATTCACCGTATGCAGCGGTTTTAACCAATATCGAGGAGCCTTCACGCCTTATTGGCGAAAAGCTCTTTATTAAATAGAGGAAAGAATGTCAGAAGAGATAGAGAAACTCCGGACCCTTCAAAAGGAACGTGAAGCCTTAAAGAACAGGCTGACCGGGAAGGTAGTTGAGAAACAGAAAAAAATTGAGAACCAGACCGAATCTCAATGTCCAGAGTGTGGCAGCCGACAGCTTGTTCATGATTACGAACGGGCAGAGTTGGTTTGTCAGCAATGTGGTCTGGTTATTGATGCCGAATTTATCGACCGTGGTCCGGAATGGCGTGCTTTTGACCATGATCAGCGGATGAAGAGATCCCGTGTCGGTGCACCAATGACCTTTACTATCCACGATAAAGGTCTCTCAACCATGATTGACTGGAGAAACCGGGACAGTTATGGAAGAGCAATATCATCAAAAAATCGTGCTCAACTCTACCGTCTAAGAAAATGGCAACGTCGTATCAGGGTTAGCAATGCAACAGAACGTAACCTAGCATTTGCATTATCTGAACTTGACCGGATGGCTTCAGCTCTTGGTCTGCCGAGAAATGTCAGGGAGACTGCAGCAGTTGTATACCGTGACGCAGTTGATAAAAACCTCATTCGGGGTCGGAGTATTGAAGGAGTTGCAGCAGCCGCATTATATGCTGCATGTCGTCAGTGTAGTGTTCCAAGAACACTTGATGAGATTGCAGAAGTATCACGAGTATCAAGGAAAGAGATTGGACGAACCTACCGGTTCATATCCCGTGAACTTGGATTAAAGCTTCTGCCTACTTCCCCGATTGACTATGTTCCCCGGTTCTGTTCAGGACTTCAACTGAAAGGAGAAGTACAAAGCAGGGCAGTGGAGATCCTGAGACAAGCAGGTGAGCGAGAGCTGACCTCTGGTAGAGGGCCAACCGGAGTTGCAGCAGCTGCCATATACATCTCTTCTATTCTTGGCGGCGAGCGAAGAACACAGCGTGAAGTTGCAGAAGTTGCCGGTGTGACTGAAGTCACCATCAGAAACCGGTATAAAGAACTGGCAGAAAAATTAGATATCGAGATCATTCTCTGATCTCATTTTTGGGCTCGTAGATCAGTGGGAGATCGCTGTGTTCGCAACGCAGAGGCCGCGGGTTCAAATCCCGCCGGGTCCATAAAACCTTTTTAAAGAATTTACTTCACCAGTGCCTGACTCACCATGCAGTCCAGGCTGATGATGCTCCGTAGTGTTCCTGGCAGGACATGATTTTGCATACCCTCAATCCCCATGACTGAGAAGTATAAATAGACTGTTCCATCTTCCTCAATTATTTCCGGATCCATAAGCCATACACCAGGTTCAGTCGTCTCTAACACCTGAACTGGCTCATACTGAGAAAAGTCAAGACCATCATCAGATACAGTAAAGAAGATCCGTTGGCCTTTAGACTTCGGGGTAGTATCAACGTAAAAGATACCAGTTTTTTCATCAGGAAGAAGTAAAACAGTTGGGTCAGTTCCATACTTTAATCGGGTTCCATCCTCATGTTCCCAGGATACTCCCATATCTTCTGAAATAGCACTCTGAATCCCAATTCCCGGATTGTGATAATAAATCCTGATTGTTCCATCAGCATACATAATTCCTGCCGGAACCGAAGGATAATCAGGTGAACCGGATTTTTGTTCACTTTGAACGGTGATAGGTTCTTCACCTGAAAACATTACTCCATCTGGTGATGAAGCAGAATAGAGTGAATGTTGATTCCCGGACGTTTGCCGATAAACCATACGGTAACTCCCATCAGGGAGAGAAAACACCCATGGCTCAGTCCTGAATACTGTACCCTTTAACGGAACAGAGAGACATGCATCAGTCTTTTTATCCCAGTGGATGCCGTCAGAGGATTCCATACACAATATCCCCTCTTCCCATCCACTATAGTACGCCATCATGGTACCATCATCCAGAGTGAGAAGGTCAAATGATGTTCCATCGAGATCAGATGGTTCAGGTGTCCCGACACATTCCCCAATCCTGACCATAGCTGGAATCTGCAACCGATCAGAATAGACAAAAGAAAAAGAGATCGTGGATTTTTCACCAGACTTCACGGATATATTCTGAGTCTGCGAAAAGAATCCCTCTGGAGACACCTGTATCAGGTGGTTGCCGGCATCAATATCTGATAATGTAAGTGGTGTTACTCCTGCATACACCATATCTAAGTAAACTGGCACTGAGGGAATATCAGCAGTCACCTCTATTGTTCCGGATTCCGCTACTGTAGGAACCATGATGAAAAGAAGGGCAGGAACTATCAGCAGCAGAATCTTCATAACTTGAGATCTGTCAGATAGAGATATCTATTTTCGGTTATCCTGATCCAGTCATCATTCAAAAACTCTCTGGTTTCATGCGGTTTTTTAGACTCTCATAAGCTTCGCATACAAGTGGTATAAGCCCACAAAGAAATCTCCAATTAATCCATGAAACATCACATACTTATAAGGCGCCGCATAATCTCCTAGTATCAGGTGAACTCATTGAAGACATGCAGTACCGGTTGGAAAAAAAGAACATATCCCAAAATTATGTTCTTCCTGATTCTGGTTGTATTGGTAATGCCCTTTACATCGGCAATGCCGACACTTCCACCTGAATTACATCTAGAACAAAGCCAAAATTCAATCGATTCGTATATGCCTGGTGTCTTATTGGTGAAAGCTGGAGGGGAAGATAGTACACACCAGGAATCTGTCCTCGCATCAGCACACACATCGATAGGGGCAACAGTTGCAAAGGACTATTCAGCAGAAGGATTTGCAGGATTACAACTTATCGAGCTTCCTGAAATTATGAGTGTAAATGATGCAGTTGCATATTATTCAGCAATTCCTGGAATCGAATATGCGGAACCGGATTATTTCAGAACCAATACAATCATACCAAATGATCCTGATCTCTTCAGGCAGTGGGGTCTTTTAAATACCGGTCAGATCTACAAGGAAAACACCAATCCTGGTATTCCTGGAGCAGATATTCATGCACCACAAGCATGGAACACGAGTACCAAGTCTCAGGTTCCCATTGCTGTCCTGGATTCTGGTGTAGATTACCTGCACGCAGACCTCTCTAATAATATATGGACAAATACCGCCACTGGAACACATGGATATGATGCCATAACAGGGACACTTGATCCTATGGACCTTGCATCACATGGAACTCATTGTGCTGGCATTATCGGCGCCGTTGGAAACAACGGAATTGGTGGTTCAGGTGTTAACTGGAATGCAACAATCCTTCCTGTCAGGTTCCTGAATAGTTTTGGAACCGGAACAGTATCAGATGAGATCGAGGCAATATTATGGGCTGAAAGAAATGGTGCCAGAATATTTTCATGCTCATTCGGAGGAAAAAATCCGAGTCAGGCAGAATATGAAATAATTGCCGAAACAGATGGCTTGTTTATTTGTGGGGCAGGGAACAATGGTCAGGATAATGATGTAACTCCTCTCTACCCGACATCCTATGATCTCGAGAACATCATCTCTGTTGCAGCAACGAATGCTCAGGATGAACTGGCCTCATTTTCAAATTATGGGAAAAAATCAGTAGATATTGGTGCTCCTGGTGAAGCAATTTACTCAACCAAGCATAATCTTTACACTCCAGAACCGATATGGCGTGATTCCTTTGATACATTGAACAATTGGACAATTCATGGAAACTGGACGCTGGATACTGAGGACTTCATCTCTCCACCATCAAGTGCCCGGGGAACAGTGAACAACACCGTCCTGAACCAGACACAGCCAACAGCCATTATTTCATTAAAAGAACCATTAGCAATTTCAAATCTGACTAATCCAATCATTTCATATCAGCTTCAGATGGTCGGAGCTTATTCTACATTCTCCATTGAAGCTTCCAATGATAATCTGACCTGGAAAACACTTGAGTATGACAGGAAACAAATAACCTTACTTCCCTGGATTTATCGTGAAAGCAAAATCCCGACAGATATGAAGGAAGCACCGCTCTATATCAGATTCGCAGCAGATGGTACATTTATTGCGTGTTTCCTTGATGATATTACTCTCTCCGATGGATATGGGGCGCTTACTGAAACCAGGTATGGATATATGGATGGAACATCTATGGCTGTACCATTCATCAGTGGAATGGCAGGATTCCTTATAACCTATGCTCCAGATGACCCATACTCTGCAATAAAGGATGCCATTTTGAAAACAGTTGACCCAGTGCAGGGACTCGAGAACAAAACGACAACTGGGGGTAGGGCTAATCTTTCAGCTGCTCTTACCTATTTGAAAAAACCGGATACAGACACAATCAACCTATATCCAGGATGGAACCATGTCTCTGTTGCAAAAAAACTGATCTCAGGCAATGATACTGCATACGATCTCTTCGGGAAGGTCACCAATACCTCTGGACACTCGGTCCTAAGATATTACAATACAAGTTGGATTACTGTCCCAGCAGATGAGACAATTACTCCACTCTCATCATATTGGATCTGGACCGGAATGACGCAGAATATCACTCCATTACCTGATTTGAATCAAAATGGCACTTACTCAAAAAATCTGTCAAAAGGATGGAACGGATTTGGGGTTCTTGGCACCGATTCAGAGTCAGCAAAAACCCGCTTAACTCCGATTGGAAATACCTGGACCTATCTCATCGGCTATGATTCCAAGAACCAGCAGTACGAAGAACCAATTATCAGAGATGGGACAGGAAACCAAAGTGACAGCCGGAACCTCTTACCATGGCATGGATACTGGCTATACGTCACCGATAATGTAACCTACCAGGTTACAAACTGATTTTTAAAAAAGATTAGAGAACTGCGGATATTCTTCTCATCGCTTCTTCTAACCTATCCATAGATGCAGCATAACTTACTCGAATCCATCCCGGATGGTTAAATGCAGAACCATGAGTCACTGCAACATGGCCTTTCTCAAGCCATTTGTTTGCAACGTCCGCATCATTGCCCTCAACTTTTACATAGGCATAGAACGCCCCATCTGCCGGAGCATATGAAAGACCCATCTCTTCCATTTTTTTAAGGACAAAAGCCCGTCTCTTCTCAAATTCAGCTCGCATCTCCTCGATGCAGCTCTGAGGGTCTTTCAGAGCAGCGACCCCGCCATACATGGCAAAGGTTGTCGGATGAGAAATGGTATGCTGCTGGACTTTATTCATATACCCGATAATTTCTTTCGATGATACAGCATACCCAAGCCTCCATCCGGTCATTGCATATGCTTTAGAGAAACCGTTCACCGTGATAGTCCGTTCTTCCATTCCTGGAAAAGAACCGATGGATAAATGAGTCTTTCCATAGATGAGCTTCTCATAAATCTCATCAGACAAAGCAATGAGATCATGATCCTGACAAATATCAGCGACCAGTTGAAGTGATTCACGGCTTAAGATAGCACCAGATGGATTTGATGGGGTATTGATTATAATCATCCGGGTCTTGTTTGTTACCTTTTCAAGAAGACTGTCATCAACCTGGAAAGTTTCATCATTTAGCGGATGATGAACAGCAGTGCCACCAGCAATCTGAACACATGGTTCATAACTGACCCAGGAAGGATCTAATATGATGGCTTCAGCTCCCGGACTTAAAACTGCTTCACATGCTTCGTAGATAGAGTCTTTCGCTCCACATCCAACAATCACCTGATCAGCAGTACAAGGAATCCTGTTCTCCTGTTCAATTTTTTCTGCGACAGCCTTTACCAGTTCAGGAATACCCTTACCTGGTGCGTAATGGGTTTCACCCCGGCGCAAGGCATCAATACATGCTTCAGTGATATGGGCAGGAGTAGGAAAATCAGGCTCCCCAATAGACAAGCTGATAACATCAGTTCCGGCGGCCTGCATCCTGCGGGCTTTTTCAGTGATCTCGATCGTTGCTGAAGGAGCAATTGCAGCAAGTTTTGTCGAGAGTGGTCTCATGCTAACCGCTGTACCAGTTTTATTGCGGATTCTACCGCACGCTTTCCATATTCTATCCGATCTGTCGCTTCAAGCCTTGTCATTCCCGGACCAGAGATACCTAAAGTGACCGGTTTTCCAAATTCTAAAGAGAGATCAATGATCTTCCGGGCTGCATGCTGGACAACAATTTCATCATGCTGGGTTGCTCCTTCAATAACACACCCAATGGTTACAACAGCGTCAACTTTGTTGTCTTTCAGCATCTTTTTGATTGCAAGCGGCATATCATAGGCACCAGGTACATACAGCCGTTCTGCGACCCTGGCTCCTAAAAATTTTGCATGCTCTTCAGCTTCGATCTCCATCATATACGTGATGTCTCGGTTAAACTCCGCTACAACAAATCCAAGTTTTATTTCTTCTTTTGATTTTTGTTCTGCCATGTTTCATCCTCCTTTATTGTCGTGCTGAACCGGCATCAGAAAATCCCTGCCTCTGACCTGTTCCGGCTTCTCGTTCAAGTGTTCCAGGACGCATCAGCTTTATGACATTAACTGCATGTTCCCTGGTCCGTTGTTCTGCAAGCCAGGCAAGTCCAGCATCATCTGCCGCTTCATCTTCATGAACAAAAACTTCAATGATATGGCGGTTTGTCATGAGTTGACAGGCGATAAGTCCGGTAGATGCCTCGTGGGCACACATCCTGTCTTTCTCTTTTCCTCCCGGCATCCCAAGGGCCATGCAGATGTCACAGCGATATTCTTCAAAAAGTTTTTTACAGGCCACCGGCAGATCTTTCACGCCGGGGACGGTATATCGCTCAATAGTAACGCTACTATGTTTTTTCAGTTCATCGATCGCGAACCAGCCCATATTAACCCGTGCAAAGGTCGTGTCCGCGATGCCTATCTTCATCCTAAATCCTCTGCTGCAGCCATGACACCAGATTCGCGTACTTGATGACCAGTCGTGCGGATTGCATACTCAGTGGCAGCAAGGGTAGCCAGGAGTTCAGGTGCTGAAACAGCTCCCATATGACCAATTCTGAAGATTTTATCCTTTAAGTGATCCTGACCACCAGCAATCTGGATTCCCAGTTTCTTTACTATTCCCCTGAAATCCTTGTCATTTGATCCTGTTGGGATACAGGCAGCAGTAACAGTATTTGAGTATGTATGAAGACTGTCGATCTGTGGAAACATCTCCAGGCCCCAGGCTTTCACGGCTTTCCTGACAGCACCAGCCATCCGATGGTGCCGGGCAATACGGGCATCAATGCCTTCTTCTTCGATAATAAGACAGGCTTCTCGAAGTGCCAGGAACAAGGGGACTGCAGGAGTATAGGGAGTCTCCATAGGTTCTTTGACTGCATTTTTCTTGTATGCTGGAAGATCAAGGTAATATGGAGGATTTTTTACAACCCTGTCCCAAGCCCGATCTGACACTGAAACCGCAGCAAGCCCTGCAGGAGCAGCAAGACATTTTTGTGAACCAACGACGGCAATATCAACGCCCCAGTCATCTGCTTTGACCAGATCACCACCGATAGAGGTAACCCCGTCCATGATAAAGAGCGCATCATGTTTCCGGCAGATCTTTCCAACTTCACCAGCCGGATTCAAAATTCCAGCAGAGGTCTCATTGTGGACCATGGTGACAACTTCACAACCATCCTCAAGTGCAGATTTCAGACCTTCAAGGCTCAGCGGAGTGCCCCATTCTGATTCAATCGGGCGGGCCTCAGATGCATACCGCTGTCCAATCGTGTACATCCGTTCCCCGAACTTTCCATTGATCAGGTGAGCCATTTTGCGGCCTTTTCCAAAGTTAGCAACCGCAGCCTCCATTCCGGCAGTCCCGGAGCCTGAAATAACAAGAGGATTATTCTTCGTCCCAAACAGGCCTTTCAGAACACGAACGATATCTGCATATGCATTTCCGAATTCTGCCCCCCGGTGATTGATAGCCTGCCGGGCCATGACTGCACGAACCCGTTCCGGCAGCGGGACCGGACCCGGAAGCATCAGGAGCAACTCATCTTCCATAAAAATCGAGTATACTATTTTACTTCCAGACTGATTATATTCGTGTAGGGACCATGCCTCACGTAAGCATCATCTGTGGCTCATCATCTGATGAAGAGATAGCAAAAAAAGCCTGGGAAGTTTTAAAATCATATCAGATCGGGTATGATTATCAGGTCATTTCAGCCCACCGTGACCCGGACAGACTGGATGAGTATATCTCAAAATCTAGTGCAGAGGTCTTCATCTGTATCGCCGGACTTGCTGCTGCTCTTCCAGGTGTTGTAGCATCCAAAACAAAAAAGCCGGTAATTGGTGTTCCGGTTTCAGGAAAACTCATGGGAGGTCTGGATGCCCTGCTCTCGATCGTCCAGATGCCCAAAGGGGTTCCTGTTGCCTGTGTCGGTGTTGATAACGGAGAAAATGCCGCACATCTTGCGGCACGGATACTTGGAATCAGTGTATAGAAAAAAGAGCCTTTTTATAATTATTCAGAATTCAGGGTAAAGACCTGATAAACTCATCCATTCTTCTTATTGCCTCAGTTAGTTCCTGTCTTGAAACCGCATACGAGCACCGGACATGCCCTATACCGCCGGCACCAAAGACACTGCCAGGAACAACCGCTACACCAGCCTCAGTTATCAAACGTTCCGCAAACTCATAATCGGTAAGACCAGTTCCCTTCACTGAAGGAAAAGCATAAAACGCTCCTTCTGGGGTGTGACAGGAGAGGCCTATACGGTTGAGACCATCAACAAAGAGGTTTCTTCTCAGATGATATTCCCTTACCATCTCACGCATTGCCTCCTCTCCGTTTTTGAGTGCCTCAAGAGCTGCATACTGACTCATCGTAGGAGCTGAAAGCATCACATACTGATGAATTTTGAGTGCTGCAGCAGTGATATCATGTGGAGCGCAGATATATCCCAGTCTCCATCCGGTCATTGCAAAGGCTTTCGAAAAACCAGAAAGAGTGATTGTCCGGTCCCACAGACCTTCTATTGAAGCGGTTGCCGTATGGTGTCCTTCATAAGTGAGTTCTGCGTAGACCTCATCTGAAAGGATTAATAGATCATGATCAATAGCGACATCCGCAATTGTCTCAAGATCCTCTCGCCGCATTACACCTCCAGTCGGGTTATTTGGAAAATTCAGAACTAGGACCTTTGACTGGGGAGTGATATGCTCCATCAGGACATCCGCAGAAAGCCGGAACCTATTCTTCTCCGTGCAGGGAACAGGAACCGGAGTGCCACCAGCCATAGTGACACAGGGGGCATAACTGACATAGGATGGATCAATAACCAGCACCTCATCACCAGGGTTGGTTACAGCCCGAATGACGATATCAAGCCCTTCAGAAACCCCGGTGGTGACAATCATCTCAGACTTTGGATTATACTCAACCTGGTACCGGTCTCTAATGAACCTGGATAGTTCATTCCTTAGGGATTCCATTCCCGTATTTGAGGTATAGGCAGTATGTCCCTGTTCTATCGAAGTAATTGCAGCATCACAAATATGCCAGGGTGTTGAATAATCCGGCTCTCCAACACCAAGAGAGATGACATCCTCCATTTGGCCAGCCAGATCAAAAAAACGACGTATGCCGGAGGGTGGTATTAATTTCGCCCGGTCAGAGACGAAATCACGTTTTCTTTGATCAGAACGAGAATGGCAGGCGTTGTCCGTCTTCACGCTCAACATAGAGCACCCCGTTTTCTTTGTATGTTTTCATGATAATATGTGTAGCAGTCTCTCGAATTCGCTCCATTGGAGCGATCTGTTCAGAAACAAACCTGGCAATCTCTTGCATACTCTTCCCTTTCACAAGAAGCTGCAGGTCATGTGTTCCGGTACGAAGCCTCAGATTCCGGACATTTGAAAACCGTGATATCCGTGCTGCGATCCGGTCATACCCATAGTCCCGCTCAGGCGCCACTTTAAGCTCAATAATTGCATAGACAGCACCCTTGTCTACCTGTTCCCAGTTGATGACTGCAGAATATCGACGAATAATACCATCTTTTTCAAGTTGCTGCCTGCGTTTTTCTACATCTTCATCGCTACATCCCAACATCACTGCCAGTTCATGAAGCGGTGTAGAACAATTTTCTTCTAAAAGAGAGAGTAATGACCGGTCTATATCATCCATGAATTTCAGTCCTATACTGATTTATCTCATTATCTGGATTACTATCTGTTCATCTACCTGTGCCAGACGTCCATCTGACTCTTCCATAATTACTTCCCATATTTTTTCTGTACTGGTATCAAACCACATCTCTTTTGTTCTGCCATGTCTTCCACGATTGACAAGGCGGGTATTTATTACTCCCAGCATATTTAACTCAGATATAAGATCAGATATTCTTCTGGCCGTCAGAACATCAATCTCAAGAAACGGAGTTAGTTCTTTATAAATACGGGTTACATCTCCAGAAATAAAAATTCGTTGACCTGCCCGATGAAGTAAAAGCATACAATATAATACGATTTTACTTTGTGTCGGAAGAGTTTTTATGCACTCGACCATACTATCTGTTTCAATTTTTGCCTGGGCCTTTTTTACATGTTCAATGGTTACTTTTGATCCATTTTCACGATCAGCCAGTTCGCCAGAGATGCGGAGTAAATCCAATGCCCTTCGCGCATCCCCATGCTCTTGAGCTGCCAGAGCTGCACAAAGCGGAATCACTTCATCATCAAGAGCATCTTCTGCAAATCCGATTGCTGCTCGTTGCTGTAAAATATCGCAAAGTTGAGGTGCATTGTATGGAGGAAAAACTAGTTCTTCTTCTGATAAGGAAGATAAAACTCGTGGATCTAGGAATGTCTTAAAACCAAGATCATTTGAGATGCCTATTATCGATACTTTTGAACGACTGAGATCAGTATTAATCCTGGTCAGATTGTAAAGAGTGTCATCTCCACTTTTTTTCACTAACTTGTCTATTTCATCAAGAATAATTATGAAAACGCCTGTACTAGTGTCAATCTGATTTTTGAGTTCGCTATATACCTGATCAGTTGGCCATCCAGTCATCGGGATATGAATTCTGGTTTTATCACTTGATGGATCCTCTTCACCAAGAATCATCTTTGAGATTTGTGCTAAAACCCGGTACTGAGTATCAATAACTTCACAGTTGAGATGAATGACCCTACAGATAGTGCCTCTTCTGGCACTAACCGATTCTAATTCTGTTCCAACGTATCGAACTGAGGCTGTCTTACCTGTTCCGGTTTTTCCATATATAAGAATATTAGAGGGGGTTTCCGTCTGAAGGGCTGGAGCCAAAATTGCTGCTATCTGATCTATTTGTGGTTTTCTGTGAGGGAGAATGTGAGGCCGATATGAGTGTCTTAGTACTTCGCGATCCCGGAATATTCGATTTTCTGAAAGGAATTTATCAAATAAACCAGGACTATCGTTTGTATCATGTGTCATGAACCAGGTAATCCTAGTATTGTTCGATGGGTATTCCAATAATACTAGTGGCGTGATACAAGAGTGATGATCAACAATGCCCCACCCCTTTGTTTCCACTGGAACTCACATTTTTGACTCATGAATAACTTTTAAAAAAAAAAATCATATCGACTCTCTGTTGTACAGGTCAGCTTGAGTACATAAATAGTTTTTGTTATTATTATAAAATATTATGAAATTGTAAAAAAATATTAAAAAAACATACTATAAGTAAAATTTAGAATAACAGCAAAGAAATTACAACAACCTTGTTCTATTTCTTCCAGTGGAAACAAAGGGGTGGGGTATCAGTGAACACAATAACTTTAATCGAACATTATATTTCCTGTACTATCAACATTCTTTCATGGATTCCTCTCATATCCAAAAAATATCAGTACAAGTAGCTATACTTGTTATATCAACAACCAGATCTGAAAAGGAAGATACTGCAGGGAAAAGTATTCAATCATTATTTCAAGAATCTTCAATTCCTGTTGTTCGATTAGATGTAATACCTGATGATATTAAATTAATTCAAGCGGGCTTGAAAAAAGCACTTACTGAAGCAAATTGTATTATTCTGACCGGAGGAACAGGGATTACCCATGATGATTGTACAATTGAAGCAGTTGACCCACTTCTTCAAAAGAAATTAGATGGATTTGGAGAGTTATTCAGATTAAAAAGCTTTTCAGAAGTTGGGACAAGAACTGTCCTCAGTAGAGCAGTAGGAGGTATTATTGATGGTAAAGCCGTATTTTGTATTCCAGGTTCAAAAAATGCAGCTGAGTTAGCTACCCGTGAAATAATAATTCCAGAAATATTTCATATACTCACTCATGCCAACCGATAATTTTCCACTCATTTTCAAATGCTTTTTACCCATTGCATATTGGGGAGAATCTCTCCTTTATTGTATTACCTATTCACAGCAAGCAGAGCCGTACGTTCACAAATAAGATCAACCAGCTGCTCTTCACCGGTGACGATAATTTCTTCTGGGGTGATTCCAAAGAATTGAATAAGACGCTTTTTTTTCTCTTCAGAGATAATATTCCAGTCTTTATCATCGACTTCCTGTATCCAGTCAGGAAGGGTTGTAATTATTTTTTTTTCTGCTGGTGTTATACACAGATAATAAAAATTTTCACCAATTTGTGGTCCGAATGGGGCGATCTGACCAGTCTGTCGTGTACCGGCAACATAGAGCAGGACCTCCATCTCAAGACTTCGTGCTATGTTTTTTTCTTCTTTCCAAGAACGAAGAGCGTGTATCATAGCTGTCTTTACATGGCTGTAACCTGCTATCATATCCCGATTAAGGCATATGATGGTGACATCATACTGATCACCAAGATTCCTTATATGGTTGAGAAATTCTTGCCGATCATTGAGAGTTATTCTGACCGGAATGATGCAGAAATCCTCTGAACGTCTATTTTTTTGATTTAACATCCAAAATCCTCCCAGGATGACTGACCTCTGATTTTTATTTCTTTATCATTGATTTTTGGTGCCAGATTTTTTTCTTTTTTTAGAGAATTTTCCACCAGATATCCAAGGATTTTTTGAGTTCGTGCAGACCCCAGCACCTGCGAGAGGAGCGTTTCATCCGCATTTAACAGATCAGCAATGGTATGAATACCAGAGTCTTGTAACTTGGTGGCCATTTTATTGCCAATACCAGGAATGTCTGTCAGGTATTGAGTTTTTTCCCTGGATTCACCATCATTATTATATTTCTTTTTCCCTGAATTCTTCACTCCGGAAATATCTTCAATTACCTGTCTTGCTATGCCCTCTCCAATAATTCGTGCTATAGTTGGGATCCCTGCATTAACCAGAGATTGGGGATCCTGATATCCGGCATTATACAGGCTTCGTGCACGTACCCGTCCGATATTTCGAAGAGCGACCAGGGGAAGAAGTTCAGGTTTTACTCCATGCTGAACCCTGATTGCAAGAGTTGAAATAACTGAACTTAATTCTGAAATCTGCGTAGAAACAAGTCGTTCTGTAGCATGAAGGAGCCATTTTCCAGAATCAACGATATTATACAGGTCACCTGCACCAATCCCATATCGTTCTTCTATCTGCTTTTCTGACACTTCATCAGCCCAGTCAGTCAGAACTAACGCGGTTTTAAGACCGGAGAGCCAGAGTTCTTCTTCTTCCTGTTCAAAGGGAAGCGGGAGAATAAGGTCATCCTTATTTTTAAACAGAAATGTTCGCAAGAGCTGGGTATCGGCTGATTTCAGATAAAGCCGCTGCATATCAGGTGAAACACAGATGACATGAAGCAGACCGATCAATGTCGGCGCCTCACACGATTTGAGATTATCCAGTATCAACCGTGCAGTACAGGGATTCAAATATAGTCTGGAGACCAGATTGCCAAGTTGTGTTGCAGAAAGTCTGCCCTGACTCTCCTGTACCATTTCTGCTGCAATCAGGAACAGGACTGCATCAGAAACCAGTCTGGGGAGAGAACGGGTTTTTGGATGTTGATAAAAATAAAATGTCCGTTCCATAAATGATGCCAGGGCACCCTGATCATGTGCAAATCCTGTTGCTATCAGGGAGAGTATGTGTGCACACAGCGATGAATCATCAACACACTGTGAGTCAATCCGTTCTGCTTCAGCATCAATGAACGTCTCAAAAAGTCGTTCGACTGTTGGGGCATCTTTCGCTAAAAGAACTGCTTCACCATAAGGATCCAGATGCGGTCTTCCTGCTCTTCCTGCCATCTGGTGATATTCTCCAACTGGTATCGGAACCATTCCAAGACCTGAAGAGAACCGGGAATAATCCCTGATAATGACCCGCCTGGCCGGGAGATTCAGACCTGCAGCAAGTGTCGGGGTTGCAGAGATCACCTCGATATATCCATTCCGAAATCCTTCTTCAATGATGGTTCTTTCTTGTCTGAGAAGTCCGGCATGATGAAATGCCGCTCCCCGCTCAACACAATCAGCCAGGATATTACTCTCATCCCGATCGCGTAGTTTACGTAATTGATCTGCGAGACTTCGGGAGTCTGGGCTACCGGTTTTCAATGCTCCTGCAGCTTTTTTTGCAAAACCTTCAGCATTTCTCCGTGATGATACAAAAACCAGACACTGCCCTCCCTCTTCAATCGTATCAAGGCATAAATTCAGATCGTCATGCTTGGTTTTTGCCTGGATAGGGCGTTCTGAATTCTGAAAACGGATCTTTCCATTGTAATACACACCCTGCCTGAGGTCAACAGGGCGCCAGGTACTGGTAATCAAAGCGGCGTTTAACCACTCCGCCAGCTGAGCCGGATTTCCAATTGTTGCAGACAGGCCAATAATCTGCATTCCAGGATTTGTGTAGCGAAGTTTGGTAATAACCATCTCAAGGGTAGCCCCCCGGTTTTCAGATCCGATGAGATGAACTTCATCAAGTATGATGCAGGTGATATGTGACAACCATGGTGTTTTATTCCTGAGCAGAGAGTCTGTTTTTTCACTGGTTGCAACGATGATATCGTTTTCACCAAGATATGCATCTGTCCGATCAAAATCACCGGTTGCAATACCGACCCTGATCACTCCCTTCCTGGAAAATTCTTCATATTTTTCAGATGCCAAAGCTCTGAGAGGCACAATATACAGACATTTCCCACCATCTGCAATCCGTGCCCACATGGCCATCTCTGCAAGAAGAGTCTTTCCACTGGCCGTTGGAATAGAAATGAGTTGGTTTTTTCCTTCAAGCAGTCCCTGGTTCACACATTCTGCTTGCGGGGGATACAGGGATGTAATCCCCTTGGCAATACAAGCACGAATAAATGATTCGGGAAGGGGAAGTGACTGCAGGTCCACCTGGATCACCAGTCTCTGGAGAGGATAGAACGGAGCATGGAGATTCTTTAATAATAGTAACTGATCATATCCTGTTTTAACTCTCGCCGTTTCTTTTCAAGGAATGAAAAAACCGATTCGTGAGAGACACCTTTTATGAGCATTTCAACAGCTTCCCGTGCAATTTTAACCTGTTCCACAGTTCCAATAATTCCAACAGTTTTTCCATACACTGAAATCTCTGTTGCAGTCATATCCTGTATCTGGGATCTGGATTTACCATCTCTTCCAATGATCCTGCCCCGGATACGTTCAATTTTTGAGTCACTTCCGGCAAATTCTGATAGTTCGATGATCTCGAGGTATAAATCCGGATCTTCAAGTAAAATTGCTGCTCTTTCAGGAGAAAATCCCCGTGCAATAGCTTTTACTGCTTCAACAGCCTGAATAAATCCATCAGCATCCTCACCTTCTATACTGACAAGTCCTTCTTCGCTGTCAACCTGAATCCTGGTTTTTGTTTTTTCCTCAATCTCTCGCTTTGTCTGTCCTTTCTTTCCAATTAGAACCCCGATTCGCTCCTGGGTTATTCGTGTTTCCTGTTGCATAAAAATCTCTCCATTCTCATATTATCGCGGTGAGGAGCCGCATAGTTCTTCAAGTATTTCAGATACCTCATGAGTACTGCACCGTTCATGAAAGAACCGGTTCAGCTGTTCAAGATCCCGTTTTAAAAATCCAGGAGCATGAGGATGATCCAGGGTGACCGCTTGTCCCATATCAATGAGATATGAGTGGCCTCTTCCATAGAGAATATTATATTCAGATAGATCCCCATGAACCAGCTTGGCTTTTTTCCATAACGTCCGGATATAATCCAGGATCTCATCATAGGTCTGCTGCGGATCTTCAAACTCAGCAAGCCTGAGTTGGGGAAATGCTCCCTTTTCATCTCCCAGATACTCCATGACCAGGACGTTACGGTCAAAAATGAGGGGATGAGGAACAGGGATTCCAGCATCTTCTGCCCGTTTCAGATTTGAAAATTCTTTTCTGGTCCAAGCAAAGATTACATCTCTTCTGCTCTTTCCGATGTTAATAAATCTCCTGTCTGCAGCAATATAGTCCTGCATTTTTTTAAAATTTGCAGTTCTAGTCAAGTAGATCTTTACTGCAACCAAATTCTCATTCCGATCAGCAAGGTACACATTCGCTTCCTTGCCAGTAGAAATCGGGCCACCCATGGCAGTGATCCACCCTTTCGAGAGGAGTTTGTACAACCCAAGGAGGGTATATTCATCAAATACGTCATCCCTGACCTTGAGCTGATCCAAACCCTTGATTTTTGTCTTGAGCTCATCGACCCGTTTATCAAATTCATCGGTATGTCGATCTCTCAAGTATTCATCTCCTGCTTTTATTTGAGATATTCTCGAACCGGTGCAAGAACTGATATCAAACCTTCAGCCACTGCAGTTTTCAAATCAGCCGGATGAACCTCGCCATTTGCATATGCCTGCTGCATCTCTTCATATGATTCAAATGTTCTGTTCCCACCGAATTTTTCCGGCCGTTCAATGGTTACGGTTTCAAGTCTAGGGAAGATATGATGCTGAAGAACCTGGAGAACAGGATTATCCTCGATCTCAGGCGGACAAAATGCCTTCTTCATCTTTTTCCTGATATCTTCCTCTGATTCTGCGACAGATATATAATTACCCTGTGATGAGGACATCTTTTTCCCATCAAGCCCATGCAGAATCGGAACATGTATGCAGACCGGAGAAGGATAATTCTTTGTCGGCAGATACTCTCTGGCAAGCATGTGAATCTTGCGCTGATCTATACCTCCAAGAGCAGCATCCACATCCAGCATGGCAATATCGGCCATCTGCATGATTGGATATACCATCTGTGATACCGTCGGGTTATCCATCTGTCTCCCAACCTCGTCCATACTCCGTTTGGCACGGTTTAATGTAATTGCCTGAGACAATTCATGAACCAGAAGTTGATATTCTGCTGAAAGCTGAAAACTGGAACCCAGGACATAGGTAATATCTGTCAGCCCAAGTCCTTCAAAACAGCGGCGATTATATTCTGCCAGTTTTTTTACATCTTCCATTGTTCCTTTCCGGTTAAGAAAGGCATGAAGATCAGCAAGAAGAACAGTGACTTCAAAACCTGCATCTCTCAGGTCTATCAGTTTATTGATCGTTACCAGATGTCCAAGATGGATCTCTCCACTTGGTTCATATCCAGCGTACACCTTTTTGACCGGACGGTCAAGGAGGGAACGCAGTTCCTCATCAATAACAACCTCGACCGTGTTCCGAATTACACGGGCGTATGTATCCATTCTGAACAGGTTTGTTTTAGACGGTGATAATAGGATGAGTGATTAGAGGGCAGTAAACTGCATTGCCTCATTTGTCATCCTGATTGATGTCTCCGGGTCCTTAACTTCACCCATCATCGCGCGGATTGCATCCACATTTTCAATAACCACGTCAGCTTCCTGGTGGATTGCCTGGAAGAAGAAGAGTTCTTTTCCAACCATGTTCACTGATGCTTCAAAGATACCATTTTCCCATAAATCAGATCGTGGCCGGCCCATATCCATGACATATTCTTTGAGCTCGGCTGTGCTCTTGATTGCAGTCTTTGGCTCGACAAGCCCAATCCGGTTGTGTTCTCTCATGATGGCCAGAACTTCATCACGACTCACTTCTTTTTTGAGTTCAATGGTAATCGCATGCATGTGCATCTGGGTTGTTGGAACGATCATTGCCATGGTGACAATGTCGATATGCGGGAGAACGGTGTTGACATCAGGACCGTGGTGACTTGGAATAGTTGGTGGGTCAAGAACTACTGCATCTATTGGTCCTTTTTTCACAACATGCGGATCAGCTCCTCGTCTGACCATAACTGCCCTGACTTTTGTAACACCAAATGCATCATCCATAGCTTTTATGACACGACATAGTCCGGTCGTATTGCATGAGACAACCCGGACAAATTGTCTGCCAATGGCATCTTTGTAGTTGGCATGAGCGTTAAAAGAAAATCCAGCAACTTCATGATCCTCGCCACCCTGCCAGATTGCTTTTACACCGGCCTTCTCATACAAAGCTTTGTTTGACTCACCAACTCCACCCGGAGTTCCGTCAACCACAATATCTGCTTTTTTCAGCATATCCTCTACAGAACCTGCAACCGGAATACCTGCTTTCACAAAAGCGTCTTTCTTACTCATATCTGCGATATAGATGGGATATCCTCTCTGAACTGCAATCAGGGCCTCTGCAGATGGTTTAGTCTTTGAAACCCCGATGATCTCCATATCTTTCTGTACAGAAACAGCATCTGCGACACGCTTTCCTATGGTTCCATATCCATTGACTGCAACTTTGATCATCTTGTAGACCTCTGAATAACGGTGGATGAGTTTGGTATCTGCTTTATAAATACATATAATATCCCTTTGCTTCTTCACATCACGATTCAGGGTCTGGGGACCATATTTCTACCCGGTTAATACATTCATTTTTTTCTGAAATCGAATGAAGGATAGACAGAATATCCTGATGTGGATCATTATAGAAATAAAAGAGATGACCAGAACAAACGCAGTCTGATGAGCCAAAACCCGGAATAACAGTCCCGGTTATGCATTGAGCGATGGTACATTCTATTTTTTGATCGGTGTGAATACAATACACCCTGCTCACCTGAAAAAAGGGAGAAAGTAAGAGGGAGTCGATGTGCCATCGGGGTCTCTTACTTTTTTCAATATTCAGCCTGATATGCCTCGTTACCCGCGAAAATCCACCAGTTCCGAATGCAGATCCAACATATGCATGCCATCCGGGTCCATATGCTCTCTCTCCAAGAGCTCCGGTCTTAATCAGACAGGCATCATTCTTTAAAAGGAGAACATATACTCCTTTATCCATATCCTGATTGTATAAGGGTTGCAGCACCCTTAATGAATCGATCCCCGTGTTCACGTACAGGAATGCCATGACCTGGATAGAGTCCATTCACTTTGAGTTCAGTCAGTTTTTGTATAGACTCAGAAAGTCTGGTCCTGCTTCCTCCAGGAAAATCATATCTCCCAAATGCACCATCAGAAAAGACCGTATCACCTGAGATGAGTTCTGCTGAATCCTGGTCATACAGGCAGATACTACCAGGAGTATGGCCGGGAGTATGAATTATCTCATATCCTTCTATCACTTCTCCTCCCTCAAGTATCATATCTGGAATAATGCCTGGTGAATGTGCACCAAAATGCATCGAGAGACTTAAATTATCATTCATGAGCCCTTCTGCATCTGCCTGGTGGATATAGATTTTTGCTCCGGTCATCTTCTGAAGTGCAGGCAGGTAGGCAATGTGATCAAAATGACAATGGGTAAGGATGATATGAGTGATTGTGTTCCTATGCGCCTCAATTGCCATTGGAGTTACTCCGGCATCAACGAGGATAGTTCCCCGTGCGACATAGGCGTTTGCATACATCCCTCTTCCCGGGATGAATTTTACTACCATGTGACTATCATATTCCCCTGCATACAACAAGTAGGATATGGTAAATTACCGGGATTACCTTCCTGATACATCTCTTGTCAAAGCAATTGCAGAGGCCGAATCACTCGATAAAGATCGCATATTTCGGCTGATCCAGTCAGGGAGAGTGGTAATTCCACATAATCCAAGAAGACCCCATCCTCCCTGTGCAATTGGTGAAGGATGCAGGGTCAAAGTAAATGTCAATGTCGGCACATCACAGGATCTGTGCGATCCAACTCTCGAAAAGGAAAAAGCACAGGCGGCTATACTCAATGGTGCTCACACCCTGATGGATCTCTCCACCGGTGGTGATATACCGGCAATTCGCCGCATGATTTTATCAAACAAAGTTCCTGTTGGTACAGTCCCCATATACGAAGCCGTCCGGCGGGCAGGATCAGTCAGGGATGTGGATGCCGATCTCATTTTTCAGGTTATCAGAGAGCATTGCAGGGATGGTGTAGATTTCCTCACCCTACATTGTGGCGTAAATCGGGATGTGTTCCGTTCTCTTCAGGAGGATCCACGGCGCATGGGAGTGGTATCACGGGGTGGAGCATTTCATATAGCCATGATGGCCGCCCGTGAAGAAGAAAATCCACTCTGGTCTGAATTTGATTACCTGTGTGAAATTCTTGCAGAATATTCTGTCGTTATTAGTCTGGGTGATGGCATGCGGCCGGGTTGTCATGAAGATGCTTCCAGGGAAGCAAAGACAGTTGAGTACCTGAATCTTGGCCGACTTGCACGAAAATCTCAAAGCCTTGGGGTGCCCCGGATGATAGAAGGTCCGGGACATATGCCTCTTGAACAGATTGGGTATAATGTCCGGATGATAAAAGAACTGACAAATCATGCCCCACTTTATCTTCTCGGTCCGCTGGTCACTGACATAGCATCTGGATATGATCATGTTGTTGGGGCTATCGGTGGGGCTATTGCATGTAAACATGGGGCCAATTTCCTTTGCATGGTATCACCCAGTGAGCATCTTGCACTTCCCCGTGTACATGATATTGTTGAAGGCACACGGGCATCAGTCCTGGCTGCACATATTGGAGATTTGTTATCCGGCCGAACAGATGCAAAAGATCGTGAACTCATGATGGGAAAGGCACGACAGGAGTTAGACTGGGAAAAACAGTTCAATACTTCATTGTTTCCGGAAGTAGCCCGTAATATCCATGACCGTGATCCGAAAGGAGAGACCTGCTCTATGTGTGGAGATCTCTGTGCAGTGAAAATGGTCCGGGATCTATTTAAGACTCCTGACATTTCACGAAATGAGAAATGCTGATAAATGACAGACACATATGATAGATTGCAGACGCAGGAAAGACCTGAATAGTAATGTACATACCTCCCGCTGGTGGCAGGTTCTCATACATGGCTATTTCCGTCGCCTTTGGCACTCAGAAAAAAAATCTTCTGAAGAGCTATCTGCGTTATGCATCGACATTGTGAATTCGTATGGAAGGCAAGCGTTTGTACGTTGGTAATCTGACGTACTCTGTAAAAGAAGACCAATTGAAAGATTTATTCTCTCAGTATGGTGAAGTTGTCAGCGTAAAAATTATTGAGCAGAAAGGGTTTGGATTTGTAGAGATGGCCACCAGCGAAGAAGCCCAGGCAGCAATGGATGCACTGAATCAAACCGTATTTGAAGGAAGAACAATGCGGATTGATGAGGCAAGACCCATGCAGCCAAGACGGGAGTATGACCGCGGATCAGGCGGCGGTTATAACCGTGGTGGGGGATACGGCCAAGGCCGCAGATACTAAATTTTCCTTTTATTTCACAGTTATAACTTTTTTATACGGTCTCCCAAAGGTAACCGAGACACCCTGTCCTCCCCGTGCCGCCTGATATGAAAGTTCGTAGGTTCCCGGAGTTGATGGAGACATTAGTTCAAAATTGAATGTGTACGATTGCTTGGATTTGACAATTGAAGGGACAACCAACCATTCAGGTCCACTTGTTGCAGCCTGATCCGTTGCTTTAATTCCTACTGCATGCATGTCCAGCCAGTCATCAGAGCCGTCATTGAAAATAGTGATTGTAACCGGATAGGAAGTTTTGGTCTGCATTTCAGAGGGTATGGTATCTCCGATAATAATGGCATGAATTCCAGTTATAATTGACAATGGTGTTGAGACCGGGACAGGCGTGTGAGTTACAGGTACTTGTTCTACAGGTTCGGCATCAGTCTCAGGTGGTGAATACCCGGTCCCTGAAGGAACGAGTGTATATTGATCGATAAGTCCTGCTTCAGTGTAAGGGATATCTCCGATACCATTGTGATCAACATCAGTAATTTTATGCGAAACGTATACTGGTATTCCCCCCATCGCCCAGAGGTTACCCCCGGTAAGGTCTCCCTTAATAATGTTCGTCTGATTTAAAAGGGGATGGAAAAGTGTTGTTCCTTCACTTTCATTATTTTTAATATTTACCAGATTAT
This sequence comes from Methanospirillum hungatei, assembly GCF_019263745.1. NCBI lineage: Archaea > Methanobacteriati > Methanobacteriota > Methanomicrobia > Methanomicrobiales > Methanospirillaceae > Methanospirillum > Methanospirillum purgamenti. The sequence goes on from NZ_CP077107.1 coordinate 2,106,676, forward strand.
CCAGGATGTTGTTCCAGATATGAACTCCGGTCGTTTGATCAAGAAGGATTCCTGGAGCATGGTTACCCTCAATTCTGCATCCGGTAATATCCCCACCGGATGTTTTCTGAAGATGCAGTCCGATACCGGAATTATCCGAAATAATTACATTCCTGATGTCTGGAATTCCCCCAATAATCTGCAGACCGATTTCATTATTTCTGATTTCTGATTGCCAGATCGATAATGCTGCCAGATCTTTTGACACCATTCCTATCCTTGAACCGGTAATTGTAACTCCACTGGTTTTAATGTCACGTCCAAATTCCTGTGCATTTTTCATCTTCTCATCAGATGTTCTGTCACTCCCCCAGGGAAATTCTGATGAGTCAGTTCCCTCAAGATAAATCCCTGATACTTCATCTAAAATGGTAATATTCTGAATCCTTACACCAGTCACAGGTTCTCCTTTTGCATCAAGGAGGGAGACCCAAATCCCAACAGAAGGTCCCCCTGTTGATGCGGGTTTTATCTGAAATCCCTGTCCGTCAAGGATGACAGATGATGAAGTAATGATAACACCGACCGGGTATGTGTGAGTGATATTGTGCTCAAGCGTATACCTGCCCGGTTCTGAGATGAGAACATAATCACCGGTGTATGGACCATCATTCGGGGGAAACTGAATTGGTATTCCAAAGCAAGGTTGAATAATGAACAGTAAAGCAAAGCACAGGGTAAAAAATGTTTTCCGGATCATCAATACTCCCCCTGATCAGGTTGTTGTCAAAGCATGGGTGTTCTCAGGGTTTATGGCTTCTGAGTTCTTGAGGGGTACAATTGAATTAATCCAGGGACGGATCGAGTATTCTGATTCCTTCATGAACAAGGACAACATCGATGTACGCTCCTTCAGGCCTTGCATGATGTTTTACAACCCGGATTCGACGGGCGTTGTCCCGGCGTTCAATCCGAAGAATAACTTTACAAAGATGATAAAGGCTGGTTCCCCCGAGTGGAGCAAATTCTCCCCGGCTAATGTCCATATATACCTGGTTTGAGATAAGAACCGGGATATCATACCGCTTTGCATACCCAAGGAGTACGGTCATCTGCCGGTTAAACCGCTGAAGAGCTTCCTGGACATGTTCGAGTTCGGTTCGATACAATCCGGTTGCAGAATCCAGAATAATAAGGCCGGCTTTATTGTCCCTGATTACATTCTCTGATTCATGGATCATCAAGGCCTGCTGATCAAAATCAGAAGGTTCATACAGATACAGCCGTTCTGCAAGTTTTTCTGCATCATCACCGGCAATCTGGCTGAACCGTTCTACAGAGAAACTTTCCGTATCAAAATATACAACCGTTTCATCTTTTTTCAAGGCAGAAACTGCAGCAAGAAGGCACAATGTGGATTTTCCGGTTCCAGGTTCTCCATAAATCTGGGTGATCATCTTCCTTGGATAACCAGTCCCAATCAGATCATCAAGAGCCTCATTCCCTGAGTATAACCCGGTCAGTTTCACGCATCTTCTCCTTGTTTAAGATACTCTCGGCCTGCCTCTTCCACAATGTGGAGTACATCACGTACTGGCATCGCATGCTCCCGTGCAAAACTTTCGGCGAAATCATATTCTGGTTTGACAAGATAACATACACCGCCGATATATCCGAATTTTACAGGAAAAATGGTACTGCTTCCCTCTATTACAACCGGAATATTCTGAATAATCCTCTCTGCTATGAACCGGTGAACAGCCGGAGAAACTCGAACGCCCAGTGTTCCCAGTTCCCGTGCGAGGAGTTCTGCCAGGGCAGATGTTCGATCTGGTGGTGATATAACCCTGACAAGAGATCCTGGTCTTCCTTTTTTCATCAGGACTGGAATTACACTTGCATCTCGTGCACCTGCCTCCATTACTTTTCCAAGGACGGTTCCAATACATTCACCAGATATATCATCCACATTTGTCTCAAGAATATCAACGGTATCAGTGGAAAAGCCCTGAAACTCCATAAGCATAGCCCTGAGCACATTTGGAGACTTGGGATCATCTCTTGTTCCTGCTCCATACCCTATCTCTAGTATTTTTCCAATAGGAAGAGACGGGAGTGACTGATGCGTAATTTCAGCAAGGATCGCTGCTCCGGTCGGGGTGAGTTGTTCACCGACATGGTTCCCTGATAGTACGAGAAGATTTCCGGCTTTCAATATTGCTGCTGTTGCAGGTGCAGGCACCGGTAGAGTGCCATGAGCACAGGTAATAGTCCCGGTCCCGAGTGCGATAGGCAGGGTGATGATCCTCTCAGGGGCAAGCAGGTACAGGGCCATACAGGATCCAATCACATCTGCAATGGCATCATCTGCACCGACTTCATGAAAATGGACATGATGATCCCCGTGAACAGACTCTTCTGCCTTTGCAATATGAGTGAATATTCTTTCTGCACGAGTGATAACCACCCTTGGTGCATCAGCGGCTTTTACAATATCAAGCACTTCTTCAAGGGTCCGGTGAGCAGGACCGGCATGAGTATGAACCTTGATTGCAGAAATGCCGGTTCGTGAGACTTTTTCAATCTCAGGTACCTGAACTACCGAACCCATTGCTCGCATGACCGGCTCATGTGGTATCCCAAGTCCAAGCAGAGCTCCACATATCATGTCACCTGCAGCGCCGTGAAAAGGGTCAAATGCGAGAAGACGCATGGTTCCTATACTTTTAAGTCCCGGCGTATATGATGGTTAGGTAATGGAATTGTATCTCAGGGTTGATAGTGCATATCCCGGAGACCAGGGGGGAGGAAAAGCTCGCCTGGATCCTGAAACTATGAACCAGATGCGGCTTTCACCGGGCGATATAATACGGATCTCCGGCAGGTCGACAACAGTTGCTAAGGTCTGGCGAGCCCAACTTGCTGACTGGAATCAACAGAAGATCCGGATTGATAACTTCACCCGGATGAATGCAAATGTATCGATTGGTGACACAGTAAAGATCACAAAGGTCGATGAAACCATATCAGCAGCAACGGTAGTTCTGGCTCCCCCGGAGGATCTTCCAAAAAATATTCCAATGGCCGAACCACCAGCAATTCTCCATAATCTCATTGATTTTCCGGTTGCAATTGGGGACTCTGTTCCGATATCAATAGGCATGCCCTTTGTCCAGCCCCAGATGGTGGCATACAAGGTCATCGAACTGGATCCTCCGGAAGCAGTTATCATCACCCAGCGAACAGAAGTGATTGTATCAGACAGCCCTATTAGCGGGTTTGAAGGGATCAGTCAGATCACCTATGAAGATATTGGAGGTCTTCGTGATGAGTTACAGAGACTTCGTGAAACCATAGAACTTCCTATGCGTCATCCTGAACTCTTCCGCCGTCTTGGGATTGAGCCACCAAAAGGAGTGCTATTATTCGGACCCCCGGGAACCGGAAAGACACTTATTGCAAAAGCAGTTGCAAATGAGTCTGGCGCACATTTTATACCTATTGCAGGGCCGGAGGTAATTTCGAAATATTATGGTGAGAGTGAGCAGCGTCTCCGTGAGGTTTTTGAAGAGGCGGCTGACAATGCCCCATCTATTATCTTCATCGATGAACTTGATTCCATCACCCCGAAACGTGAGGAAGTAACTGGTGAAGTAGAGCGACGTGTGGTTGCCCAACTCCTGACTATGATGGATGGTCTTGAGGAACGTGGCCAGGTTGTTGTTATTGGAGCAACAAACCGCCTTGATGCGATTGATCCTGCTCTGCGTCGTCCAGGACGTTTTGACCGTGAGATTGAGATTGGGGTGCCTTCAAATCCCGACCGAATTGAGATATTAAAGATCCATACCCGTGGTATGCCGCTCTATGACGACGTCAGTCTTGAAGAGCTGGCTGAGAGGACGCACGGATACACAGGAGCTGATATTGCTGCTCTTTCCCGGGAAGCTGCAATCAGGGCTCTTCGTCGGTATCTCCCTCACATCAATCTGGATGAAGATGAAATTCCGGAAGAGGTTCTTGAGACAATGGTGGTTACCGGTAAAGACTTCCACCAGGCACTTCGGGAGATTACTCCCTCTGGAATGCGCGAAGTGATGCTTGAGGTATCTCACCTGAGATGGCGAGATGTTGGGGGATTATCTGAGGCGATTGAAGAGATCAGGGAAGCAGTTGAATACCCGCTTACCAGGAGAGAAAAGTATGATGACCTTGGGATTCAGTCTCCCCGTGGTGTTCTTCTTTATGGGCCACCAGGTACCGGAAAGACGCTTCTGGCAAAAGCAGTAGCAAATGAGTCAGGAGCAAATTTCATCGCTGTCCGGGGCCCACAGCTCCTCTCAAAATGGGTGGGAGAATCTGAGCGGGCTGTCCGGGAAATATTTAAAAAAGCCCGCCAGGTATCTCCTGCAATCATCTTCTTTGATGAGCTTGATGCACTTACTCCTGCTCGGGGAACAGCTGGTGACAGCCATACCATGGAAAGCGTGTTAAATCAGTTTTTGACTGAGATGGACGGTCTGGTTGACCTGCGGGATGTTGTTGTAATGGGTGCAACAAACCGACCTGATATTGTAGATCCTGCCCTTCTCCGGTCAGGAAGATTTGACCGGCTGATTTACATTGGTGAGCCTGGCGTATCTGATCGGATTGATATATTAAAGATACATTCACGGCTGATTCCGATTGAAGGCACGACACTTGAATCACTCGTTGACCTTACCCAGAACTTTACTGAGGAAGATTTTGAGATTCTTGCCGGTACCTTCCCGCAAGAAGTTCGCTGTTCAGGTCCTGAACTGGAAGAGAAGATTCGGTCCGTTGCACCTTCACAAGGAACCATCAGTAGATCGGTCAGGCGTCGGATGCTTGTTGAAATTCTGGAAAAGAATCGGATAATCATAGAAGATCCGACTCTGGAGACATTGTTTTCCGGTATTGCATCCAGGACAGAAGGGTATGTTGGTGCTGATCTAGAAGGTCTTTGCCGGGAAGCAGCAATATTTGCCATGAGGGATCAACTGCATACTGTCAGAAAAGAACATTTTGAACGTGCTTTAGAGAAAGTCCATCCAACCATGAACCAGCGTCTTCGTGAGGCATACGATCGGGTTAAAACTCATTTCAAAGGCGGAATGCCGAAAAAAGCTGAACCACCTGAGTACCAGTAAGCAAAAACTATTCTTTTTTCTTTTTTTTGTGTAAGAGGTTATGGGTATCAGGAACACATATGTACAATACAGTACAGGAGTGACAGTTTCAGGTTATGTTTAATATTGCTACCTTTCTTGACTCTCATATGATGCGATATCCGGATAAAATCGCTCTCATTCACCCGACATCCAAAAGATCTTACTCTTACACAGACCTTTCCCGGATGAGTGGGTCTCTTGCTGTAGCTTTCAATACACGTGGGCTTTCTCCTGGAGATCGGGTAGTGTTGTACCTTGATAGCTCACCTGAATATCTCATCAGTTATTTTGCAGCATGGCGTGCGGGATTAGTGGTCGTTCCGACAAATATTGTATATCGAAAGGACGAACTAGCCTATGCAATCCGTGATTCCGGGGCAAAAATTCTCATTTCTTCTATAAATTCCCGAAATATCACCGGCTCAATAAAGGATCTATGCCCGGATCTTGTCCATATACTCGAGGTTGGAGGAGATGGAGCGAGTTCCTGGGAAACTCTTACAACTTCGTATGAATCAATCAGGCCGATTCCCTGTCGGAGTGATGATGTCTGTCAGATTCAGTATACATCCGGCACAACAGGCAGGCCGAAAGGTGCCATGTTGACCCACGGGGGATGGCTCGCTGCTCTTCAGGCCGAAGGGGAAGCCCTTGATCTTACCTCACAGGATGTCTATCTTGGTATTTATCCGATGGCTCATGTTGGTATATCATGGGGGCTTTCTGTTCTTCGGGCTGGGGGTACCTATGTCATCATGGAACGGTATCACCCGGATGAGTACATCCGGCTTGTCAGGGACTATAAGATAACTGTTCTTGCAGGTATGCCACCGGTTATACATGCATTAAGTGAAACTCCTCAAGGGACTGAAGAGAGTTTTTCATCTGTCCGCAGGATTATCAGTGGTGGTGGACCAATGCATTCCCCGACCTGGAAAAAGTTTTTTGAGCGGTTTCATATTCCTGTCATCAATGCATATGGACTATCTGAGACGATCGTCCTTGGATGTGGCACTGTCATCCGACCTGAAGATTATCCAACCGCTGATGAATATAACAGTGTAGGAAAACCGGTTGGATTTGCTGAAGTGAAGATTGTTGACGTCGCTAATCCGGAAAAAGAACTGACTTCTCCGAATGCTGGTGAGATTGCACTGAGGGGACCTGGTGTTGCGATAGGGTACTGGAACCAACCTGATGAGACGAAAGAAGTATTCCTTGATGATGGCTGGTTTCTGACTGGGGATATCGGATATATCGATAGCAAGGGTATGCTGGTTATCACTGACCGGAAAAAAGACATGATCATCATGTCAGGGTGGAAGGTATACCCGACAGAAGTGGAAAATGTTCTTATCCTGCATCCGAAAATCGCTGATGTTGCAATATTCGGATGCCCTGACGAAGAAAAAGGAGAAATTCCGGCTGCTGCAGTTGTTCTTCGAAGCAGTGATGAACCGCTGACTTTGGAAGAATTACATGCATGGTCTCAGGATCATCTTGCCGGATATAAAATTCCAAGACGCCTAATGGTGCTTGATCAGTTACCGCGTGTAGGCGGTTGGAAACTATTGCGAAGAGAACTCAGGGACTCACTATGTTCGTAAACCCACTTTTTGGCAGGGTTAATGGCGAAGTAGCGTTTAGTACCCCTTTTGTCTCATGAGCCGGACTGTCTCGGATGTTGAGAATATCATTAAAACTCACAACGATACCCGTATCTCCAATCATATATGTCTGATTTGCATACGATGCATTTTTTCCGGCCATTGACTGCATAATCAGATAATTTTCTAATAGAGAGCTCTGTTCTCTGACTGGTGCCCTGATTCCCATCAGATAATTACCCGTGACTGAAAGGAATATCCCACAGATCAGGAGAATAGCGAGAAAAATCATCCGGTTTTTATCCATATTTTCACTTTAAAAGGATGAGATTACCCATTCCCCGACGTCTTTTTTCGATAAGTCCCATACTCTCGAGCATGTCTAGTGATCTGCTCACATTAGATTTTGAAAGCCCGGTCTTTTCAACAATATCACTTTGAGGAATGATACCGTCAGCATCAAGGATAGTCTGATAAATTTGCTGTTGATCTTCTTTCAGTGTGGGCAAAACTGTTTCCCATTTCCTTTTTCGCTCTTCTAATGGCGAAAAAACCGCAGTCGGTTCCTGGATGGGCAATGGTGGGGGACCCTGTGGAACCGGCATGGTATGGATCTGCTCGTATAATAGGAGATACAGGCCACTGCCACAGATGATGAGTGATGCCAGAATGAGGATGATAACATCAGTTGTCGAATAAATATCCCCGATTCTTTCTGTCTGGATGATATAATCCTCGCCAGTATACCAGATAACCAGCGGGGTAGGATTCATAAGTTTCAGGCCGAGAATAAAGACTGAAGATATGAACAGAACAGCTGCAAAAAGCTCTTTTCCGTTCAATGAAGGGATACCAAATGCCATCAGGTTACCTATATGGTTTGCGTTCTGAGACAATCATATTTTTCCCAGATTCAAGTCGTGCCGTACCTCTGATACTGCTGTGGTTAGCCTGCTCAGTTTTGCATAAGCACTATCAGGTGTGTGCATCCGAAGACCACAATCCGGGTCGGGTAGGATCCGTTCTGGACCAAGAATGTCAATTCCAGCCCATAATCTTTTTTTCACATCCTCCAGCGACTCAAGTACTGGTGAAGACGAATCAACAATTCCATACCCTATATATCTGTTTTGTAGTTCTTTTCCAGAAAATGATGCCAGGTTTGCAGCGTTGACACTTCCTTCAAAATCCAGGATCTGTACTGGCATTTTAAGGAATTCATCTATAATGTGCGAAATATTGCCGCATGCATGCAGACATACTGGTATTGATACTGCCTGAGCAATAGTTGAGATAGCTTTTTTCGCGAGATCTAGTGATGCTGCCCCGGTGGAGAGAATCGGCTCATCAATCTGGAGCATGACTGCTCCTGTCCTTGCGAGTCCCTGGGCTTCTACAACGAGCGATGATGCAATATCAGGAATGAGTTCATCTCTGTTCCGATATTGTTTTGTACTGAGGTGAAGGCCATGGGCAAGCGTGGATGGCCCGGTTATGATTCCCTTTACGTACGGGTGCTGTTTTACTGCAAAGGCGGTATCTTTTACGGTAATTGCCTGGTCCGGGGGCATAATCCTTCCGATAACATCATTGCCCCTTATTCCCGGAAGCTTTGAGGCAAATGTTCCGATCATATCTCCCCGAACCTGCCCATCAGAAATAATGGTAATTCCTGCCCTTTTCTGACAGGCGATTGCGTTTACTACTGCTGCGTGGAATGGATCAAACAGACTGTTGAGCGTTCGCTTCGGCTGGGCCGGATAGCTTCCGACAACGGTTGTCGGAAGAATGGTGTCAGGGATAAATGACTGCATGATCAGGGAACAACCCGATGACGGTCACGGGGGAACAGCACTGCTTCCCGGACATTTGGAAGACCAAGCATGGTTGTGACCATACGTTCTGCCCCAAGTCCCCATCCTGCGTGTGGGGGCATACCAAACCTGAACGGGTTAAGATAGAACTCAAAGTTCTCAGGATTTAATCCTTTCTTTGCGATCTGTTCGACCAGGAGGTCATGCTGATGTACACGCTGTGCACCTGACGAGAGTTCCATACGAGGGTGCATCATATCAAATGCCTTGCAGATTTCCGGATCGTTTTCATAGGGCATGGCGTAATAAGGGCGGATGGATGACGGCCAGTCGACAATAAAGTACAACTGTCCCATCTCTTCTCCGATTGCACGCTCTGCTGCCGTTCCGATATCATCCCCGTATGAGATCTCTTCCTCACATTTTGAAGAAGCAATCTCGATAGCTTCTGCATAGGGAAGTCGTGGAAATCCTTTATCTGGTACGGCAAAGGAATCCAATCCCATATCTGCAATAGCATCGCTACAGGTATTGTCCACGAATTGGTAGATATTCCTGACAAGGTCTTCCAGGGTCTGCATAACACCGAGATGGTCTGTAAATGATACCTCAATATCGATGGATGTTGCTTCGTTGAGATGCTTTGTCGTGTTGTGTTCTTCTGCCCGGAATATTGGACCAATTTCATAGACTTTTTCAAATCCGGCTGCCATCATCATCTGCTTATATAGCTGAGGACTCTGATTCAGAAATGCCTCTTTTTCAAAGTAAGCAATTGGAAAGAGCTCAGTTCCTCCTTCTGTTGCTGCAGCAACAATCTTTGATGTATTTATCTCGATAAATCCGTTATCGAAAAAGAAATTCCGGGTTGCGTGCTGAACAGCATTGCGTATTTTAAAGATGGCACTGACACGTGGTCTGCGTGCATCCAAAAACCGGTTATCAAGTCTCGTATCAAGTTCTGCGGGAACTTTTTCGGCTACATCAAGGGGAAGCGGACTTGCAGAAAGGCTGACAATTTCAATCTTGTCCGGTATAAGTTCTCTTCCGCCCGGAGCCTTTCCTTCTGGTTTTATGGTGCCTGAAACCCGCACAACAGATTCACGGGAAATTGCCCGAATTGTCTCAGCAATCTCCGGAGCTACTTTTTTCTTCGGGATTGTTACCTGAAGTATACCTGTTCTGTCCCTGATTAATAGAAAAGCAAGACCTCCAAGGTCACGAATTTCATGAGCCCATCCGATAACTTCGGCTGAAGGCATATCTGGAGTAATGGTATTGATCGAAACTCGCATATTATACCCTTACTCAATGAGCGGGAACTCTCAAAACTCTTTGTGGACCTGGGGAGAACCCTCAGGTTTTATTGATGATACCAGATACTGTACCTAATAGCATGATACAGCCACACGGGATATCATCCATTCAAGATAAGGAATTGTTTTTAAAAAACCGGTCAACACTGATTACCGATGTTCTTCTCCCAAATAAAAAGCAGGTGGATATCTGGTATGATGATACTGGAATCATACAGGCGGTTGGTCCTGAGGTGGCAAAGGAGCACCGGAGTGAAGCAGATATAACTCTGGATGGATCAGGTACCCTCGCAATCCCTGGTCTCGTTAATACTCATACCCATGGAGCTATGACACTCCTTCGGGGGTATGCTGATGACATGCACCTACAGCAATGGCTTTCTGAAAAAATATGGCCCCTGGAAGCACACCTTACCGGGGATCATGTCTATTGGGGAACAAAACTTGCCTGTCTTGAGATGATAAAATCCGGAACGGTGGCATTTAATGACATGTACTTTTTTATGAAAGATGCTGCCAGGGCGGTTGATGAATCTAAAATCCGCGCAGTTCTCAGTCATGGAATAATTACTTTTGGAAATGAAGAAAAATTTGAAACTGAGCTAAAAGCAACCGATGATGTCGTTCATTATGTCAGGTCTTTACATTCACCACTTATCACTTCTGCCATCGGTCCACATGCTCCATATACCGTTCCACCAGATCATCTCTCAATATGTGCTGAATATGGTCACAAAGAAAAGATTCTTCTTCATACTCATCTTGCAGAGACGAAACAGGAGGTTGATGATTGTCAGAAAACGTATGGAATGACTCCAACGGCCCTCCTTGATAAGGCAGGGTGTTTATCAGACCGGACTGTTGCAGCTCATGGTTGTTGGCTGAGCGAGGATGACTGCAGGCTTCTTGGTGAACGCGGCTCTCATATCGCTCATAATCCGGTGAGCAACATGAAACTTGCTACAGGACGTGCGATGCCCTATCATTGGCTTTCTGATAAGGGAGTAAATGTCAGTCTTGGAACTGATGGGTGTTCATCCAATAACAATCTGGATATGTTAGAAGAGATGAAGACTGCAGCCATTTGTCAGAAATTTTTCTGGAATCTTGATACACTTCTGCCGGCAGCAGAGGTACTTTCCATGGCAACATCATGTGGAGCAAAAGCACTTGGATATGCAGGGGGGGAGATCAAAGAGGGAATGCCTGCTGATATACTTCTGGTATCACTTCACTGTCCATCTATGATCCCGCTTCACAACCCGGTATCAAATATTGCCTATTCAGCAGATGGTGGTGCAGTAGACACAACTATTTGTAATGGGAGAATTCTGATGCGAAACCGGTATGTTCCTGATGAAAATGAGATAATAAAAGGAGCATCATCCAGTGCTGATGACCTTCTGAACCGTGCTGGAATCATGGCATGATAAGATAAAGTAGTACGAGCCCTACATATCTGTATGCGACTACTCCATGGCATTACAGCCATTATTCTTTGTTTTATTTTCCTGTGTCTGGTTCCATGTGCTGGAGCTGTTGAAACAGGAGATGTGGGAAGTGTTGATAATGACCTGCAGAGTGAAGACTGGGATGATATCTTCTCAGAAGCACAGTCGAGCTCATTTAGTATGGATCAAATATTCAGTGAAGAACTTATTTCATCGATACTAGGATTTCTGATGGCATTATTCCTGTCGATATTTGGCGTATCATTATCCTGAACATAGAGAGAGGATCATCTTCATCAGATCCTCTGCTATCTCTGGTGATTTCATTAAGGTGTCGTGTCTGATAGATCCCGGTACAGACACAGTATCCCGGGTGTCCTGAATAAATATCTGAATGAGTTCACCATACAGGGTCCGGACTCCTCCAGAATCAGCCTGATAGCCGATTGACTGCATAAGTTCTTTCGCCGGCCCTGATACCGGACTATCTCCAATAAATGGGCTGATTGCGATTACTTTTTTTCTTGCAAGTTCTTCCCGCACACCAGTGCAGGAAAGAATCGGGAGTATACTTGTCACCGGATTACTTGGCCCGATTACTATAGCTTCAGCATTGCGTATTGCTTTTAAAACCTCATCTGTTGCAGACGGCTGTTTTTCAGGTTTATGAATGACTGATAGGATTGGGGTTTTTCCACGGTTTTTTACCCAATATTCCTGAAAATGAATCTCTCCCTCTTCTGTTCTGACATAGGTTGTAAAGGCACTATCAGACATTGGGAGAATTGTACCGGTAATTCCAAAATGACAGCAGAGTTCTTTTGTTACCTGGGTAAGAGTCATTCCACTTTCAAGCAATTCCGCCCGGATGATATGAACAGCCCTGTCACGATCTCCGATGGACATGTATGCATCGGACAGGACTTTTCTGATGATTTCATGAGTGATAAAAGTATCACCATTCACTCCCCACCATGTCGTTGTATTGAGCATCCCGGAGAAAAGATACATGACGGTGTCAACGTCTGGTGATATGTGACCACCCTGGTACCAGATATCCTCCCCGGTATTGACAATGACAGATATATCTGTATCTTTTAGTACCCTTCTGGCTCCCTGGAGGAGTTTGGGAGTTCCGGTTCCGCCGGACAGAAATGTGATCATCCTTTTCTATTTTACCTTCCCGATCATAACTCATGCGGGGACCGATGAAATCGATTAAGGATCCGGTCCATGGATATATTCAGGTAGAATCCTTCCTTCTTCCCCTTCTTGATTCACCACAGGTGCAGCGTCTCCGGTATATCAGGCAGCTGGGATTTTCATTTTTAGTTTATCCTGGCGCACATCATACCCGGTTTGAACATTCCCTTGGCACAATGCATCTTGCTCATGCCCTTGGCTCCAGACTTTCTCTCCCTGAAGAGGAACACCGTCATGTTACTGCAGCCGGTCTTCTTCATGATATTGGTCATGGACCCTTTTCTCATGCCATAGAAGACCTTACACAGGAGGTTCTGGGAAAAAAGCATACGGACATTAATGATATGCTCCTCGAAGGACACCTGGGAGAAACGCTTTCTGATGCTGACCTTGATCCTGGGGTAATTTTTAAATTGATCGGAGGGAATCATCCATGTTCAGGGATCATTCATGGCGATCTTGATGTTGATCGGATGGATTACCTTCTTCGAGATGCCCACTACACCGGAGTCCCATATGGAACTGTGGATGCAATGCGGTTAATCCGGGCGATGAGATTATCTGATTCAGGTATCATACTTGATATATCCGGAGTCCAGGCTGCAGAATCATTGCTTATTGCCCGGACCCTCATGCGACCGGCAGTGTATTACCATCATGTCAGCAGGATTGCAGAGAAGATGTTTACCCTGGCCGTGTATGAGTATATTAAAGAAGATCCTCAAATTATCCTCTCCTCTCTTGTCCAGGCGGATGATGCGGCATGTATGCAGCATTTGCTTCATGCAAAAAACGGTTTTGTATCAGGTCTGGCGAAGAATCTTTACGAACGTCAGCTTTTTAAGCGGGCATTATATGTTGGCAAGGATGACGTCCGCGATGTTCACCAAATCACCTCTGAATCATTTATCAGGGAACGGAACCTGGCAGAAAAAATTGCTGCTGAAGCGAATATTCATCCCGGACAAGTTCTTGTTGATATCCCGTCATTTCCCCGTGATATCTGGATGGATGTTCAGGTACAGGATAAAAGTTCGATCTATCATCTGGAAGAAGTATCTCCCCTTGTTACTACCCTGAATGAAACGAGAAGAAGTCAGTGGCGACTTGGAGTATATGCTCCGGAAGCTCTGACTGAGGTCGTATCAGAGGCAGCCCGATCAGTTCTGAGTATCAAACCATCAACAATACAGGAACGGCTTCTTTAAAAAAAAGGTTATGCAGCGTTTGCTGCCAGAACACCATCCGCAGTCATGTATAACCAATAACCGCGGAATGGATACATCAAGTTTCCATCATTGCTGCCTTTGATGATCATTGGATCATACTGCTGGATCTGGGCATTGAATCCGGCACAGTTTACCCACTTATCCTGAACGGAAAGGAGTGTAAACTTGGCTTCCATTGGTGTATTACCTGTAAAACCGATTCCATTCCATCCCTTCTTCAGATAACCGGTCGGGGGCGTCTGAACCGGATTGGTATCATACCGGATTGGAACAGATGAGGTTCCCTTTGAATATATCCAGAATCCTTCCAGTGGTTTAACCGGCGTAGATGGATCCATGGTATTCCAGAGGTGTTTTCCGGTATCATACTGGAACATGCTGTGACCTCCAGAGTCTACAACACTGAAGATAGATGCTGTGTCATATCCGGGAGCAAGTTTTTTCGGAACGGAAATAAAGTTCCAACCACCTGATATCGGAATGTTGTCATCATATGGAGTTGACACAGAAATAAATTCAGATTTTGAAACTGTGTCAGATCCGTATTTGCTTGATGCAGTCAGGGTAACGGTGTATTTCCCTTCTTTGGTATAGGTGTGGATTGGGTTTGCAATCATATCTGTTGCCCCGTCTCCAAAGTCCCATGCCCACATAGTCGGGTTTCCAGTTGATTTGTCAGTAAAGGTGACCGATAAAGGTGGAACTCCGGTTCGCGGGTTCCCGTCAAAATCTGCCTTCACCGGTGGACAACTTTCAACAGTGATAAATGCCTGTTTTGTTGCTGTCCCGGTTGCCCCGTACTGATTCGATGCAGTCAGGGTTACCGCATATGTTCCTGGCACTCTGTATACATGAACCGGGTTTTTGACGTTGTTTTGTGGTGGCGGACATCTTCCTCCCTCACATGCAACGTCTTCCGATTCATTTTCAGCTGCCGGAATAATGTTTCCGTCTCCAAAGTCCCAGTTCCACATGGTCGGAGAATCAGATGATTTGTCTGTGAACTGGACCGTCAGTGGTGCACACCCGGATCTTGGATTGCCATCGAAATCAGCCACAATTGCATTTGCTGTAACAGTGATGTATCCTTGTTTAACTTCTGTATCCGATGATCCATACTGGCTGGAAGCGGTGAGTGTCACGGTGTACACTCCTGGCTGTGTGTAGGTGTGGACCGGGTTTCCAACCATATCTGTTGTTCCATCCCCGAAATCCCATGCCCACATAGTAGGCTTACCTGTTGATGTGTCAGTAAAGGTGACCGTCAATGGTGCATACCCGTTTGTAGGGGTACCTACAAAATCAGCATTGATAGAAACATCGTTTACCGTTACAAACTGTGTTTTTGTGACCGTGTCTGAGGTATACTGATTGGATGCAGTGAGGGTTACCGCATATGTTCCTGGGATTCTATAGGTATGAACCGGGTTTTTGACATTGTTTTGTGGTGGCGGACATCTTCCTCCCTCACATGCAACGTCTTCCGATTCATTTTCGGCTGCCGGAATAATGTTTCCGTCTCCAAAGTCCCAGTTCCACATGGTCGGGTTTCCGGTTGAGAGATCTGTGAACTGGACTCTCAGTGGTGCATCCCCTGATCTTGGATCTGCAGAGAAATCTGCCTTTATAACTTTTGGTGATACCGTTACAAACTGTGTTTTTGTAACGGTGTCAGAGGTATACTGGTTGGATGCAGTAAGCGTTACAGCATAGGTCCCTGGTACTCTGTAAACATGAACTGGATTTTTGACATTGTTTTGTGGTGGTGGACATCTTCCTCCCTCACATGCAACATCTTCCGATTCATTTTCAGCTGCTGGAATAATGTTTCCGTCTCCAAAGTCCCAGTTCCACATGGTCGGGTTTCCTGTTGAGAGATCAGTAAACTGTACTCTCAGTGGAGCCTCCCCTGATCTTGGATCTGCAGAGAAATCTGCTTTGATAACTTTTGGAGATACTGTTACAAACTGTGTTTTCGTAACGGTGTCTGAAGTATACTGATTGGATGCGGTGAGTGTTACTGCGTAGGTTCCTGGGATTCTATAGGTATGAACCGGATTTTGTATGTTGTTTTGTGGTGGCGGACATCTTCCTCCCTCACATGCAACGTCTTCCGATTCATTTTCGGCTGCCGGAATAATGTTTCCGTCTCCAAAGTCCCAGTTCCACATGGTCGGATTTCCGGTTGAGAGATCAGTGAACTGGACTGTTAACGGAGCCTCTCCTGTTCTTGGATTTGCTGAAAAATCCGCTTTGATAACTTTTGGAGATACTGTTACAAACTGTGTTTTCGTAATGGTGTCTGAAGTATACTGATTGGATGCAGTGAGCGTTACTGCATAGGTTCCAGGTGTATTGTACGTGTGGACAGGATGTGCAATCATATCTGTCGCACCATCTCCAAAGTCCCATGCCCACATAGTCGGGTTTCCGATTGAGAGATCGGTAAACTGGACTGTCAATGGAACCTCACCAGATCTTGGGTTTGCAGAGAAATCTGCCTTGATAGCTTTTGGTGATACGGTAACAAACTGTGTTTTTGTAATAGTATCTGAACTGTATTTGTTGGATGCAGTCAGTGTTACTGCGTAGGTTCCTGGGATTCTATAGGTATGAACCGGATTTTGTATGTTGTTTTGTGGTGGCGGACATCTTCCACCCTCACAAGCGACATCCTCTGATTCATTTTCTGCTGCCGGAATAATATTTCCGTCACCAAAGTCCCAGTTCCACATGGTTGGATTACCAGTTGAAAGGTCAGTAAACTGAACCGTTAACGGGGCTTCACCTGTTGTTGGATTTGCAGAGAAATCTGCTTTAATCGGTGGAGAAGATACCGTTATCGTGGTCTCACTTACTCCAGCCTCACATGTCTGACTTGAAGCGGTAAGACGGACCTGGTATGTGCCTGGATTTTTGAAGATATGTGTCGGGTTTGCAACCATATCGGTGGAACCATCCCCAAAGTCCCACGCCCACATAGTTGGTCCACCCACCGAGAGATCAGTAAATTTGACCGTCAATGGTGCAGATCCAGAGGTAGGTTCGGCTTTGAACCGTGCTTCAATGATACAGGAAGGTTCAACGATGATGTACTTCTCTTTTACTTTCGTACTGGATCCTGCAGTTGGACTACTAACAGTCAGGGTAACGGTATACTTACCTGGTCTCTGGTAGGTATGACTTGGATTTTGTTCATATGCAGTTTCCCCATCACCAAAATCCCATTTCCATTCCTGAACTGCTCCTTTGGAACAGTCGGTGAACTGCACAAATAGAGGTGCTTTTCCATATGTTGGATTTGCCAGAAAATCTGCTTCAAGCGGATTTTTATCCCGGACAATAATATACCGTTGTCTGACCTTTGTACTGGTTGCACCAGTAATACTTGTTGCAGTCAGGCTTACGGTGTAGATACCTGGTTCACTATAGATATGAACCGGATTCGCTGTTCCTGATGCAGTGTTCCCATCCCCAAAGTCCCATGCCCACATGGATGGATATCCAGTGGAAGAGTCAAGGAATTGAACTCGAAGAGGAACTGTACCATCAGTCGGACTTCCGATAAAATCAGCTATAATACAAGCGCCGCCGGGTCCATCACATATGGCACTCCCAGCCCCTTCTGAATTTTTCTGCCCACTTGCGGCTGATACCACTCCCGATGCCGCAAGACCGAGCACCAGGAAAAGAGTGAGCACATATAGTATTTTTGTCATTCTTCCCACCACCAGCAGTTGTGAAATGTGCCATTGACACACCCACCTAAACCGTACCTTACCTCATACCAACTTAATGGTATCCATCTGGATCTTGCCTTTGTTTGCATATTACATCCCCCCACATTTTTATCATCCAAAAAAAATATCAGGCTGAAATAGCGGCAAGAGTGCCGTTATCTGACATGAACAACCAGTATCCGCTATATGGGTACAGCCGTGCATCGTCATTTCTGCCCTTAATGATCATCGCATCATACTGCTGTTTTTCCTCGTTAAATCCAAGACAATTGACCCACTTATCCTGAACTGAAAGGAACGTGAATTTTGCTTCCAGAGGTTCAAGTCCGGTAAATCCGATTGCATTCCAACCCTTTCGAAGTTCTTTCGTTGGTGGAGTCTGAAGTGGATCTGAGTCATATGTCAGTGAGACCCGTTCAGACGTCCTTGAATAAATCCAGACTGCATCAAGGGGTTTTACCTGACTTGAGGCTGTCAGAGTAATCCACTGACCGGTCACTGCATTATACTGGAAGATACTGTGTCCATCTACCTCAATATGACTGAAAATTGCCGCAGTGTCTTTTCCTGGTGCAAGTTTCTTTGGAACTGAGACAAAATTCCAGCCAGGATAAATTGGCATTGAATCTGTTGGATGCGGGCTGCCCCCTGCACTGATATATCCAGGTTTCACTTCAGTATCTGACGCCCCAAACTGGTTTGAAGCGGTCAGAGTAACGGTGTATGTTCCCTCTTTGGTGTATGTGTGGACCGGGTTTGCAATGGTATTGCAGTCAGTTCCTGAGCATGTTACATTTGCAGGAATAATTCCCTCTCCAAAGTCCCAGAACCACATGGTCGGTCCACCTGTAGAGAGATCGGTGAACTGGACAGTGAGTGGGGTATTTCCACTTCTTGGTGAAGCGGTAAAGTCAGCGTTGATTCCTGGTGTTACCTGCCCAACGGTGATAAATGCCTGTTTCACTTCAGTATCTGACGCCCCAAACTGGTTTGAAGCAGTCAGAGTAACTGTGTATGTCCCCTCTCTGGTGTATGTGTGGATTGGGTTTGCAATATTATGACAGTCAGTTCCCGAGCATGTTGCATTTGCAGGGATAATTCCATCTCCAAAGTCCCAGAACCACATGGTTGGTCCACCCGTAGAGAGATCGGTGAACTGAACAGTGAGTGGGGTATTTCCACTTCTTGGTGAAGCGGTAAAGTCAGCGTTGATTCCTGGTGTTACCTGCCCAACGGTGATAAATGCCTGTTTCACCTCAGTATCTGATGCCCCAAACTGGTTTGAAGCAGTCAGAGTAATTGTGTATGTTCCCTCTCTGGTGTATGTGTGGATTGGGTTTGCAATATTATGACAGTCAGTTCCTGAGCATGTTGCATTTGCAGGGATAATTCCATCTCCAAAGTCCCAGAACCACATGGTCGGTCCGCCTGTAGAGAGATCGGTGAACTGTACAGTGAGCGGGGCATTTCCATTTCTTGGTGAAGCGGTAAAGTCTGCATTGATACCTGGATATGGAGAACCTCCAAAGTCAAGATCTTTCCGGATAATCCGCTCACCACCACGGGTGATAACCTGTGATGCTCCAGCTCTGATGGTTCCAATCCAGAATGAAATGGTTCTTCCGGCATCGGCTTCAGTTACCGGAACAATCAGTCGTGGGTCGTCAGGAGTCTGACCTGGTGCTCCATAGGAACCAGCATATCTGGTCACATAGGTGGTTACTACCTTGTCATCGATCTTGGCTTCTATTTTGGTTCCCGCAGGGGCAGATTTCCCATCAATCTGGACATAACCATAAAACTCGTATGAGCTCATTGGTGGAACGGTTGTGAACGTAAGATCCTGTCTGAATCTGCCTCCACTCGTTATCTGGTAGGTCTGAGCAGCTCCATATTCCCCTTCCATGAAGGTGATATGCTTCCCGACGTCTGCAATAGTAATTGGAACCCGTAAGGCTGGATCGGTGTCATACTGACCGCCATACTGGCCACTCTGGGTGATCTCGTAGCTTCCTCTCACAACCCCATCGATCATTGCTTTCAGGACAGTCCCTTTTGCAGCCGGCTGGCCGTCAATTGTAACTGAGCCATAAAAGAGAAGGTCCGGGAGAGGCTGAGCATATACAAAGTTTAATGGCTGCTCCATCATGGAGCCGTCGCCTGAAACGGTGATTGCTGGTGCTCCCTGTATTCCTCCACTCCAGAAAGTAATCTGGCGGCCAATATCAGCCTGTAGGATATCTACTGTCAGTTGTTCTCCAAAACTGCCAGAGCTGCCGTAGTATCCTTCCTCTGTTGTTACAATAGAGTCCTTTGTTACCCCGTCAATTTTTGCAATAATTTCAGTTCCTACCGGAGCAGGGAGGTAATTAAACGTAACTGGGCCGTAGAACTGGTATGGGGTGTATGGAGTCTGTGGCTGGAGGGTATACATGAAAATGTCCCATCCTCCAAACCGATCATCCTGCCAAACTACCTTATCAACACAGATATCAGGTCTGATCTGGTTTCCAGGTCCAACACATACTGCATATGTCTTTGGAATCTGGAGATCGACCATGTAAATGTCGCTGGTACCATCCTGGTCGTACCTGGTCCAAACAATCTTGGAACCAGATACAGAAGGTTCGACATCATCATAGTCATCAAAGGTTACAGCAGTGGTCATGTCCTTTTTGATATTGTACATGAAAATGTCCCACTTGCCGTTCCTGTTATCCTCCCAGACGACATAATCACCGGAAATTCTTGGGTTTTGCTGAATTTTTGTATCCCGGGTTACCTGAACTGTTTTGTCAGTTTTGTAATTGAACAGGTAAATGTTCCAGTCGTTCTTATTATCATCAAGTTGCTGGTAAGCAATCCAGTCTCCGTCAATGTCAGGATTTCCCTTATCCTTACCATTAACGTTGATGTACACCGGACGGGCACTGGTTCCGACCTTTACCATTCCGATGTCTCTGAGATCATCATTCCCAAAGTCTTCAAAAACTACCATGTCCTGCGAGATTGCAGGTCTGAACTGATTCGTCGTGTCAACATAAACCGGGGTTTCCTTATGCATGGGGATGTTATACGAGTAAATATTTGAGTTTCCGTGTCGGTTATCATCCCAGACAATAATTCCTCCGGAAATATCGGGATTATTCTGGTCACTCATAATATTTGCAACCATTTCCCGTTTTCCTGATTTCATATCATAGAACCAGATCTTCCCTTGTCCCTCATATTGGGTCCAGGTGACATATTGTTCGTCTACCCGTGGATCCCAGTCAAATACAGAGTCAAAGGTCATCTGTTCTTCAATACCCGGTGCCTGGGCGATGAGTTCTTCTGCTGAAAAACTCACCACCGGTTCAAAATCTACTATCTCCTCATCTGCAATGCAGGGTGCCAGCAGCAGGAGCATCAGAACCATTGTCAGCAGTGATGCAATTTTCATGTTTTTTCAACCTCTCTGTATGGTTTTTCCTTATATTCCGATAGCCGCGAGATCTCCTTCTTCATTCATGTAAATCCAATATCCATATCCAGGATACAGAACATTCGCATTACTCTCTGGAACGTTCATTATCGTGCTCTGGTACCGTTGTGTAGAGGAATCAAACCCTATCACATATACCCACTGATCCTTTACAGAAAGGAGTGCGTTCTGTGCTGGTACGGTGTTCAAGCTGGTCACACCAAAGGTATTCCATCCTTTCACAAGTTTCCTGGTTGGTGGGATCTGCAGAGCATCACCGGCAAAGTAGAGGTATACTGCATCTTTCTTGGTTGAATAAATCCAGACTGCATCAAGCGGATTGATAACTGTCGTAGCACTGACTGTATTCCAGGATTTTGTCCGTGGATTGTAGGCGAATATACTATGTCCACCGACATCGACATGTCCAAAGAGGGTTTTTGCGTTATTTTGACCGTCAGCGAGCATCTTGGGAACCGAGATAAAGTTCCATCCCTGGTTCAGACTGACCTGTGCCTCAGGCGGGCTGATAATTCCTGCGGTAATCAGATTTTGTTTCACAGCAGTCTTGGTCTGTCCGTTCCACAGGGTGGTCATAAGTCCTACTGAGTAGACTCCGTTTTGGGAATAGACATGGCTTGGATTCCTCTCAGTAGAGGTTGTTCCGTCACCAAAATCCCAATACCATGATTTCGGACTTCCTGATGACTTATCTGTAAATTTAACCGTGAGTGGAATTGTCCCCTGGGTCGGGGTTGCAGTAAAGTCTGCTGCACTGGAGGGTTTTGAAATGAAATTGATATTTTTCAGAACTTTTAATCCACTTACAACCAATTGCGTCTGATCCCCTTCTGCACCGGACGCTGTCTGGAACCGAATGGTCTTCCCAATATCTGCATTGGTTATAGGAACTTCAAGGAATGGACCGTATTCAGAGCCATATGATCCTACTGTAAGAGTTGTAATCTGGCCCCTGATCTGATTATCAATGAGAGCATAGATGGTGTTTCCTGCAGCCATTGGACGGCTATCAAGGTTTGCTCGTCCCCAGAATGAGTATTTTGTCTGGGCTGATACCGTGAAGGTAAGGTCCAGTTTTTTCTGGATTTTCTGGGCACTTGCAGCAGAAACATCTGCAGATGCGATGATCAGATCACCCTGCTGGACTGAAAGTGTAACCTGCTGGGCTGCATTATAGGTTGCACCATTATACAGAGCGGTAAATGAGAGATATTTCCCATTATCGGTCTGGTACACAGGTACATTCAGAGAATTATACTGACCGGATGATGTGATTGTTATCTGACTTCTGACCTGGTTATCAATGACTGCAGAAATCACTGTTCCTGCCGGAGCATATTGACCGTCGAGCAGAACAGATCCACTAAAACTATAAATTGTCTGAGCTGGTGACGTTCCGAATGTCAGATCAAACCATCCACCAACCTGTTGGCCGACACTGATACTCTGAGCAGCCTGAAGAGTTGTTCCTCCTGAATTTGCTGTAAATATTATTGTTTTTCCGATGTCGTTCTGGTTAACCGGGATGGAAAGGCTGGTGTATGATCCTGCATTCGTAACAGTTACCTGTCCTCTGATTTGAGAATCTATTGATGCCGTAATTACCGTTCCAATAGGTGCAGGAGCACTATTCATCATAAGATTCCCGGATAGGGTGTAAGTCTGAACAGGCGGGACACTGGACGCGGTAAGGTCTAGTCTCATGACCCCGCCTGATCCCACAGTCAGGGTCTGATCAGCCTGATAATCATTCAATCTGAATGAGATTGTTTTTCCGGTATCTGCATTGGTTACTGGAATTTCAAGGAACGGCCCATAGGATGAGCCATACTGGCCAGTCTGCTGCACGGTAGTTGTTGCCCTGACAACTCCGTCAATAAGAGCACTTACTACGGTTCCGGCCGGAGCTCCGGAGCCACTCATTGAAGCTGATCCATAGAGTTGGTATTTACCTGTTCCAACAGATTGAGAAAAGGTATACAGGAAGATATTCGAGTTACCTGTACGGTAATCCTGCCAGACAAGATGATTTCCATAGATTGACGGACTCTTCTGATCTCCCTGGTTTGTTGTAATCTGGTAAATGTATCCGGTAATCAGGTCAAGCAGGTAGATGTCTGCATTTCCATTCCGGTAATCCTCCCACACGACCAGTGGTCCTGAAACATCCGGATTTACCGCCTTATACTTCGCTTCGGTTAATTGATACTCCTGGAATGTATCCAGAGTCATTGCAAAAACGTCAGAGATACCATTCCGATCATCTTCCCATACAACAATCTTTCCACTTATACGCGGGTTTCTCTGATTATATGGATTATTAGTCAGCTGGTACTCTTTCCCTGCTGCGATATCGTACAGGTAAATATCTGCATTTCCATTTCTCCAGTCTTCCCAGATGATGTAAGAACCAGAGATATCCGGCTTTTTCTGTTCTGCTAGATCCTTTGTTACAGCCTGACTTGTTCCCGAGTTGAGATCAGCCATGTAAATGTCTGAATTCCCCTTTCTCCAGTCTTGCCAGGCGATATATCTTCCAGATACAACTGGCTGATTCTGATTTGCTGTAGAGGATGATATCGGGGCAGCAGTGTCAGTCTGCAGGTCGTACCCGTTAATGTTTGTGACCTGGTTTGTTCCTGCTCCTGCCTGTTCATACACTACAATTCTGCCAGATATATCAGGGTAACTCTGGTGAAGTTTGCCAGGATAAACCGGGTATAATCCACCTGACTGAATGTCATACAGGCTGATACTGGATACTCCTGAGCTCCACTCCTCAAATACAACCCTTCCATCGGCAACCCGAGGATTTACATGATTCAGGTTACCGAATGTGATCTGCTTCTCAGATCCCCCACACGATTCTGAGGAGAGATCAAATCTGGTGGTATCTACCGTTACTTCATTTGCAACGGTATATTCATCTGGATTTTCTGAAACTGCAAGAATTGCAATTCCACTTGAAGCACTCACCGGGGTACTAAATGATATATTCCCCGCTTGAATTTCTTCTCCTGATCCTCCAGAAGGAGAAAACACAACCTCTTGTGCAGTGACCCCACCACAAAGAAGAATGAGCAGAATAATTGGTACATATGTCCATATCTTCATCATTACGCCTCCCATCCGCAGGTCCGCCTGATTGTTCAGGTGATCCCTCTCACATGATATATGTGCTAATCTGTACGCTTAGCCCTATTAAATACTATCATTTTCAAACCAGGCTTTGATTATGCCCCTGACCGGAAAACAAGGCATAATTTTCTTATTAATGAATTGTATCAATATATTGTATTCGATAAATCCTTAGCGCGCCGGATTTCTCTGAGTCGGTCTTAATTATCTTTTATGCGCGAAATGTGATCACCTGGGAGAAGTCATTTCATCCGGATGATACCATCATTATGGTTTAGAGAAAGATAGCTGTACAGACTGGTGTGACTACCGGTACATTTCCTGATGGTTTAGGAAATCCTGGTCTTTCATATGGAGTGATACATGAATCCAAGGATAGTAGTTGGAGTTTCGGGGGCATCCGGAATGCTCTATGCCAGGCGGTTGCTTGATCATCTGGCTGGAAAAGCTGAGGTACATGTCATTATATCTCCAGTTGCCCAGGAGATTGCTCATCATGAGCAGATCGTTTTTGACGATCCGGATATTATTATTCATGCTCCTGAAAACCTGGCTTCACAGGTTGCCAGTGGATCATTTATTCACCATGGTATGGTGATTGCACCATGTAGTATGAAGACATTGTCTGCAGTGGCCCATGGTTTTACTCCAAACCTGCTTACGCGGGCAGCTGATGTAACCCTGAAAGAGCGGCGGCCATGCATTCTCCTTCTTCGGGAAAATCCCCTCTCAAGGATTCATATAGAAAATATGCTCCGTGCCCACGATGCAGGAGCCCTCATTATGACTGCAAGTCCCCCATTTTATCACCGACCGGATACCATCACCAGTCTTGTAGATGCAGTAGTTGCACGAATACTTGACCACCTGGAGATTGCCCACTCAATTGGTGGCCGATGGAGTGGTTACGAATGAGGAATTTTATTGAACAGATGAGAAGTCAGGGTCTTGTGACTGATGTGCATGAACCTGTCTCCTCCCGCTTTGATGCTCCGAAACGAGCATTTAGTACTGATAAATTGTTATTTTTTCATAATCTGGACGGAAAAAAAGCAGTAATGAACCTTGTTGCATCCAGAGAAGCCCTGGCAGTAGCACTCGGGGTACCCTCTGGGGAACTGGTTCCAAAACTAGCAAAATGCCGGTATAATGGCACCTTAAAAGATGCCGGAACACTCCCTCTCCGGCCGGTAAATCTTGATGAAATCCCAATAATGGAAAATTATCCAAAGGAGGGGGGCAGGTACCTGAACTCAGGAGTTGTATTTTCCCGCTATGAAGGGATTGAGAATGCTTCGGTTCACCGGATGCTTAAAGCAGGAAAAGATCGTCTTGTGGCACGATTGGTTGAGGGCAGGCATACACACACCCTTCATAAAAAAGCCCTCGCTCAGGGAGAGCGACTGCCGGTTGCAGTCGTAATAGGAATGCACCCGCTTGTCCTCTTTGCCAGCTGCAGCAGGGTTCCCGAGAGTATGGAACTCCCCTTTGCAGCTGAATTGCTCGGAGGAGAAATTCCGGTATACACACTCCCGAATGGTGTCAGGGTTCCAGATGCAGAGATTATTCTTGAAGGGTATATTGGAAGTGAAACTGCTGTTGAGGGACCGTATGTAGATATTACCAGAACCTATGATCCTGAACGGATTCAACCGGTTATAGAACTTACTGGCATGTATACCAAGCCGGATTTTATTTACCACGGCCTGGTAAATGCCGGTGATGAACACAAACTTCTGATGGGAGCTCCATACGAACCACTCATTTACCGTTCAGTAGCCCAGGTAACCGGGGTTACTGATGTTGTTCTGACAAAAGGAGGATGTGGGTATCTCCATGGGGTAGTCCAGATACGAAAACGGACCGAAGGAGATGGTAAAAATGCCATTATGGCCGCATTCGCTGCTCACACCTCATTAAAACACGTTGTCATCGTTGACGAAGATATTGATCCGGCGAATCTTTCTGATGTTGAATTTGCAATTGCAACCAGGGTTCGGGCAGACCGGGATACCCTCATCATCCCTGGTGTCAGAGGTTCATCTCTTGATCCATCCCGGATTGGCGACGGTCTGAATGTCAAGATGGGTATAGACGCAACAATGGAGCTTGGAAAGGAAGGAGAATTCGTCCGGGCAGTCTGGGAGGACTGAGATCTGTGCATCTAACACACGAGGAAGAAGCAGTTCTGAATGGGGAAGAAGGCGAGACAAAACAGCAGCTCATGGAGATCCTGGTCGGTGTCGGGAAGGTATTCGGTGCCGATGAAATGGTTCAAATCAGAAGTGCCCAGGTTTCAGGTGCTTCGTATAAAACAATTGGTGAATGGGGACTTAAGTGGCTTTTAAGTCTGGATGCCAGGGCATGTGTGCCGTCTGTTCTCAATCCTGTTGGAATGGACCGGATACGATGGGAAGAGATGGACATTGATCCTGAGTTTGCAAAAAAACAGCTTGCCGTTATCTCTGCATATGAACGACTCGGGATCAGCCTTGAATGCACCTGTACTCCTTATTACCTGAATATTACTGAATATGGGGATCATCTTGCCTGGTCTGAATCATCAGCGGTCAGTTATGCAAATTCTGTTATCGGAGCCAGAACAAACCGTGAAGGTGGACCTTCAGCCCTTGCAGCGGCGATAATTGGAAAAACTCCAAGATATGGTTTACACCTCGTGGAGAACCGGAAACCAGAACTATACTTCAGGGTTGAAGGCGAGCCCCAACAGGCTGATGCATCATGGTATGGGGCTCTCGGGTACATTGCAGGAAAAATTTCGGGCAACCGTATACCTCTCTTTTCCGGCATTCGGCCTGGAAGAGACCAGTTGAAAAACCTTGGAGCAGCAATGGCAGCGACCGGAGCGGTTGCCTTGTACCACGTTCAGGGAATTACTCCTGAAGCCCGCGTGTTCTCATTTGATACATCCGGCCTGGAAGAAGTGGTTATTGAAGCAAATGAAGTATCAGATCTGTTTACTGATGAAATTCCGGATGCAGTAGCCATTGGATGCCCTCATTGTTCTCCGGAAGAACTAAGCTTTCTGGCATCACTCCTTGAAGGTCAGAAGATTACCATACCAGTGTACATATTTGCAGCACGAAATATCATAAACCGGGAACAGGAGTCTGTCAGAATCATCGAGCGGTCTGGAGCCCGGGTATTTGCAGATACCTGTATGGTGGTATCACCAGCCCTTGAACAATATTCCCGGATCATGGTCAATAGCGGAAAAGCACTCTCATATGTTCCAACAATGTGTGGAGCAGAGGCGATGATCGGCTCAACCAGGGATTGTATTGAGAAAGCCTGTAATCCTCAGAACATGAGGCAGGATAGTTTAACGTAGTAGTATCCTGATACTGAATAATATCGATGCCGAATCCTGGTGAGTCATATTACGAGGTTTTAAATGTCAGACGGGATGCCTCTCCCGAAGAAATTACGGCATCGTATAGAAAACTGGCGAAAGTTCTTCATCCTGATGTTTGTGGAAGCCCTGAAGCTGAGGAACTATTTAAAGTGGTTAATGAAGCCTATCAGGTCTTAAAAGATCCAAAAAAACGGGAAGATTATGATGTTTCTCTGATGGCCGCTGATGAATCTGATTATGGTAGATATTACAGCGGGGGGAGACGGTATCGTGATCCCAGGACCTGGTATTATACTCATCTTCATCAGTCATATCGTCCCCCGAAAACTTCACCAGAAATGGCAGCAGAAAAAGCAAAACGATCATCGATTCCCAGAATACTTCAGGTTCTCATATTCTATACAACTCTTTTTATGGCAATTGTCATCCTTGTCCAACTCTTTCTTCTTCCGTGGATGAATGGAATGGCTGCAGCAGATGCCCGTAATCTCTTTGAAGAAGGAAACCGGTGGATGAATGAAGAGGAGTATCAAAAGGCTATTGAAAGTTATGAACAGGCAGTTGTGAAACTCCCCGGTTTTAATGAAGGATGGCGGGCAAAGGGTCTTGCTGAATTGAAAAAAGCTGATGAATTGTCTGAAAAAGGGCTGAAGGCTCAGGCTGAACCATATTACCGTTCAGGAGCCCAATCGCTTCTTCAGGCCTACCCTTCATTTCCTGAAGACGTTCAGGTGTTATCAGGCCTTGGTTTTTCGTTATACTCTACTGGTAAAAGTGAAGAAGCAGTCCCATATCTGAAGAAAAGTCTTGAGATACATCCAGGTAATCCAGAATTACGGACTCTCCTAACAAATGCTCTCCATGAGACCGGAATGCAGGAATCATATCTGAATCTATCCTGAATTCTGACTAAAAATTTATTATCATAATATCATGACCGAAATTTCTCCCCACATGCAGGCATATTATGACCGGCTGAATGCAGGTCTTGCAAAAGCCATGGAAGTTGCACAGGCGGCAAGAAAGACCGGAATTGATCCAGAAACCCATGTGGAAATTCCAATAGCAAATGATCTTGCTGATCGGGTTGAAGCACAGGTGGGTATCACCGGTGTTGCTACTAGAATCCGTGAGCTTGAAGCAGAAATGTCCCGAGAAGAAGCTGCTTTACATATTGGAGATGATTTCGCAGCGAAAAAGTTTGGAGAAACCAATAAGGAAGAGATTTTAGATCACGCCATCCGGACATCCATGGCACTTCTGACTGAAGGTGTTGTGTCAGCTCCTATAGAGGGAATTGCCAAGGTTGCTATTAAAAAGAACGATGATGGCTCTGAATACCTTTCAATATACTATGCTGGGCCAATACGGAGTGCAGGAGGAACTGCTCAGGCTCTGTCAGTGCTTGTGGGCGATTATGTCAGAAACATTCTTGGTATTTCCAAATATAAGCCGCGGGAAGAGGAAATTGAACGATACATCGAAGAGATACGTCAATATAACTCCATCATGAGTCTGCAGTATCTCCCATCCGAACGGGAGATGCGACTTATTATCAGCAACTGTCCGGTCTGTATCGATGGAGAACCTACCGAAAAAGAAGAGGTATCTGGTCACCGGAATCTGGAGCGAGTGGAAACCAACACGGTCAGGGGGGGTATGGCTCTCGTTATCGCAGAGGGTCTGGCATTAAAAGCTCCAAAAGTTCTGAAAAATGTTCGGAAGATGAAGATGGACGGATGGGACTGGCTGGAAGAGATGATTCAGCAGACTGCTGGAAGTTCATCATCCGACGAAAAAGAAGTTGGAATTCACCCGAAGGATAAATTCCTCAGAGATCTTATCGGAGGTAGACCGGTTTTTTCATATCCGATGAGAGAGGGCGGATTCAGACTGGTATATGGCCGATCCAGGAATACTGGTCTTGCTGCAGCCGGACTCCATCCAGCCACCCTTCATATTCTTGGTGATTTTCTGGCTGTCGGGACCCAGATGAAGATTGAACGACCAGGAAAAGCTGCGGGGATCTCTCCGGTTGACAGTATTCAGGGCCCTACGGTCAGACTCATTAATGGTGATGTCGTCAGGGTCCGGAATGCAAAACTAGCAAGAGAACTCCAAAACCAGGTGAGTTCAATCATTGATGTTGGTGAAATCCTCATAAGTTACGGGGAGTTCATGGAAAATAACCATGTACTTGTCCCTTCAGCATATTGTGAATCCTGGTGGCGATTAGAAGGAGGGACTACCCGTCCGGTAGATGAGGATGAGGCAATAGCACAATGCGAGTCCGGACTTTATCTTCATCCTGACTTTTTATATCTCTGGGATGATCTCTCTTCATCAGAGATAAAAAGACTTGCAGAATATATTCATCAGGATGGGGCAATACAGGATGATATCCTCTCTTTCCCTTTTGATCCGGAAATAAAGGAATTTCTTGAACGAGTTTTGTGTGAACATACCGTAAGGGAGTCTGTCATCCAAATCCATCCGAATCATATCTTTTGTCGGTGTCTTGGTCTTGATGCCACCCTCTCTCTGTCCTCTGCATGGGAGGGTAATCTTCCTGAATCAAGTCTGGATCTCGTTCAGTTTCTCTCTGGGATGAAGATGAGATCAAAAGCCGGAACCAGAATCGGGGGAAGGATGGGCAGACCGGGTAAGTCAAAACCACGTGAAATGAAACCTGCTCCACATGTCCTTTTTCCGGTTGGAGAGGCAGGAGGGTCCCGACGGTCTGTGCAGGAAGCGTCAAAGTATGCGTACCAGGCTAATACCGAAGGAGGGAGCCTTCAACTTGAAATGGGTGTCCGTAGATGTCCGGCATGTAGAACTGAGACATGGCTGAACCGATGTTCTTGTGGGTCACATACTGAACCGGTTTTATCCTGTTCACGCTGTAACATAGAAATCCAGGGGACGGTTTGTCCCCAGTGTGGTATGGAACCGGTTTCAGTGAGACAGTATACGGTAAATGTCCGACAATTGTTTCAGCAGGCACTTGGAAATCTTGGAATCCGGGATCGGGATCTCGACCTGGTCAAAGGGGTTAAAGGACTTGTCTCCCGGAATAAACCCGTCGAATTGATTGAGAAAGGAATCCTCAGATCTTCTCATAACTTGTTTGTGTTCAAGGATGGTACGGTCAGGTTTGACATTATTGATATGCCCCTGACCCATTTCAGGCCGCGGGAAGTCGGGGTTTCTGTCGAACGATTGCGTGATCTGGGGTATGAAACCGATATCTATGGGGTCCCTCTTCAAAATCCTGACCAGGTTCTTGAGCTTCCGCCACAGGATATCCTGGTTCCTGAAGGGTGTGGTGATTATCTCTATTCCTGTGCCTGTTTTATTGACGACCTTCTCTCCAAAGTATATGGGTTGCCTCCCTTTTATAATCTGGAAAAACGTCAGGATCTTGTTGGTCATCTCGTAATCGGACTTGCTCCCCATACCAGTGCCGGAGTCCTTGCTAGAATTGTTGGTTTTTCAAAGGCAAATGTGGGGTATGGGCATCCTTTTTTCCATGCAGCAAAACGGAGAAACTGCTTTCATGGAGATACACTTATTGAAGTCTATGAAGAGGGGATGCTCAAAGAGATACCCATCCGACGGTTTGTACTCGAACACCTTGATCTCTCACAGGCCGGGATTGACTGTATCGGAACCTTCTATGCCGATCCCTGCCGGCTTTCGTATGCCAGGAGTGTAGATACCGGAGGTATCCCCCATCTTCGAAAAGTAACATCAGTCTCGGTTCATAAATCTCCTGCGAATCTTATCCAGTTCACTACTTCACGGGGAAAAAACCTGTTGGTCACCCCTGATCATGCAATGCTGGTCTGGGATGTTTCATACCTCAGGAAGATCCGGGCATTAGAGGTATCAATTGGAGATGCAGTTCCTCTGTGGGAAGGGGGAATTGTAATCAGTGATAGGATCATTGCGATTGATTATGTTCCCTGTGAGGATGAACGGGTGTATTGCCTGACGGTTGATACGGATCATAATGTGGTTGCAAACGGTATTTTCACCGGACAGTGTGACGGCGACGAAGATTGCGTTATGATGCTCCTCGATGGTCTCATGAACTTTTCCCGCTCGTTTCTTCCGGTTACGAGGGGAGGCTCGATGGATGCACCCCTTGTTCTGACAAGCAGAATCACTCCTACTGAGATAGACAAGGAGAGCCATAATCTGGATGTCTGCCCCACGTATCCGATAGAGGTGTATGAGACAGCACTCAGGTATGGTAATGCTAAAGATGTGGAAAACCTGGTTGACAGAGTGGAACGGAGACTGAACACTCCGGCACAAATCGAGGGATTCTTTTTTACCCATGACACATCTGATATCTCTGGCGGTCCGCTCGAGACGATGTACACCCAGCTCCAGTCGATGCTTGACAAACTGGATTGTGAATTATCCCTTGCCAAACGAATCAGGGCGGTTGATGAACATGATGTCGCAGAACGTGTGCTGAAGACCCATTTTATCCGGGATCTCCAAGGAAATCTTTCGGCCTTTGCAAAACAAAAATTCAGATGCACCAAGTGTAATACCAGTTATCGCCGGATGCCTCTTGCTGGAAAATGCCGGTGTGGTGGCAATATTATTCCAACCGTCCATGAAGGGTCCGTGAAAAAGTATCTGGAAATGTCAAAAAAGATCTGTGAAGAGTACAATATTTCTGAATATACCCGTCAGCGGATTGAAGTTATCGATATGAACATCGAGTCAACCTTTGGTGAAGAAAAGATAGAACAGATGGGTCTTGCAGATTTTATGTAACCATTCAATATTTATTTCTCAAAACGGTATCCGCCCTTTGGAATCCTCATTACAAATCGTGAACCTTTTCCATATTCTCCGGTTTCCGTGATGGAAATCCCTGTTATAGCTAGAATTTCCCTGACCAGAATCAGCCCTATCCCTGATTTTCCTTCAAGACTGAACGATAAAATCTGTTCTTTATTTTCAGGTGAAATCCCGACTCCATCATCTTCATATATTAAATGCAGGTCATCTCCATCCTGTTCTGTCCTGATACGAATTATTTGAACATTACCTCCATGGAGTCGTGAATTCTCAACAAGATGCATGAACACTTTCTCAAGAAATGGATCAGCATAAATGAAAAGGCCAGGAACTGCGAGTTCTCTTGTTATTCCTGCCATGCTCACATGAGAGATGGCGTAGATAAACACCTCTTCCACATTTTGCCAGACCGCTGGTTTTAATCCGAGATCCTGGTAATATTTCATAAATATAACCAGACGATCAATAGCACGTACAGCATTTCTACTTCGTTCCAGGTATTTTTCAGCATCGGCATTTTGAACAACATCTATTGCAAAATCCAGGTATCCACGAAGGATAAAGAGTTGGTTGTTGATAGTTGTCCGGGTGAGATAATTGAAAAGGTTGATCTTTTCAGTAGCTTTTTGTAATGCTTTTTGATCCCGTATTCGTTCAGTAATATCCCTGATTGCCGCTACGAAAACCCATTTCCCATTCCATTCAAAAAATCTTCCCAGGATTTCAACCGGAAAAGAGCTTTTATCCCTTCTGATATGATAGGTAACCGGTATAGAGAAGACTTCACTAGGTTTTTTGTTGTTAATCTTTTCGATGATATCCTGTGTCATGGAGAGTTCCTGGTATCTCATCTTCAGGAGTTCATCATGAGAGTACCCATACATTTCAGAAGCTGCAGAGTTTGCTTCTAGAATGTTTCCTGAACCTTTCTCAATCAGAAAGATAGCTTCCCAGCCAAGTTCAAAAAGATTGTAATATTTTCTGCTACTCTCCTCCAATGCATGATGGGCTTTTTTTAGTTCTGATATGTCAACAGATAAACCGATAAGACCAATTACCTGACCATGTTCATCCAGGAATGGCACTTTTCTTGTGGAATGTGGAATCCTGATACCAGGAGTTATTTCAACATCTTCTTCTATGTACAAGGGCTTTTTTGAGGTGATAACAGTCCTATCATTCTTTTGGTATTCTTCTGCAAGTTGATGGGGAAAAATGTCCTCATCTGTTGATCCGATGAGTTCCTGTGAATCATGTTTGAAAGAATCAAGCAATCGCTGGTTTGCTATCTGGTACCTGCCTTTTATATCTTTGAAAAATACGTAGCCTGGGAGCGTATTTATGAAAGTCTGCATCAGATGCTCTGTTTTTCTTCGTTGATGCATGAGATAGAGGAGGACAACCAATAAACAAGCAAGGATTATGATGATGACAATTGCTGTTACCAACTCTCTGAAATATACATCAATTACTTCAGGTTTTTTATTTATGAGAATACTATCCGGAGGAATACGGTTTTCAGAAATTCCATATTTTTTCAAAACTTCAGCATCGAAAACATATGATGTTGAATCGTTGAGGTTCATCGGGATCTCATTCACATTTCTTCCGTTGAGAATCTCACGAGCCATTTCTCCTGCAAGTGTTCCCTGGTGCTTAGCAGAAATAATGCTCCCCCCAAGAGTCCCTTTGCCACTATGGAAGTCATAAAGTATGAAAATGGGAACAGAACTGTGCTTCGCGATATTTTCCGCAAACAGACTTATATCTGTGACCTTTCCTGCTGTATCCCGTGAAAAATTTCCCAGGATAATGAGGGAATGTGGGGGAAGTCTTTCCATCTGATTGTAAATTTCTTCAACTGTCCCATTTCCTACATCATGATACACAATGTCAGCAGACAGGGTTTTTGTTGCCTCATGGATAGTTCGTCTAATCTCATTTCCGCTCTCTGTTTCCTCAGAGACTATCCAGATATCTGTCGTGTCTGGGAATAGTGAGATCATTGTCTCCAGGGTCTCTTTTGGATTAATTGCTGTAACAATGCCGGTTACCTTGTCATAGGTATCTGGATGGAGTTCCTCATATCCGTTCAGACCAGTGAAGACGATCGGCACATCTGGGAACAAAGTTTCCCGGTTATTAAGAATAAATTGCAAAGCAGTGTCGTCAGCAGTAATGATGAGCCTGACAGATTCTTTGCCATATTTATATGAGAGAATTTCTTTCTGTAGTTGTAACGATTCATCAGACTGGTAATTTTTCCAGTCTAAGTATTCTATAGCGATACGGCTGTCTGGCCCGATATCCCCAACAGCCTCTAAAAATCCTGTTGTGATGTCACTAGTCCAACGATATGTCGGATGGTAGGAATGAAGAAAAAGGATTACTGATGGTTTTTCAGAATTTTCAGTGATTATACCAAGAGCTGGAGAAAGCAATATGAGGATTAGGATGAAACCGATAAAAAAGCCATACCAGGACCATCCCCTGCCCATATACATGGGGTATTACTTGCTGGTTTAAAGAACCTTTTATTCAGAATTATAGTATTTTATTGTTCCGGTCTTTTTTATTATGTGGGAATGAGTAGGATGTGATTCAATATTTGAATATTCCGGTAATTCTGGGTTAATTAACAACTCAAATGAGGAACCTAGAAATAGGATCCAGTATAACCTGTAAGTGTCAGCTTGGTGTGGATATCTTCCATACCATCTCTTCTTCTTATTGTGCGGGGATAGCCAAGTGGTCAAAGGCGAACGCCTCAAGAGCGTTTCTCGTAGGAGTTCAAGGGTTCGACTCCCTTTCCCCGCATCAGGATAACGTGTTCTAACCGTTACAATTTTTAATAGTTGAACTGCTCATACATATTTATGCCCTTAACGGCCACATGTCTTTCTAATAACGATAGATTTCACAGTTTTAAGGATGAGTATGCTGAGCGGTAGATGTATTGTTATTTGAAGATTGATTCCTTTTATAGGTTATTGATACTTATCTCGGTCCATTCATAGGATGCCCTGGCTACATTTGTCTATGATTTATAAAAATCAGAAGTAAGGACAGATCTTTGAATGGCGGATCTGAACCAAAGTATTAAATGGTGCGTATGAGATGGTTCAGTATGAAGATTGCATGGGCTATCCTCGTGATCGTTCTTGGGGTTCTTGGTTGTTCGATCCTGACAACCGCTGCAGAAACGGTGGTAACTAATCCTGATTCCATTCCAAATTTAACCGGAATTTGGAAAGGGACATCCTCGGGGTACATGGTAGGTTTGGGATTTACTGAAGATTCAATGATCTACAATATTACTGAACAAAAGGGGCAGTCATTTATTGGTTATAAAGAATACCAATTCGAGGGAGATGAACCTGGTAGAGAAGATTTTGCAGGAATCATTACCGTTGACGGAACGATCTATATTGTAGATTATCCTGGAGGCACGGTAATAGGTACAATGATCGGATCCGATGAGATGAATCTCAATAGTTTCAATGATGGAGATGAAACATATGTCTTCATCTCGACATTGAAGCGTGAAGACAATTAAATCTCTTTTCCTCGATTCATCTTTTTTCTTTGACATACTCCAGATTAGAAATGATATAGTTATCGGTAAAGAATCTCTAGGAATACTTCACAGGGTGCTTCTGACATGGTACAATATTTCTGTTCATGGATTATATGGTAAATTATTGTGTGATTATTACATGCCCGATTTATCCTTGTGCTCACCCTTACATTCGCGAATGTTAACAGTGGTATGATTGATAGTAAAAACCATTTTTCGTATATAATGAGGATTGTTCTACCCTTTCGTTGCATTTTTGGGAATTTTCAGTTGTAGTAGATATGAGCTGGGACGAGTGATTCGATTATTGTATGATCCTCTCATTACTATCTGGAATAAGAGATCACAGAAATGAAGTTAGTAGAATCCAGAACAAACGAGGAGGAAAAGAGGGATTATGCCTGGGGTGATGTCACCAACCAGGTGGTACTGTTTGAATAACTGTACCGCTCAATTTTAAAATCGGGACAGATCTCTGACAGTAAGGCCATATTGGTCCCTACTTCTTTTGAGGATAATCCGGTATCCTTGGCTATATACTTCGACTTGAAGAAGTTTGACCCAGGTTTCATCTGGTTCTTCAGGTAGTCTATTAAACAGATCTGGTTTTCATTGTATGTTGTGGCAAATTTACTTTGTAAAAGCATGTCTATCTCC
Source organism: Methanospirillum hungatei (assembly GCF_019263745.1). NCBI lineage: Archaea > Methanobacteriati > Methanobacteriota > Methanomicrobia > Methanomicrobiales > Methanospirillaceae > Methanospirillum > Methanospirillum purgamenti. The sequence goes on from NZ_CP077107.1 coordinate 2,143,260, forward strand.
ATAAGTACTGAATTTTGCTGAATGAATTGTAGGAGGAAATCCGGTCTGGTATAGACCGGGGAAGTTCGTTCAGGTCAGGAGAGGAGAATCGGAGGACATGAAACCCCCTCCTGACCGGGGGAGTTCCTTTTCGGGATGAGCTGGATACAACAGATGTAGGAGGACATGTTGAACGCTACTCACCGACAGAGATCCTGTCAGACATCCAGGAGTTGCTTCCTGGATTTTTCACAGGTCTCTGTGTGACATACAAGTGTTGTTTGAAACAGGTTAAAAGACAAATAGCCAAAACCGATGGAAAACAGTCTGAAACTATTTTAGAGTCAATTGATACTTTTTTTATTGAATAACTTCTGCTGATCATTATGAGCGGAAAATGAGCGGTCAATTATCAGTTGCACCTGGTTCTGAGACGATCTCAGGTTTTGAAAAAAATCAGATAGGACGGATTAAAAAATTGAAATCTACATGGTTTCAGGAGTTGCAACCAGTTTCAAGACCTCTAATAAGAAGAAATTTCATGAGGATTTCCTTGGAGGATGACGTGTTTGATGGTATCTCTCGCGGGAGGGGGAGAGGTGCTATCCCTCCTCATGTGCCATCCTCATTTTACTCAGGTGCCTCGAAGCTGTCTGGCGGGTTATCCCAAAGCTGCGGGCTATGTCAGCTGCTGTTACATCCGGATGCAGCTCTATGTAACTCCTGATCCGCTCTCCCCTATCCTCTTTGTCAGCTAGCTGCGGTGAAGCTGTCACACCCGCTGTCACCTCAGCTGTCAGGTCTGACCTGATGATGTTCATCAATACCTCTACGGAAATACACAGTGAAATCGGAGGGATTGCATGGGAAGCCTGATACAAAAACCCACCTGGAGAGTGGGCGATGGTAAACCAAGGTAGCGATCCCGGTGAAGGTGATGAGGACCCCCCACCCGAAAGCCGAGGATGCCCCCTGGACTATTTCCCCGGAGGATCATGAGTGACCCGGAGATGAGGAGGGCATCGATATAGATCGGCCAGCTACCCGAGCGAGAATAGGATCAAATCCGGCTTCGACTGCCGATGAGCGGAGGTTAGAAAAGGAGAGGACGAAGGAGCAGAGGTCGACGACAAGGGTGAGGACTCCGGTTGCAGCCGGGACGAGTGATTCGATTTTTTTGATTGATGGTGTTGTGGGGATGGGATCACCTCAGGTTTGGATGATCCCAGATTTGGAGTAGAGAGTATTGGTAAAGGTTGGTGGGGGGGATAAAAATCAAAGTGCTTTAGTTTGTAAATGTCAGAATGGTGTAATTGATCGAACTATAAATAAACGAGAATATGAGTAATAAGGTCTTACCAAAGATAAAATAAAATGATAATGGAGTATATCCAGTGACAGATAATCCCCCATCCACCACACCTGACCAAAGCATCCTCATGTACCAGACCGAGGACGGAAAAACTAAACTCTCTATTCTTATTGAAGGTGAGACCATCTGGATGACCCAGACCCAGATTGCTGACCTCTATCAGACCTCAATTCCTAATATCAACATACACATCAGCAATATCCTCAAAGAAGGAGAATTAGACCTGGAACGAACTATTAAGGATTACTTAATAGTTCAAAAAGAAGGAAATCGTGAAATTTCACGGAAAGTAGCCCATTATAATCTTGAGATGATCATCGCCATCGGGTACCGGGTCAGAAGTCATCGGGGAACACAGTTCCGAAGATGGGCAACAGATCGGCTCCATGAATACCTGGTCAAAGGGTTTACCTTAGACGATGAACGTCTCAAGGAAGGGAAAACCCTTGGGACTGATTACTTCGATGAACTCCTTGAACGAATCCGGGATATCCGGGCATCTGAAAAGCGGTTTTATCAGAAAATTAAGGAGATATATACCCTTTCCATAGATTACGATCCCAGAGCTCCAACTACCAAGGAGTTCTTCCAGATCGTTCAGAATAAAATCCACTATGCAATATCCGGGCATACTGCTGCAGAACTCATTGCAGATAGAGCAGACGCAACAAAGCCTAATATGGGACTTACTAGTTTTAAAGGGGCGATTGTCAGGCAGGGAGATGTAACGGTTGCAAAAAATTACATGAACTCTGATGAAATTGAGCAACTAAACCGGCTTGTAGTTATGTGGCTGGATTATGCTGAAGATCAGGCGAAACGAAAAACTCCTGTGTATATGAAAGACTGGCGGGAAAAACTGGATCGGTTTCTCACCTTTAATGAACGGGCAATCCTGGAACATGCGGGGAAGATCAGCATGGAACAGGCCCGTGAATATGCACGGGAACAATATCAGATATATAATGCTCACCGGGTGGAACTCTCTGATAAGGATGCGGAAAATGAATTTGAGGAAGTTGTGAAACAATTAGAGGATGGAAAGAGGAAGGAAATAGGGAATTCCCTGGGGACAGAGAATCATTCTGACGATACATCGTGATGTAAATGGTTACTGGTGGACGGTTAGGGAACAATCATACCTATGATGAGTTGTATCAGGTTGCAATTGATATCACTCTATTAAACCTTCTATTCTGAATAGTATCATCGATATTGACGTCTATCTCTCTCACATCTTGTCTGTCCGAATTATCTTGCGTTCACTCTTACGTTTGCGAACGTAAGTTGAAAAATAAAATACGTTTGTAAACGTAAATCAACGTAACCCTAGATTCATCATAGATCCTTCCAACTGTAATATGTCCCTTTTCCGACCCCTTCCCGTTGCATCTCCGAATATTTTTCAGTCATTGAAAGAAGAAGTCTTGTTGCCTGATTTTTTGAGAGAAAGCAGAGTTTCATAACATCAGACCTGGTTATCCGTGGGTGAACTTTGAACCAGGAGATCACCATCTGTTCCAGCTGAATGGGATCGTATCCTTTCGCCCGGACATATTCGGATGACTCGTTCAATCGCTTGTACACCTGGGATGAGAGCATATAATGCCGGCCACCTTTTTCCCCGACTCCCTGAATAAGTCCTCGTTCAACAAGCCGCTCAAGCGTTGATTTTGCTGCATTCGTTCCTTTCTGTGTAAGGAAACCTGCTTCATGGGTCGTGATCCGACGTTCTGAATGGAGTGCATTCAGGATGAGGAGTTCATCCAGAGTCAGGGACTTTCCGTTTCGGTCCTGTTCAAAGATTAAGGCTGCAAATTCCAGGGAGGATTCACCTCCCGGAAGAACCACCCTGACCGAATCAGCATCTGTCCTGGAATAATCCGGAGCCGGCCGGCCATAGGTAATCTGCCCCATAAAGATCTTGTCCACACCCCGTCCGGTTGTCTCAACAAGTCCGATCCTCCTGAAAATCTCCGCAAGTTTGGGATTCCGGGGCTTGGGTTCATGAACCAGGAGGTTATCAAGAGTGACACCTTCCGGAAATCCTCCCGGGTTGGTAATGAGGAGGTGGTCAGCCTGCCATTGAATAAATACTGATCCCTGCTTAGAATAATCCCGGTGAAGGATTGCATTCATCATCGCTTCTCTGAATCCTTCAGCAGAATAATCAGGAATAGGAACCCGGAACAATCCGACCGTTACCTCCCGTTCAGTATTCCGGGCAGAGAACCGGTCCTCAATCTCCTGAAGGACGATCGCAAGAGGGCCATGAAACACATCATTCACCCGGACATTGCCACTCCCATCAATCACCTGGAAATATATTTCATGGTGGGGAAGATTTTTCCGGATAATTTCCTCTTTTCCAAGAAGCAAAAGCCCGGAATAATTGGGGACAAGTACGCCCTCTTTTGTCTCAACGAGAGTAAGAGCTTTTGCGAGTTCTTCATCAGAGAGTTCAAGAAGGATCTGGTCACCTTTTCGGGCCTGAATAATCCGACGAATCCAAGCAAATGCAATCGGATCAAAGGCATCAAATGAGAGGGTATCAACGAGTTCGTTTGTCAGATCCAAGGTCTGAATGTGGATTCGTCGTGAGATATGATCACGAGGGTAAAAGGGAACCGATTGTGGCTTGCCTTTGGTATCGATAATCCGGTGAAGTGCTTTTCCCTGACTGGTTGAACAGATTTCAGGGTAGGGTTCTACCTCGATAGCAAGAACCTGTGCATCATCAAGGATCTGTTTGGTGACCCGTGTATTGATATTCGGAACTGTTTTGGTGTATATGGTGGCCTTGATCTTAACCGGATCGATATCTGCCCCTTTTCGATCGGGAGTGCCGGTAATTGTCCCATCATCTTCAACCCCGAGAAGTAACACACCCCCTTCTGTGTTAGCCATTGCAACAATATCAGATACAATATCGTCATCAGTCTGGAGACGGTGAAGTTCTGATTTGAATTCCCTGCCTAATCCTTCTCCCTCCGCTACGATCGTACGAATCTGATCTTCATCCATGGAATTTCTCATCTGAACAATACGGAAATATCTCTAACCAGTCAGGCATTTACTTGATCTCGATATGGCTTGAATATCTCTCGGGCGAATACTAGAGTAAATATCAGAAAGAACGCGTTTATGTCTTTCTACAAAAAATCTCTTTCTCTCTACAGAAAAAGGTGATTTACTGATTGCATCATGAAACGAGATTCCCTCTAGGTGAGATGAATAAAAATTCAAATTTATTTTCCTTTTACCCTCTCCGCACGAGCAGCCTCCCTAATTTCTAATCCCTCCTCTCTCCTCCATCCATCTTCTCCCTCTTTTCAACCATATATATACTGACATCCGATTTTTTATTGTCACATTTTGTGACAGGGGCTCATCGAACATGGCAGATTTTGTACAAAAGTCAACTGTCAAGAGTGCAGGACGGAAGCTCTCCACTCCTCTTGCATCAAAGACAGTCCTGAACACGATCATCGGGAACATTCTCGTAGACAATCCGTGGAGTTGTACGTCATACGTATCCGGTGGAGAAACCCTTCCAGCTGTACAGAAGACCTCTGAAGCCTACAGTGGAAAGGTCATCTACGAGAACACCCAAGGAAAGGCGGTCGGAACAATCACGGTTAAGGCACCGACCTCCGGAGCATTCGACACCGACATGACCACCATCCTGGCAAACACCGCTTTCGAAACCGCCATGGGTGGGACTGCTTCCCATGACAGTTCAGAGGACAGCTTTACTGTTACCCTCAAGGGGCACACCGCCAGCGGAGAACTCTTCAACGTCCGGTTCACCCGGGAAGCGATAACCGTCTCCAGCTACGAAGCAGACGCCATCCTCACCACCATCGAGACCTGGGCGGACACCGTTCCCGACCTTGCATAACCCGATTTTCTCATTTTTCCTAGGTGATGAGATGAATTGGGGATATGTATAATCAATCTAAAGCAATATCCTGTGATGGTGTTCTCTATAACCTCTCAAAAATCGCAAGAGCCGGTAAAAACACTCTCAAAGATAGAAAATGAGGAAGATTACGAATTCAGGGGAGCCCCGTAATTCTGAATTTTTTCCTGCATATCAGGATTTAATGGCTTGACTAATTTTGCATTATATGAACCACTCGGAGAGTACGGGAGTGTATTGTTGAATATCTCCATTGCTGCTATCCCGTACGAACGTGATTTTGCTGCAATCGTTCCTTATACCTATAGTTTTCGTAGAAATCTGTTCGATATCACGGTCGGAAACAAGGTAGGTGTAAATCGTTATCCGTTATAAGGTTCCGGTGGTACCCAGTGTCATCAGATCAAGAAATGGAATAGACAAGGTAACATCCACGCCATGTTTCACCATAATCACGTGGATCCCAGTAAGTCTGGCTTTTGTAAATCCATGGGAGAGAAAGGCATCTGCATCCAAACTGGAAGGACCAGACAACTGACAATGAATCATTGATAATCTCTTTGGCCGGAGTTCCCTCTCTATGTATGAAACAAGCCTTATCCAGGCATATATTTGGCAAATCAGATAAAATCAGTCATATCTCTGAAAAAAGACCGATCCCAGAAACGAAAAAAGGAGGCTAAATCTCGGTTTCTTATCGGCTCGTAAAGCCTCGATCACCTCCTCACCCACCGTTTGTATAGGGAAGAATTTTCCGGCACCATAGCGGCCCTCTATATGTCCTCCATTTACGAGTATTTTTGATTTTTAAGCCGAATTTCCTGCCTGTTTATTGGGGGCCGAATTGAAGAGATCGATTTCGCCCAATTATTATTTAAATTAAAAACAGGGCTCAATTTAACCAATTCATGTTTCATTATAAAGCCTGGATATAAAGGTCCGTGGGATGAATCCTATATCTCGATATAATGGTTTAAATCCGGTTCTGATATCATTACGGTAAAAGGTGATCTACATTTTATAATGGTCATCAGATTAGAATGATATCATGAGGACATATCCTACTCTGGTTGCTATTATCCTGGAACAGGCTTTTATCATGAAAGGGGGGTTTTGCATAATATACAATAAATTTCTCTGATTGATGATAATACTCTGAAACCCTTTTCCGTGATAACATAATCGCCACGTTCATGTCGTTGGATGATCATTCCTGCTTCCTGCAACTTTTTGATATGAAACAGGAGATTTCCTCCGCGGAGTTTTGTCAGGTGCGAGAGATCAGAGAATGTTCTGGTTTCAGAGGATACTGCCTGAAGAATCTGAAACCGGATTGGACTTGCAATTGGTTCTACAATCTCTGAGACGATCTTTTCATCCGGGTAATCAGTGACCGGAACCGCACATTCTTGTCTATCCAGAATCCCAAGAGATTGCATCAGGTCAATCTGCTTTTCAAACAGTCGATTGACTTCCTGGAAACAGGTGTCACATTTTTCATATGGACCCTTCTTTCTCATTTCTTTCAATTGAGTTTTATAGTCCTCTACGATCTCGTCAGTTATTTTTCCATCTTTGATATGGCTTGATGTGGCAGTGAGGAAATCAAGGAAGATCTTGAAACAGGTATCATGCATGACACAATCATAGATCATCCGGGATGAGAGACAATCATGAGCCTGTTCAATATGGTTTTTTGAAATGAGGGCAGCGTAATCATTTTTCAACCCGGAGACTATTGACTGGATATGAACCTGGTTTGTACGTTCAATAAATCGTTGTAATTCACCTCTCATTTGTTGCATTTCATCCATGAGAGAATCCAAGGTAGGGGATTTATCTGCAGTTTTTTTCATGAAAAATACTGAACAGGTATTGTGTGGATGATAATATAACTCTTTGAGTTAGTGGAATGTATCTGTTCACAATAAGGTAATTTTAATAACGATCAAGTATATTTATTCAACAGACGATAATCCTATAGGTGAGATGAATGCCCACCTGGAAATGTACCGGAACTCATGTAACAAAAGAGAAAGCTGAGGAATCAATTTCTCATTTGAAAAATGCCTGCTTTGGATGTAATACTCACAGCAACGAGTGTTCGATTGCAAAAGCCGTTGGAGATATTACTTCAATGATCAAGGAGAGTGAATGAACCATGTCATCAGTCAAAGAACAAATCCATGCCCAGATAACCGGAGCCCTGGCCGGAGCAACCTTTCCCATTGACACACCGGAACGATTAATTGATGCTTTTCCTGCTGGTGCAGATACCACTTGCCAGGTAGGGGAGCTGAAAATGACTGCCGGAGAGGCCGGAAAACTTCTGAAATCTACCGATTTTCCGTTTCAGAGTGCAAAACAGGTCGCAGACATAATTGTGGATCGTGCCGGCCTGTAGAGTATCCTGTTCCTTTCTAATTTTTATTTCGACGATCGGGATTCATGGTGGCTTTACCAGACATGACTCTAATCTGGTAGTAATTTCACCTATCTGAATTGTTTTCCCAACTCCGATGAATGTGAGCTCAGTTGATGGATTTTTCCTGATCCAAGGCTGTCCTTTTGTTATTGAGACCCGTTTCCCCACTACTTGGATGATGACCTGTTGCATGGGAAATTCACTACTATTTGCTATACCCTTCGCCCGAATCACGGTGGATGGAAGATTTTTCATGAGAGCCTGAAGACAGGAAAGACGGATGGGTGAATTATGTGTCCAGGACAGGGTTGAAAATCCATGATCATCCCCTTCATGATGATGGTGATCGGCATGCTCTCCGTCTGAAGGTAGATCAGAGGTTCCGGTATGAGATATTCCCAGAATCAAGGATACCGGGATAGCAGCATATACGGTCTCAAGTATTGGCATATCCAGGGGTATCCACTCTTTCCGTATGGCTGCCTTTTTGGATTCAGAAACACGATCGACCTTGTTAAGAAGGAGAAGGTCAGCTGACCGGATCTGTTTTTTCACGAGATGGCTCATGATCCATGACACCGAGAATATTTCCTCTGCATCCACCAGGCATATGACGCCTGCAATCCGGACTCTCTTTTTTAAATCTTCATTTTCGAAAAGGCTGATGATCCCGGCAGGATCAGCAACTCCGGATGCTTCGATCACCAGGATATCTGGTCCATAAGGAGAGTCGCCAAGGGTTGTGACGGCCTCGCTGAGGTTATTTCTCAGCGAGCAACAGATACACCCGTTTTCAAGTGCAATAACCTGATCCCCAGTCCCATTTATCAACTCTTTGTCAATACTGATAGATCCGAAATCATTGACAATCACGCCGAATCGTTCCCCTGATGTGGAATTGAGTATCTGGTTTATAAAGGTGGTTTTTCCGGATCCCAGAAAACCGGTGATAATATAAACTGGTAATCTTCCGGGTTTTCGTTTTGCAGGATGAGATTCCCTGTTTTGTGATCGGGTAAATAATCCGGTAAAGGTTTTGAGAAGCGATCCTGCTTGTGTACCCATCTGTTAAGAGATTTTCATCCGGGATGTATAATATTTTATGAACCGGGTGAAAATACACGTATCTTCCGTTCTGATTCAACTGGTATAAAGATGAATCAATATTTCCCTGAAAGCAAAAAAGCGTTTAATTTTGAATCTGGGTTCTTATTATTATTTTTTTATGAAGGGTGTTGGTTGCCAATAAAACACTTTCAAGAGCAACAAGGACCAAAATCCGGAGAGATATTTTTCCTATGACTGGATCGGGGGAACGTGAAGACGAAGGGCCGATGCTTTCAATAGTGGATATTAACATAAAATCCATACCCTGAATTAACTCTCCTCCTTCAGGGCAGCTGCATCAAAGGGCTTTTCCAGTTGACTAAGAATTGGATCCGGGCTGGCAACTGAAGTATCAGGGATCACCTCACCGGTGGCATTGACATTCTGCATAGCACGTTGCTCGGCCTGGTTCACGGCTGCTTCAAGTCGTTCATTCTCAGTGATATCGCTCTTTTTTATTTCAACCGGAATTAATCCGAAGAAAATGAGGAAGATGAATAGCAGGATAAGCAATACCAGGATCCCTACGATGATTGGCATAGCCGGGTTACTCCGTGAAGAGACCGGCATCTGAGCACGGGTAATGGCATCAGGACGATTCTTCTGTGGCATAAGCCCCCCCAGTTGAATCGTTTTCTTTTTTCTCCTTCACAGCCAGGATCAGGAGAAGACCAATGATCTGAATCCCTATACAGAAGATGAATGCAGCATCAAAGCCGCAAGCGAGCTCTGATGGTTTAATGGTGTGAGCAGCGACTTGTGTCATCACCGATCCTAACGCTGCAATAATTGCACCACCCACCGCCTGGATCATACGAAAGAAGATTAACAATTCCACAGCCGGTGCCATTGCACAGAGAGCTGATCCGATGATAAAAATAGCAAACCCAATGATAAAAACCGGCTTATACCCCTTCATATCCCCAATTTTTGCTGCTGCGAGGAGAAGACAGACCAGGATGATTAGGTAGGCATTCAGTACCCATGAGGTGATAACGGTTGGCACATCGAATGATTTGGCAATACTAGGCAGGGCAATATTGACGATGGTGGCGTCAAGGCCGGCCATGAACGATCCCAGGGAGATAACCAGGACGATCAGCAGTTCTTTACTGCTCATTTTCGGAGGTGAATCAGGTTGCGACATCTCAATCAGATGCAGAGTTATTGGTTCAACCGGCGATAAATAGGTTGTATCCGTGTTTCCTCTGTAATATACTCAACTAAATATTATTTTTTGAATTATCCTATTTTCCCTTCCTCAACGGTAATACTTTTACCTCCAAAATAAAACCCAACAACGGCTGCCAGAGTTGTTCCCATCATACTCATAATAGTGTTTGCCAATTGGGGATCCCCGTTGTTTGCAACAAAGATCAATACAACAGCAATGCTGAGGACAAATAGTATACCGAACGAGATCATCCCACGATTAAACCCAGTAATTCCCTCTACTGGTTGTTTCATCAGATCTATTATGGACGTTGTCATTGAAAATGAAATTTCATGGCTATTAATCCATCTTTTAATCTCTATCCTGAGTTCATCCATACTTCCGCTATTTTCTGTTTTTTTCACTTTTTCGGCAAGTTCATCGTTTTTTAGCTGTTCTCGAATCCATCGGGAAAAATCCTTACGGAGTAAAAAATCTCGTAGGTTTCTATCTTCAATTGTATTCAGAAGATAAGAAAACTCAGTGATATTATGAGCGACATTTGTCTGGTTTTCTCGGCCATCAAAGTGGAATCCTTTGCTAGTATCTACATTGATTTCAGAAGTGAGGGGTACTTGTTCGAGAAGCTGTGATAATATGTGATTTCTTACCTGAACAATGGAGTATGATTTATAGATTTGATACCCGAAGGGGAGCATAAAAAACAAGAAAATCAGAGAAATTATGATGATTGAAAAATTAATACCTGATTCTGTAAATTCCATTGACGTTTGATTCGTTATCGCCTGAGTAATATTATTAAGCGGCATATTCCCAATTTGAGGAATACCCATTATTGTATTTAAACTCTGTGTTGATTCTGGAAATATGACCCCCGGGATCCGATCTACTATTCAAGAAATATACCGGATTTTGGCGATCTGATCATGAATAATGAGAGATTTTATGGAATGAGGCCTTCTTTTTTATATTCTGACTTCACGCGTCATGATATTAGATAACGTTGTGATTTTCATCCATTCCATATCATATTGGACTGTATAATTGGTGTACCAATGAAATCATGAATACATTTTCAATTCTGAATCCATTGAATGAAGAACAAGAAGTACCATCACCAGGATATTTATTGGTAACGGTTTCTTGTTCCCAGCAGATTGGATACCAAAACCTCCTCAATCATTCCAATACTGGTGGTTTTATTTCATCAAGAATACCGAAAAGAGTAGTATTGAAATCAGAGAAGAGAGATCATTCCCGTTCTATCATGGGTTTTTACATTATTAACATGTATACTCAAACCGGATCGGATATACATGTCTGAATAATGTTCTGGAGTTTTGGCTCTTCAGCGTCCAATGAGAGAGCTATATGGCTCTCCTCTTCCTCATGCCATTGATTTTACCTGAGATATTCTATCGAGATGTCAGGTGTTTCAGCGATCCCGGGTTTTGCGAGAAGTTCGATCAGCCTTGCACCACAGTCAGGGTGAAAAAGATTTGCTGATGATGCACTCCTGATGATCCAGCATGTATCAAGTCCCCGTTCAGTACCTGCACATGCCAGAACCCTGACTCCCTCAGGAATTACTCCTGCATCGGTTGCCATTAAAACACTTTCAAGAGCGACAAGGGTTCCAGGAGAGATGAGTTCGAGTGTTTTTGCGATGATGTCCAGTGAAGTTACCTGCCGTAAATGAAGTCGTATTGAAAAACTTGGTCCAAAGAACGGGATAGTACCTTTCACTACCGGGATCCCGGATGCATCTAGTTTTACTTTATTATCAGCCGTGATCTCCATGGGAATCCGTGTTTTCCCTTCCTGTCTCCATTGATCGCGTATTGATCTCAGACCTGGATTCGACTCAAAGAGATCCGTGTCCATTTTATCAACCTCCCAATACATTCCCTGCGGGCAGGTGACACAAACAATTGGTTTTCCTGGATCAGCTGCTGCAACCTGCAATGCACTTGATCCCGTTATTGATGCAATAACAATGTAATCACATCGGGATGCTTCTTTTTTGACAACACTCACAATTTCAGGAGTATTATCAGGTCCGGGAAGATCAAAGATAATCATATGCTATGAAAAAGATAGGTAAATTAAAAATCTTTCTTCTATCAAAACAAAAAATGAGGAATTATCTCATCTGACCGCCATACAGATGTCGACGATATGATGTTTTTTGGGATGTTCTTCCGGATTATTCAGGTATACCTCATAACTCGCCCGGGAAATGTCAATCTCCAAACCATGGGATGCTACCCATTCAACAATTTTTTCCCATGAAGCAGGGTATTCTTCCGGACCATCAAGTTCGAGACCTATTACTGCATATTTTCCTCCAGGAAGGTTTTTTGTTTTAATTTCTCCCTCTCCCTTTACATCTTTTGAAATACTCATACAGACATCAAGGGTGAGTTCCTCCGGAGGGGTTACTTCTGGATCATCATAATATGCAGCGATCATGACAGTATCAGGGCCCATTACCTGGTTCTGAAATCCCCACCCAAAGAGTTTCCCGAATAACTCTGCGAAAAGGGCAGGATTTCCAATGTAATTTCCCTGATATGATACATAGGCAACATACCGTTCTTCGAGATCCTGAATTGTTGGTTCTTTTAATATCTTCATACCAATTTCCTCTGGTATATCTCCATCTGTTATTGACAGAGTATATAAAAATAGAAGGCCCCGGGGTGAAAGTGAAATAAAGTGATAATGGTGGCAAAATCCCCTTCAATCCATCTGGGTCTGGAGGAATTTAAAAAAAAGAGATGAAGGACCCCTCAAAAATCTCTCTTACGATATGGCAAGATCAAAACGATCCAGGTTCATCACCTTGGCCCATACCGCTACAAAGTCATGAACAAATTTTTCTTTTGCATCCGAACATGCGTACACCTCTGCAACGGCTCGGAGCTGGGCATTTGAACCAAAGATCAGATCGACACGGGTGCCGGTCCACTTCACTTCACCTGTACTCCTATCCCGCCCTTCAAACAGATCCCGAGCGTCTGATATTCCTTTCCATTCTATGCTCACATCAAGAAGGTTTATGAAAAAGTCGTTGGTCAGAGTTTCCGGTTTTTTCGTGAAAACACCATGCTTGCTTTGTCCGAAGTTGGTATTCAGCACTCGCATACCACCAATAAGCACCGTCATCTCTGGTGCAGTAAGAGTCAGTAATTGTGCTTTGTCTACCAGCATCGCTTCTGCTGCCATCGAAATGTTATCTTTCATGTAATTCCGAAAACCATCGGCAAGTGGCTCAAGTACGGCGAAAGATGCTCCATCAGTCTGTTCCTGGAGGGCATCCATACGTCCGGGTGTGAAAGGTACCTCCACATTATATCCTGCATTCTTTGCAGCCTGTTCAATACCTGCACAACCTGCAAGAACGATTACATCAGCAAGTGATACTTTCTTTCCTCCAGAGGCTGTGTTGTTGAAGTCTCTCTGGATGTTTTCGAGAATCTTAACCGTATTCGCCAGTTCAGCAGGTTCGTTGACCTCCCAATCCTTCTGTGGAGCAAGACGGATTCGTGCACCATTCGCACCGCCTCGCTTATCAGATCCGCGGAAGGTAAAAGCAGAGGCCCAGGCGGTGGACACCAGCCGGGAAATAGACAGACCGGATGTCAGAATCCTGCTCTTGAGCAGAGCGATATCCTGCTTATCTATCAGCGGATGGTTGACCATAGGGATAGGATCCTGCCAGATGAGCTCTTCTTGTGGAACCTCCGGACCAAGATAACGAGTACGTGGACCCATATCACGATGTGTCAGCTTGAACCATGCCCGTGCAAATGCATCAGCAAGTTGTTCCGGGTTTTCGTAGAATCGTCTTGATATCTTTTCATAGATAGGATCAAATCTCAGGGCAAGATCTGTGGTAAGCATTCCTGGGGGATGGCGTTTCTTCGGATCTTGTGAATCTGGCACAGTTCCGGCACCTGCTCCATCTTTTGGATGCCACTGATATGCACCAGCCGGACTTTTTGTTAATTCCCATTCATAACTGAAAAGATTCCTGAAGAAGTTATTACTCCACCTTGTAGGTGTAGCAGTCCATGTAACCTCGATACCGCTAGTGATCGTGTTGTTTCCCTTTCCGGTTCCAAAACTACTCTTCCAGCCAAGACCCTGTTCTTCAATTCCCGCAGCTTCAGGTTCAGGCCCGACATGAGACGCAGGACCGGCACCATGGGTTTTACCAAATGCATGACCTCCGGCGATAAGTGCAACCGTTTCCTCATCATTCATGGCCATTCGCGCGAAAACTTCCCGAATATCCCTCGCAGCTGCAACCGGATCAGGTTTGCCGTTCGGCCCTTCAGGATTTACGTAAATAAGGCCCATCTGTACAGCAGCGAGAGGTTTCTCAAGTTCCCGGTCGCCTGAATACCGCTTATCACCAAGCCATGTGTCCTCTGAACCCCAGTATGTATCCTCCTGCGGTTCCCAGAAATCCTCACGTCCACCTCCAAATCCGAATGTTTTGAATCCCATAGACTCCAGGGCAACGTTGCCTGCAAGGATCATAAGATCAGCCCACGAGATTTTCTGACCATATTTTTGTTTTATTGGCCAGAGGAGCCTGCGTGCTTTATCGAGGTTTACATTATCCGGCCAGCTGTTGAGCGGAGGGAATCGTTGCTGTCCCCCACTCGCACCTCCCCGGCCATCAAAAGTGCGGTACGTCCCGGCACTGTGCCATGCCATGCGAATCAGCAAGGGCCCGTAATGACCAAAATCCGCCGGCCACCACTCCTGCGAATTGGTCATCATATCCTTCAAATCCTTCTTCACAGCCGCCAGATCAAGTTTTTTAAATTCATCCCGGTAGTTATAATTCCCACCGAGTGGATTGGAGACGGGAGTGTTCTGGTGAAGGATCCTGAGATTAAGCTGGTTGGGCCACCAGTCACGGATAAACCTGCCTTCGCCAATTATTTGCATATTTCCTCCGCTATGTGCCGGATTATGGGTATTCTCAGTCATCGTGGTACCTTCCTACGGATGTCTGACTTATCTCCTCTGGGGTGATAAACATTTCTTCGTAGGGAAATTCACTGTATTGGTATAATTTAGCCTGATCTCCTGTAATTCCATCAGAATTACGGGATATCACAAACCGGAATACATCTTTTTAATCATCTCCATCAGTCCAAATCCCTTTTCGGTGATGAGGTATTGGCCGGATGTTGCATCCTTGGCAACGAGTTCTGCTTCAATCAGCCGGGTTACATGAAAGAGAAGGTGTCCACCTTTGTACCCGGTGAGTGTACTAAGTTCCTTGTAACTCATTCCACCTCTTGATAATGCTTTGATCATACTGAACCGGACTGGGTGAGATAGAGGTTCGATAATCCTGGATAAAACCATCTCATCTGGAAGATCTTTCATGTAAGAGATCTGTCCCTGTCGTTTCAATCCGGATCTGGTCAATGACAGTTCACCTATTGCCTTCATCAGTTGATCGCGTTCTGTTGTATACACCTGAAAACAGGAGATACAAGGCTTTTGTCTGAGTTCCGGATATTTATTCATCAGTTCGTCGTCGATCTGGATCTGGTTTTTTAAGAAATCATCTGCTTCATCCGGATCCATACGTTCGGCAGATTCTTTCAGACGGCACATGAAAAAATCAATACAGTCGGTTCGGTTATATAAAGAACATGGATTTGGGCAAACAGATTCAAATTCACGACGCATTGTGTTTAAAACTAAATCAAGAAGGAGTCTTTGATAGCCCTGAGTGATCTGTTTACGCATTACTTCGATCTTTTCCTCAATAAACAGGTTCTGGAATGACCGTAGTTCGGAGATGATCAATTCACCCTGCTCACGCTGGATAGATCCCAAATCACGTATTTGTTTCTCGATCTGAATAATTCGCTCTTCTATCTCATCTTTACGCATGATGCACTCTGGTATATTCAAATTACCTTACATTATATTTTCTTTACCTCACCAGTATCTGTATGGACAAATCATACGAGAATGACATGCAGTATCCTGAAT